>JBDRMN010000052.1:0-4614 GCA_043812055.1 Patescibacteria group bacterium
AAGGTTGGCGAAATCAATCAAGCTCAGCTTGCCAAAATCGCCGAGATCAAGATGCCCGACATCAATGCAAACGATATCGAAGCCGCGAAGAAAATTGTAGCGGGAACGGCGAAATCGATGGGATTGACTATTAAGGAGTAAATACTTATCAACCCCTGGGGTCCCGCGGGACCCCAGGGGTTGTTTTGCGTATCTTGCTTTTTAATCGTACCTATGGTAAGATGATACGAAAACTTTACTAAAACACGTCGTTCGCATTCCACACGGGGCGAATGGTGTGATAAAAATAATTTTAATCATCTAACCAAAACAAAAATGCAAAACAAAAACATCAAGCGCCTCATCGCTGGCGGTATTGCCGGTGCGCTCACTTTGGCGCTCGCGCTCACAGCGGCAGTCCAGCAAGAAAATAGCGGTGGCTCTCTCTCCCCTGCGGGTGCCTATTTGCTCGCCCTGCAGACCATAGAGACTTACGATCCCATGACAGGAACTTCTTCAAGTTCAGGTGGTGGTGGCAGTTACGATTCCACTATGCCTACAGGTGATGGCAGCGGTGGTTTCGATCAATACGACAAACCCATGGTAGATCCAGGAATGAACTATGACTCCAGTGGCAGTTACAATTCCACCATGCCTACAGATGGTGGTAGTGGTGGCAGTTACAATCCCTCCCCAGACCTGAATTCCAATAACGATCAGTGGAATAACAACGGCGACTGGCACGGAACTGACGATAGCAACGACAACTTGGAACAGAATTCCGCGGAAGACGCCGCTCGGGAGCAGCAAAATATCCTGCGTGAGGTCCAGCAACGTACTCGTGATATCAGCCGAATCAAAAGGCAAACCAACAGCAACCCGGCTCTGCAAACACTTGTCAATCAGCTCGAAAGCAAAATTCAGGAAATCAAAAATTGTGCCAATAGCGGCGGCGGCGACATGTACAGCTGCTGGCAGCTTTTCGAGGAACTCAACCCCATTTTCGAGCAGGCCAATCTCGCTGAGGAATACGTTTATCTGCAAAGAGAACTGAAAGACCTCGAGCGCACTGACTCTCGGGAGCTACCCCAAATGGAAAAAGAAGGCGTAAATGTGACTAACCTGCGAGCTAAACTAGCCAAGATCAAGGCCGTCGTTCAGCAAATGATGAATGAAACGGATCGGGAAAAGCGGGAAGATCTGCGTTGGGAAAAGGAGGATCTTTGGGAGGATTTCCGTTACGAGATGGAAAATTCTCGTCGCCAAAAAGAATTCGCGCAGTTCAACGAACAGTGTAATGTGCACATAAAGCGCGAAGTTGAGCGTGCGAAGAAAGAGCTCGGACGTGATGGCAGCGCCGATGCGACAGTCATCGCTAAACTCGACGGACTCGTCGCTACTTGTCTGCGAATCGTTACCGAAGCCCAGGCTGCAGCAACAAGTGGAGGTTTCATAGATGGTTGGGAAATCGGTGACAAGCTCCGGGAGCAGGTCTGGGAAAAGCTGGAAGCACTCACCCGCTCTTTCAATGAAGGCCGCATGTGTGCGGATGTTACGCGTGGTGCGCAAGGTCTCGACCGTGGTCTCAATACCGAAGCACCGGAGATCCTCGCCAAAGTTCCCGCCAACGTGAAGCCAAAGCTGGAGGAATTAATCAAGAAAGGGAAGAGAATCCTCGGTGAAATTCAGGCGGCCCTAAGTATCGACGATTGTGGTAAAGCCGCTCGCATCATGCAGGATGCGGAGGAACTTCAGTGGCAGTTCGAAGAAATCATGCGTTCCGCCGGTCTGAACAATAACCTTATTAATTACGAAGATGATTACAAGGATATGTACGCCGACTTCGCCGATGCGGATTTCGATATGAATGAAGACAAATTCAAACAATTCATGAAAGATAAGCGTTTCGGGGTCAATGAAATGGATCGGATGAAGAAGCTCAGTAAAGACGTCCTCGCGGACTACATCGAAAACACCGTCGATACGGACGACAATACTCTCGCCTACGCCAGCACCGCTGGCCTCGAGAACACGAAACTGCAAGCCCTGATCCAGGCCAAGAGTGAGCTCATGGTTGAAGTCCAGGCCCTGCGTAGCCAGGTCCAAAATCTCAAACAGGAAATCCAGAACATTACTGCCGAACTCGGTAGCTACAACTTCGGGATCGGCGCAGCCAAAGACGCGGCCAAGAATCTCGCCGGTCGGATCGTCAATCTCGGCGAAGCCGAAGCTGTGGAGGAATTCCGTCAGATCAAAGAGCAAGCTATCACGCAGAAAGTCGAAGACGGCTTGATCGGTTTCCGCGATGCGGATGATACCACTGATAACTGGTTTGCCAGCTTCGCGCTGAAGTCCAAAAACGAGGGACTGATAAATGGCAACGCCGACGGTACGCTCAACCCGGGCGGGACCCTAAACTACTCTGAAGCTGCTGTGGCTCTCGGCCGTATCGCCGGTCTCAGTGGCCAGACCAGTAACTCCACCGTCGCCAATAATCTCGCTGACTGGGCTACGGAAGGTGTGGGCGCACTCGAGCAAAAAGGCGTGAATCTGGACTTCATGAGTCGGGTGCAAGCGGGTGATGCAATCAAGCGCGAGGAAGTCGCCATCCTCCTGAGCGAGGTGCTCAAGCTCGAAAACGCTACAATCTCCGACGCTGGCTTCAGCGATCTAGGCCAAGCCCCTGCTCGCGCGCAGCAAGCCATTGCCAATGTCAACGCGGCGGGAATCATGACGGGTAAGGGCGGTACGGATGAATTCGGTGTGGGTGAAAATCTCTCCCGCGCTGCGCTGACAAAAGTCCTCGCGATTGCGGCGGAGAAGATAGAAAAATAAGAAGAATCTAAAATAGATCAAATTAAAAAAGGACCCTGCGAGAGTGGGGTCTTTTTTTGGTGGAGAATTTCATTGAAATTTAATTTCAGAGCTTAAAAATAGAGGTTTAAACGTATTGGGGGTTGACAAGTATGGTAAAATAGTAATAGAATTAAGGATTTTAACCAAAAAAACTATGTCCGAATCACGATCCCACAAAACTACGGCAAATCGTATAGCCGAAAAGCTAAACTCAGAATATAACTCCGGCAAAGGAGTCGACATCAATTCGCCTAGAATGGCTGTTGATGTTGAAACTGAAGGTACCGTTTCTGATGGCATCGGTCAGCTACAGGGTTTCAAGAAGCCAGTGTATATAGCCGCCGCGAATCAAGCCACACTGAAAGAAGCGCTTGAGAAAACCGAAGGTACAACTGTTGGTGTGATGAGTCCGCAAGGCGAAATTGTTAAGCGTTCAAGCCGCGGAAAGTAAATTACTTTAAACCTAAAGAATGTTTAATCATAAACAAGTGCAGTCAATTTTTAACCCCCTAGATTATGGAGAAAAAGAGAAAAATACTGGTTATAGGATCTGAGGGACACAGTCTTGCAAAATGTGCTTCATGGTCAAAAAAAATTCCATATCTTGGTGACTATGATTTAGTTATCATTAATTTAGGCACATTGTCACCAGTCATATTGGAGTCCATAGGGGAAGAACTACTTGCCATGAGAGAAGATCTCAATGACGCCATTTGGCGTGACACAGAAGTGATATGCATAACAGCGCCAACATTCTCCACCTCAGGAACAGAAATTAGTAATTATAGTTGGTGCCCCATTTGGATGAATTTTGTTGAAAAAAACGGAAAGGAGTTTTCGAAAGGCAAATCATTAGATGCTTATCTGAGTCACGTAAAACAGTGGTCACATTTTTGGAAAAACTATTACCCAGGAGAATATAAAACCGTACAAAGAACGAATTTTGATGTTAGATTAAGACCTATTCTAAAAAATAAAGCCGGAAAGGTGTTGGCAATAAACCTTCAAATTACTGAAAAAAATGGTGCATACGACCCAATACACTCCAAGATCATACAGTTTCTTCCACCTCCTACTACATGCTCAGTAAAAGAAGGAATTGGTATTTTAATAAGTCGTGATTCTGAATCAGAGTGTACTCTCCCAGCGTGGACAGACGCTGTCAACTTACATAATGAGGAACAAATCAAAAAAACAATAAGTGGCAATCAGGAGGAAATATCTGAATTAGAGAAAGAAATTATTAAAAATGAAGGATTGATTAAAAATTTATCGAAATTTAAACAATTATTAACAGAAGGCGACGAGGGTGAATCTGGAGACAGGTTAGAAATTATCGTTAGAGAGTCACTGGAACTCCTAGGAATAACAGCAAAAGAGGGTGCTCCTGGTGAAGAAGACTTGAATATCATCGATCCAAAAACTGGCGAAAAAAATCCAGTTGAGATTGGTGGCATGAAAAAAAGTATTCCTGAATCAAAGCTGGCGCAACTTTTGAAATGGATAACCGCGAGAGAAAGACCAAAGAAAATTAAAACTCGTGGAATACTGATTGGAAATCCTTATAGAGAAGTAGCGCTTGATAATAAATTAGAAGGAAGAAATAAACCAGTAGAGGAGAGCGTGGTCAAAAAAGCAGAGGTGTTTGAGGTCTCAATTCTGCCTACTATTGAAATTTTCAAAGCAGTGCGGGCAAAAATGCAAAAGGAGAATGTTTCTAATTTTATCAACAGAATATTTAACAGTTTGGGACTGATTGAATTCGAGGAAAAAGTAAAT
>JBDRMN010000053.1:0-21368 GCA_043812055.1 Patescibacteria group bacterium
GTGGGCGCCTCCCTGGAGATCCAAGCCGAGCTTCACTTTCAGCTCTGCCAACTCTTCACCAAGCACTGGAATAACTTGCAGAAATTCCTTCCGGGCGACTGGTAAATCAATCAAGGCCAGGAAACCAGCCAGAACGAGAATGAGAAACAATTTTGCCCAAGTTCTACCGAGCATTTTCAGGGGTTTTAATCTATTTAAAAAGTTCCGGCTGAGTTTAACTTTGTGATTTTCTTTTGTCGAGCAAGCGAACAAAATTAGGTTTCAGGTTCTAGGGAAAACGCAGGTTCGGGTTTGTAACCCGAACCTTGTGTTTCAGGTCGGCAACAACGTTTTAATGCGAACAAAACGTGGGTAGACACTAGGTTCGATTTACAAAATCGAACGGAAACCTTACGGTTCAGATTGCAAATCTGAACCTGCGGTTCGTCTGCCGCTAAAACCCAACTGTTCCCCGACACCTAGAACCTGCTGAAGCCTAGAACGGGCTACCGGCAAAATCATATGCTTTTCTCTCTGAAGTGATTTTCTTTTGTCGAGGAGGCGAACAAATTTAGGTTACAAAGGTCTTTGAGTCTCTGGGTCTTTGGGTCTTTGGGTAAAAAGATTTAAAGACAACCCAAAAACTTGACCACTCAAAGACTCAACGACTTAATGACTTAATGACCCTCAATATCTCCCAATAATCTCAGCAATCCCAAGAATCCCAGTCCTAACACCCACACCCTATCCCCTATCCCCTAGAACCTAGAACCTAGATCCTTGCTAAAACTCCCCATTTTTGCTAAAATTATAGGATAAATAAGCCCTCATTGAGGGTTCAAAATCAACACCAATGTATATTTTCTTCGCCATTAGTGCGCTCATAAACGGTTTAGTCGCCCTCATCACTGGTGCGGTTGTCTATTTCAAGAACAAAAAGCATTTAATTAATCAGACTTTCGCGATTTTTTGTTTCGCGATTGCCTTTTGGGCCCTGGGCTCTTTCTGGCCGCTGGTTACAGACAATCCCGAACTTTCGCTGATCTCTTTCCGAGTTCTGCACGTGGGAGCCTTTTTTCTCGCCATCGCCAACTTCCATTTCATTTGTTCGATTCTCGGGATCGTCGAGAAATGCAAGCGCTTTATCCAGATCGGTTATGCCACCAGCTCCTTATTCCTGTTGGCCATCCCGACTTCACTCTTTATTGCCGGGGTGGTCCCGAAGCACAATTTCGCCCTCTGGGCGGATGTCGGCATCCTCTACCACCTCTGGCTGGCCGTCTGGCTGGCTTATTTTGCTTATTCATTTTTTCTTTTAAATCGACACTACAAAAAAAGTACCGGCGTTCGCCACCAGCAGATCAAATACATTTTGATGGGAGAGGTGGTCACCTTCGGCGCACTCACGATCAACTTCTTGCCGGCCTACAACCTCAATGTTCCCCTCTACTTCAATATCCTGCTCTCGGCTCAAGTAATTGCCTTCGCTTACGCGATTCTCCGCTACCACTTCCTCGATGTTCAGCTGAGTATCCTCAATATCGTCAAAAAAATCTCCGCCTTGGTGCTGGCACTTGGTTTTGGCTTACTCATTTCTTACATCGTCTTCTTCCGCAAAGAGGAGGCCTCGGTTCTCATGCTCTTTCCCATTATTTCGCTAATTACCTATTTCTCACTCAGTAGCTTTTTCAACTCCCATCTTTTTTACCACTTGCTCCGCATCAATCACATTGATGACTTCACTAAAGCAATCAATGATTTTTACGAGAAGAAACTTTTTTATACGAGCCTGGCCGAGCTGAAGCAATCCGTCCAGGAAACCTTCGAGCGCGAGCTCGGTATCAAACCGGCTGAAATCGTCCTCCTCAACTCAAGTAATCGAAAACACTTTCATGACTTGATCCAACACTTCAGTAAAAGTGAACATGAACATCTCGCTTTACGTGAGTTCTTTTCGAAGCTGCAGAGTGTTAACGAGATTCGGGCGATGGGAGAACTTTGTTTTCCACTTTGGGGACGCGAAAACAAATTAACCGGATTCTTTTTCCTCGGTAAAAAACCGCACCAAGCTCTCTATACCAAAAAAGAAATTCAGGTTCTCAAATCCGCCGCCTCCCATATCCGCCTTTCGATACGGGTCTTGCACTACAACCGGGATCTGCACGAAGAGGTTGAACGCAAGACAAAACAAATCCACGAACAGGCCCTCAAACTGCGTGATTCTTACAAAAAACTCAAAGAGCTCGATGCGGCCAAAGATCTCTTTTTCTCAGTGACGTCCCATGATCTCCGCACTCCGCTTACGATCATCAAGGGCTACGACGATTTTCTGCTTTCCGGTAAATTCGGATCTCTCACCAAAAAGCAGCGAGAATTTTTAGAAAGAATTTACAAAAGTACCGACAGCGTCCTGCACCTCGTCAATTCTCTTCTCGACATCAGCCGACTCGACGCCAATCGTATGCAGTTCAATCTCGAGAAAGTCGATGTTGAAAAGATAATCAACGACATTGCCGCCGACTTCCGAGTCAAGTGCGCCGAAAAATCAATTAAGTTCAATACTGAAAATCCTGACAAAATAAAACCACAAATCGTTACCGACGCCGAAAAGTTCAAACGAGTCTTGGTGAACCTGGCTGGCAACGCTTTCAAATTCACCCCCGAAAAAGGTTCCATCACGCTGCGGGTTCGTAAAAATCCAAAAGACGATCAAGCTCTCCAATTCGAAGTCGAAGACACCGGTGTTGGTATCGCCAAAAAAGATCGCGAGGTCATCTTCGAACGCTTTAAACAGGTCCAAAACTCATTTCAAAAGCAACACAAAGGTACCGGCCTGGGGCTTTCAATCGTGAAGGGAATCGTCCAGAAACTGGGGGGCCAGATCCGGGTCGAGAGTACCCCCGGCAAGGGTAGCAACTTTATCTTTACCCACCCCCTCGAAAGCAAACTCTCCCAATCTAAAAAAAGTGCTTAGCTGAATGCAGACTTTTCTCATACTTGGCGCTATCTTAAACGGGATCCTGGTACTCACGACCGGCGTATTTGCCTTCTTGAAAAACAGACGGGGGGCGATCAGCAGAACTTTTGCGGTTCTCTGTTTTTGTCTGGGGGCCTGGGCCCTGGGCTACGTCGCGGCTGACAAGTGGGAGCTCCCTCTTCTGGTTCCCTATGCAGGAGCAAGCTTCTTGGCAGTAGCCAACTTCCACTTCATCACAACCTTACTCGGTCGCCACAAAACCGCCCTCATAATTATCGGCTATCTGTTCAATTTAATTCTCCTCACTTATCTCACAGTTCAGTTTTCCGTCCCGAGTCTCCCGCTAGATAAGTGGGTGAGTTTGGATCCTATTTACAACACCTGGCTGGCTGTCTGGCTGCTTTACCTCTTGTATCCCATCCTAATCCTGATGCACGCCTGTCGAGAACTAAGTGGTGTCAAAAAATACCAACTTAAATTCCTCTTGCTCGAATACGTAATCGCCCTGCTCCTGGGAGCTGCGGTTTTGTTTTCCTTCTACAATCCGCTTATTCCCCTCTACGCCAATCTCCTCAACTCCACTCACTTACTCAGTGCCCTGCATGTTTTCCTCGTTTTTTACCTCTTTGTCGAATATAAATTTCTAAATCTCAAATTACTTGTTCCGGTCTTCCTGAAGAAATCCATCGCGCTAATAGCTGTGGCAATCCTGGGTGGCTTGCTGTATCAACCCACCACACTCCTACTGGTTGGTTTCACTCCACTCTATATCAACATCCTAATTGCTACGTTTATTATCCTCGCCTACAACGCCATCTTGTATGTCTTGGATTATTATAATTTTTTCAAAGCTACTAGCCTCGAACAATTCCGGGAAGTCACCAGCCAGTTCAAAACTCAAAACACCTTTTACGAATCAGCCAAAGAACTAGAGTCTGACATTCAGGCAAAATTCTGCGAGAAACTGGCCATCGAATCTGCCCGGATCATTCTCCTGAAATCCGACACCGCCTATCCCAAAATCCAAAACTGGTTTTCTCAGCACAGCGGCTTCCTGGTAACTGACGAAGAGGAATATCTTCAGAGTCATAATCACATCAGTTGTGAGTATCTCGATGAGCTTAAATCTCTGGGAGATATTTGCTACCCGCTTTACAAAAATACTGACAAATTAATTGGCTTTTTTGTTTTGAAGAAAAAGATTTCCGATGACATCTACATCGAGGAGGAATTGAAGTTGCTGGAGAGTGTCGTACACTATATCGCCCTCTCGCTGGTCAATATCATCTACACCGATGAGCTACGTAAACAAACTCAGCAGCTCCAGGAATCTTATAACCGGTTGAAAAAACTCGACGAGGCCAAAGACTCTTTTATCTCCGTGACTTCTCACGAGCTGCGAACTCCGGCCACGATCATCCGAGGCTACACTGACATGCTGCTTTCCGGGAAATTCGGCGACCTCACCGATCAGCAAAAAAACTTTTCCCATAAAATCCTGGGAAGTACCAATAATCTGCTCAGCATCATTAATAACATTCTAGACATCACCAAGCTCGAGGCCGGTAATATGGAATTCAAATTTAGCAAGGTGAATGTCGAAGAAGTTGTCGAGGACGCCATGCTGGAGTTCAAAGAGACTTGTGCCAAGAAATGCATTGCTTTGAGTTGCTCCATCAGGCCAGAGGGTCGGCAATACCAGGTTTATACCGATCCCAAACGACTCAAGCGCATCCTCCGCGGTCTAGTCGAGAATGCCTGCAAGTTCACCCCCGAAGATCCCAAGAAGGATAATCGCATCGAGATCAACGTGGAGAAGTACAAGCAAGATCCTAATTTCTTGAAACTAGAGGTCAGTGACACTGGCCCGGGAATCAAACAGGAGGCCCAAAAAAGAATCTTCGAAAAATTCGGGCAAGTTGAAAACTTCCTCCAAAAAACCTACACTGGAACGGGTCTGGGCTTGTCCATCGTGAATCGTATCCTCGAGAAGCTTGGTGGTAAAATCTGGCTGAACAGCGAACCAAACAAGGGCTCCACCTTCACTTTTCTAATCCCCCTCACCCATGAATGAATACAAACCCAAAGTTCTCATTATCGAGGACAATGAGGATCTTAATGAAATGTTTAAGACCGCTTTTGAGGAGAAGGGTTACAACGTGGAAGTCAGCCTCAATGGTATGGACGGCATCACCAAGGCTGTTGAATTCGACCCCGATGTCATCTTGCTCGACATCATGATGCCCCAGATGGACGGCTACGAGGTCCTACAAGCGCTGAAAAACAACTCTTCTCTGAAAGCCAAAGTCGTGATCAATAGCAATCTCGAGCAAGACAAAGACGCCGACAAGGCCCTCAAGATGGGTGCGGATCTCTACCTCAAGAAATCCGAATATACTCCTTTCGAAGCCGTGGAGAAAGTGGAGGAACTCCTGGGTCGGTAATGCCATTAACGACTTTTCTTTTTACGACTAAGCTTTTTATCCAAAGCCGCGTTGTTTCCGCTACCCGACCTCCCGTAATCGTCAGATAGTTTCACGACGTCGTGCAAGTGCGGAGTCGAAACTTCAAAAATTTTCGAGAGTGGAGCGATCCCTTCGACCCGATGAATGAGCTTTGCCGGAATATGAAAGATGTCACCCGGTTTGAGAATCTTAGTTCTCAAACTTTTTTCAGATCTTCCAGAGCTAATCCGAATTTTCCCTGAGAACAGAAACTGGGTTTCTTCTTTTTTACGATGATACTGCAAACTCAGCCGCTCCCCTTTCTTTACCTCGAGAATCTTGCCGGCATACTTCGCAGTATCAGCGAACCAAATTTCGCGACCCCACGGCTTTAGTTTGATTCTAGGTTTCATAGATATAGGATACAGGATTAAGGACTCAAGGACTTGGAGACTTAGTCATGGAACATGGAGCACGTAACATGGAGCAAGACCCGGATCTAAAGGTAAACTCGGTACCCAAAGACTTAAAGACATAAAGACTCAAAGACTTAACGACCCAACTGTATTCTGTATTCTAATATTCTGCTATTCTGTCCCTATGAACTCCACCAATCCCCCAGCAGACCATAACGATTCCAAAAAACCCAAAGCCCAAAAAGGGGAAGTCGACTTTGAAGAAAAGTACCTCCGTGCTCTCGCCGAGCTCGAAAATTACCGCAAAAAGGTTGAACGAGACCGAAGCATTCTGATCAAATCAGCCAACGAGCAAACCCTCAGCGCTATCCTCCCCGTCCTGGATAACTTCAAACGTGCCAGCGAACACTTACCCGAGGAGCTGAAAAGGCACGAGTGGGCCAAGGGCGTTGCTGCCATTGAAATCCAATTCGAAGAGACCCTGGCGGAATTAGGATTACAAAAGATCACAGCAAAACCCGGCGACAGCGTTGACGTAAATAAGCACGCAGTGATCGGAACCGGTGAGGGCGAGCGCGGGAAGATTATTGAGATAGTTGAGGATGGTTATGAGTTGAATGGGAAGATACTGCGAGCTGCTAAAGTGCGGGTAGGGGTGTAGTCTTTATGTCTCTGTGTCTTTAAGTCTTTAAGTGAAAAGACCCTGAGGCAATTAATAAGTTAATCACCCAAAGACCCAGTGACTCAAAGACTTAAAGACTTAATGACTCAATGACTAAATTTTCCTGGCCAATTACCGGGAACGAAAACCGCCTTGCCGAACTCGAGCGGGATTTGCTAAGTGACCAGCTTAGTCATGCTTACCTTTTCGCCGGTCCGCCCGAAGTCGGGAAATTCACCGCCGCCAAAGCTTTTGCGAAGTTCGCTCTGTGTGCGAACGGAGTCTGTGGCAAATGTGAAGACTGTCGCCAGATTCGAGCCAATATTCATCCTAATCTCACAATTGTCGACGAGCTCTGGATCGAGGGGATCAACGAAAACTTCGAGGCAATCGCTAAAAAATCTAATTTCAATCAGACCCACCGTAGCCGTAACCCCAAAGCAAAAACTGATACCATCCGTATCGAAGACCTGCGGGAAATCCTCGCTCGTATCCACAATACTCGTGACGGCCGGCAAATTTTCATCATCCACAATATCGAGCGCCTGAATCGCGAGAGTGCCAATCACTTCCTCAAAACTCTCGAGGAGCCGCCGCCACGCACAACCTTCCTGCTTACTACCAATAACCTGCCTCTCTTACTCCCTACTCTCGTTTCACGCTGCCGCGTCCTCCAGTTTGGCAACGTTAATCCGAGTGCGATTGAGAGCATGTTGTCGAAAAAGTTCCCCGGTTTAAGCCCAGACGAACGAAGTCGCATTGTTAATTTTTCGATGGGCAAGCCGATCCGGGCTGAACGCCTGGCAGCTGATCCCGATATCTTGCGCGAATACGCTGAGTACTTTCGACGGCTAAAAAATCTGCTCGAGCGTCCGGATACCGCTGATCGCATGACTTTCGCTGAAGAGGTAACCAGGAGTACTCCGGAAACTCAGAAATTTCTGGAAGCCTTCACCTACTTCTTGCGCAGTTTCCTCCTCACCCGCGCTCGGAAACCTATCGCGGGCTCCCGCTACAGCAACGAAAAACTTGTAAACTTACTCCGCGCGACCAACCGCGCCCGTTCCCTCGTAGTCAGCAACGTGAATCCTCGCTTAACTGTTGAGAACCTTCTGCTTTCTATTTAGTCCCTGGAACCTGTAACCTGCAACCTACAACCTGTTCCCTGTTCCCTGTAACCTGTTCCCTGTGAATATTGGCCTCCGCCACAGTTACGACGATTTAGTCTTGGTCGCCGCGACCGATGCCGAGTGGGAAGTGAAGCTTGGCGATTGGATGATCTTTTCGCATGGTGAAATGAAAGAGACTACCGGCCAAGTTGTCTTTTTGGATCGTCAGAAATTAAGTAAAGAAGAAATTTTATTGGCTGGAAAAATCTTGCGCAAAGCGAACGAAAAGGACCTCAAGAGAATGCGCGAGCAGCACGAAGAGGCTGGCAAGGCTCTGCGAAAGGCCCGGGAGAAAGTTGTCGAACTGGGGTTACCCATGCAGATCGTCGAAGCCCGATTGGCTTTCGATGGAGGTGAAGTAAACTTTCTCTTTACTGCCGAGGAGCGTATTGACTTCAAGGAGATTGTCCCACGTCTTGCCGGCGTAATGCAGAAACGCATCCACCTGCAGCAGCTCGGGATGCGCGACCGGGCCAAGGCTACTGACGGTTTCGGTATTTGTGGCCGCCAGCAATGTTGTAGCTCGGGGGTACTGTCAAAATTTCAGAGCGTCACTATGGAAATGGTCAAGAGTCAGGAACTGGTCATGAAAGGTGCCGACAAACTCTCGGGTCCCTGTGGCAAACTGCTCTGTTGCCTCGCCTACGAGCTCGAAGAGTACGAACGCCTGCGCAAGAATCTACCCAACTGGGGATCAAGTGTGAAAACCGAAAAAGGCGAAGGGAAAGTTATCGCCCTCGACATTTTGAATCAAACTGTCAAAGTCGCGCTTAGCAAAGGCGGCACTCAAGTTTTCACGGCTGAGGAACTGAAAACGGGCAAAAAAGTGGCCAGATGAGTTAGAATGCGACACCGTGAAGTGTGAGTAGTGAGTGGTTAGTAATTAGGATTTCCCTAAATACTCACACTAATTACTAATTACTCCCTAGTCCCTCCCTAGCACCTATAACCTATCCCCTAAAATGCTCCAACCTTATCTTATTCTCGCAGCCTCAGGAGGCATCGCTGGCATCCTTTACCGCCGCAAAAAGCTGAACTTCATGGCCAAGCAGATGCAGCGTAGATTTGAGCGCGAACAACAAAAGCTCAATCGCGTTTCTCGCGAGGAAAATTTACTTCGAGCCCAGCTCTCTCTCGAGGACAAATCCCGCAAGATTCAGGAACGTCTTGGCGAGATCAGTGTCCTGATGCGCAAAGCCGATACCCATTTCGCTCGCCAACAGTGGAAAGATACTGAAAAAATTCTGGTCCAGGTGCTCGCCATCGATGAGCACAATATCAAAGCCAACTGCCTACTTGGTCTTAGCTATCTTCACCGTGAAGACTGGCGCAAAGCTGAGTTATTTTTCAAAAAATTGATTGATCTGGAACCGAAAGAAGCCACTCACTTCGGCAACCTAGGCTTATCTTTTTATCACCAGAATAAATACGCCCTGGCCCGCGAGGCCTACGAAAACGCTACTCGTATCGATGGCCACAAAACCTCCCGCTGGCTGAGCCTCGGACAAGTTTATTTGAAGCTAAGGGATTACTCTGCTGCAGCCGAAGCGTTCAAAAACGCCGTCAAACGCGACCATCGCAATCTCGACTACCTCTTCGCCCTGGCTGAAGCCTACGAAGCTGGCAAAAATGAAAAAGCTGCGCTCAAAACTTATGAGCGAATTTTGGAGCTGTCGCCTTACAATGAAGAAGTGAGGGAGAAGCTGAAAAAACTTGAACCAAGGGAGGACAAGTAAGGGGAAATTTTAATTTCTAATTTTCAATTTTTAAAAGATTTCCAATTCCACAATTCATCAATTTTTCAAACTGGTGGAAATTTTGTTGAAAATCAAGGTAAGTTCGTGGGCTTCACTCCAAAGTTTTAGAAGGCTATTTTTAATCTCCGGATTAGTCTCTTCCAACAACTCAATCCATAATTTGCTTTCTTGAATTTCTTTTCGGCAAATGAAAATTTTATTTCGAAAATCTTTCCTAGAGCTAGCAGCGTTTGCTTCGCGATAATTAGCGGTAACACTCGTCGAACAGCGCAGTAATTGTTTGATAATATTGTCATTTAGGTGGGTCACCTTTACTTTACTAAGCACTCGGACAATCAGAATAGCAAATTTTTTCGTCTTTTCTTCTAAGTCGTATTTCATTTGAAAATTAAAAATTGAAATATTAAAAATCGTTTAGAAATTAGAAATTGAAAATTAGAAATTCTTATAGTTCTCCTACCTTCGGTCGATACTGTAACGCCTCCGCTATATGGTTGGTCGTAATCTTTTCTAAACCTGCCAAATCCGCAATTGTCCGCGCCAATTTCAGCACCCGATAATACGCTCGTGCCGAAAGTTGAAAATGGCCCACTGCTTGCTTGAGCAACTCCTTGGCCGCCTCATCAACCGCGCAGAACTGCCTCGTTTCTTCACTACTCATCTCCGCATTAGCATGGATATTGAGATCCTTGAAGCGCTCGGCTTGGATGTCCCGAGCAGCCTGGACAAAGCTGCGAACCTCCGCCGAACTTTCCAATTCAGTTGCCGGGGCTTCCAGTTTTTCAAATTGCACGCGCGGAACCTCGACGTGCATATCGATCCGGTCGAGCAAGGGTCCAGAGAGTTTCTTTTGGTAACGTACGATCTCCGTCGGAGAACAGCTACAAGTCCGCTCCTGATCAGTCGCAAAACCACAAGGGCAGGGATTCATCGCGGCGATAAGGGTAAAGCGGGCTGGATAACGCACTGTACCGATCGCGCGTGAAATATTAATCACACCATCTTCAAGGGGCTGACGCAGAACTTCGAGAACTTGGGAGGGGAACTCGGCAATTTCATCGAGAAAAAGCACTCCCTTGTGGGCAAGTGAGATTTCTCCCGGCCCGACCTTCCGCCCCCCTCCCACGATCGAGACCGCGGAAGCGGTATGGTGGACAGAGCGAAAAGGACGTACTGCTACCAACGGTTGATCTGGCGGCACCAGTCCAGCGACTGAATAAATCTTCGTGACTTCCAACATCTCGGCTAAAGCCATCTTCGGCAAAATTGTCCTAAAGGCCCGTGCCAGCATCGTTTTGCCGCTTCCCGGTGGTCCGGAAAAAATAATATTGTGACTTCCCGCTGCCGCCACTGTAAGCGCGCGCTTGGCCTGCTCCTGTCCCCTTACATGCGCCAGATCAATTCCGTAGTCTTCTTCTTGGGCGATCATATTCGCATCAAGTGGAGCTAGCGCCTGAATCTTCTCAGAGCCCTTGCAGTGTCGGACAAACTCAGCCAAAGACTTTACCGGAAAAATATTTACATCCTCAATGATGGCTGCCTCTCGAGCATTCTTCGCCGGAACGAAGAAATTTTCAAAACCCTTTTCCTTCGCCTGCATTACGATCGGCAGAACCCCCGCCACCGGCCGTGTCTGACCATCCAACGCGAGTTCACCGATCAGGATGGATTTTTTCAAATATTCCGGCAGTAGCAACTGTTTGCTCGAAGAGATGATTCCCACAGCAATCGGAAAATCAAAACTCGGACCGGCTTTCGGCAGATCAGCCGGGGCGAGATTCACTGTCAGGCGCTCCGTGTGAAACCAAAAGCCGGAATTCTTGACTGCGCTGCGCACGCGCTCGCGCGATTCCTGCACTGCGGTGTCCCCCAAACCGACTACGTGAAAAAACGCTCGCCCCCACATCAGATCGACCTCGACATCGATGATCTGACAATTGAGACCAATCGTCGCCGCCGAAAAAACTTTTGTCGGGGTGGACATAGACACAAGGAAAAATCCTAACTTGTCCGACAACTCTTTTCAAAAGTTTATGAACTTTAGTTCATGTAGGAAATCAATGCCAAGGCGGCCATGCTCAGGTAAATCGAGAATACAATTAACGAATGTTTTTTCACAAACTTCAGAAGCGCCGCCGCACATACGTACGAGGCAATCGCCGAGGTGGTAAATCCTACTAAGGTTAACGGCCCGGCGGGTAAAGTAAGTCCCCCCGCCAACACCTTTTGGGAAATCAAAATAACCGCTCCAAGCGTCACCGGTGCCAGCATGAGGAAGCTGAATCTTGCTGCAACAGATCGAGTTAATCCTCCGAACATTCCCGCGGCGATCGTCGCTCCACTGCGCGAAACTCCCGGTAGCAGCGCGGTCACCTGAAAAATCCCCATCCAGGCTACCTGTTTCCAGGTAACCATTTCCCCCACTGCTTGTCTCGCACCCGGTGCGGGATCGGAGGGGGTTCTATCCTTCCTAAATATTTCTGCCACCGCCAGCAGCCCCGCGACCAGCACAAAAAACCCCGCGACCAGATACACCCGCCCCTCCCCCCGCGTAAATTCATCAATCCAATCATTCAGCAGCAGTCCCGCCACTGCCGCCGGAATGGTCGCCACAACCAACATCCCCAGCAGGCGCAAAGAAGTCCTCTCATTCCTTCCTGCCGAACCAAGAACTGCGAACCAAGAACCAAGAACCATCCCTCTCCATTCTCTCCAAAACAACACAATCAGTGCTAGTAAAGTCCCCGCATGCAGCACCACGTCGAAAGCTTTGAGATCGGCTACTGGTAAATTCAAAAAGTGTTCCGCGAGCATTAGGTGCCCACTCGAACTAACCGGAAAAAACTCAGTCACCCCTTGCAGCACTCCGAGAAAGGCGGCAATAGAAAAATTCATTTCTGCTTAGCTTTGCTGAATTTCTTTTTGAGCTTCTTCTTCTGCATAATGATTTTTTCCCGAGTCTTCTGCTTGGCAGTTCTCACTTTTTCCCCAAATATCTCAGTGAAAGGATGCATCCACTCGCGCAGCTTGACATGACGTTGGCGGGCAACGTATTTCATACCGGCTAGAGCAATCAAGCTAGCCCCCGCTAAATTAAAATGGAGATCGTGAAAAGTGTCGAGCAAGCCTTTCTCAAAATTGCCACTCATCGCCAAGGCGTCATTACCGGTAATTCTCCAAACCCAAAACTCCGCCATTTCCCACAGCGCCCCGAAGGCAATGCCAATTAGAAAAGTAGCAAAGCCAATCAGCGGAATCGAGAGCCGGATCTTGCCTACGAAGTTAAAAGCAAAGACAAGCACAAAAGCCAGATAAACCACCACTGCAGTCCCGCCGAAATGCAGGAAGTCATCCCACCACCAGAAGTGATTATAAAGTACCAACTCCCCCAACACCGAAAAGGAAAGCCACAAGGTTAACCAAAAATCCACCGGCCAGGGTAAGTTCGTATTGTAACTTCGATTCACAAAAGCTGGAATTAGTGAAACCAGTAATACGAGCAAGGAAAAACCACCGAACAGAAAATTACCCCGTAGGAAGAAGGTAAGCGAAACTACCGCAATCAAAATTTTGAGTACCCAGGAAATTACAGAGTTGATTGAGAGGGTTACCTGCTTCATCTTCGGAATTTTATCACCAAAGCAAACACTTAGTAGCTGGAATCAAATTCCAAATTCCAAGAACCAGACAAGCACCAAATTCCAATATCAAAAAAGCTTTTTGTTTTGAGTTTGAGTTTTGGAATTTATCTGGTTCTTGGTTCTTGGGATTTCAAAATAATTCGTCTCCTCCACCCTTCAAATCTTATCCCCCTTAGCCCTCAGCAACAGGTCAGCCAGCACTAGCCTAACCATTGCCTCTGCCACCGGAACAATGCGCGGAACAATACACGGATCATGCCTACCTTTTACAGAAATCTTTCTGGCCTTTCCGCGGACATTGACCGTGCGCTGCGAAACGGAAATTGAGGCGGTTGGTTTGACGGCAATGCGGATCAATAAATCGCTGCCATCGGTAATTCCCCCGAGAACTCCACCCGCTCGATTGGTCGCTTTCTTCTTTAATGAAATTAACTCATCATTCATCTCACTGCCGAAAAGTTTGCTCGCGGCGAAACCGACTCCGAACTCGACTCCTTTCACACCGCCGATACTCATCAGCGCTTGAGCCAGCAAAGCTTCCGTCTTGTCGAAGACTGGCTCACCAAGCCCTGCCGGGACGTTCTTCACGACGATCGCCACCGTACCACCGACCGAATCTCCCCTCTTTTGCGCTTCGAGGATAATCTGTTCCATTTCTTTCGCTGCCTTCGCATCACCGCAGCGAACTGAGTTTTTTTCGACAACCTTCGGATCAAATTTCTCCGCTTCCACGACGCCGATTGACTCTGTATGGGCAATTACTTGAACTTTCTGTTTTTCCAGAACCTTCTCGGCAATGGCACCGGAGGCCACCCGGGCGACAGTTTCCCGACCGCTTGAGCGCCCACCACCCCGGTGATCCCGAATTCCGAACTTCGCGAGATAAGTAAGATCAGCATGCCCCGGACGGAGAATGTCTTTGAGCTTGTTGTAGTCTTGCGAACGAGCTCCTGTGTTGCGAATCAGTAAAGCAAGCGGAGCGCCTGTCGTTTTCCCTTCGAATATTCCCGAAAGAATCTCAACTTTGTCAGCCTCTTTCCGAGAAGTGCTGACTTTTGATTGGCCGGGCCTACGGCGATCAAGTTCTTTTTGAATGTCTTTTCCGGAGATCTTGAGCCCCGCCGGCACACCATCCAGCACGCAACCGAGTGCCGGCCCGTGACTTTCGCCAAAAGTCGTAACTTTTAATGCGCTACCGAAAGTGTTTCCGGGCAATTTTTTAAGGTTAGAATTAAGTACATTTTACCACAAAAAATCTATCCCAAGTCTCGCCTTACTTAAACTTCTTGTTTTAAAGCATTTCAAACCCGTCCTAAGTTCTTCTAACTTTTTCCAAGCTGTCTCAGACTTTTTCAAACTTTCTTATTTTTGCCCAAAGTGGATGAAACTGTTTTCCTCAAGCTCTTTTGTGCTACAATATCTTGGGGTTGAACAAAATTTGATTTCATTGTTTTAACCCGCCAAAAGGCACCCAAACTTTAATTAAATTAGCTAAAATTTAATTAAATTGGGTGTTTTAAAATTAACTTGACTAAATTGTTGTAAAACTAAAGAAAACTAGCTACACTACATCTAGTTGCTCCCCATTTAATTACCTTTAATTAAATCTTGCTAAGTTGTCTGGGATTGAATAAAATTCGACCCCTTAAAGGCACAGCCTATGCAAGATCGCATCCTCACTCCCGAGCAGACTGGTAAGATGCTGCAACTGCACCCCTTCACCATCCTGAATTACATCAAACAAGGGAAGCTGCGGAGTGCGAGAATTGGCCGGGTTTACCGGATTCGGGAGAGCGATATCGAGAAATTTCTCGATAGTCAAGTGCTTGAAACCTCATGATCATCAACTGCCTCGAATGCGGCAAGGCAATCTCTACCAAGCAAGAGAAGTGCCCCTATTGCCAAGTCATCAACGAAGAGGGTGATATCTACAAAGCTAAACACAAGAAAAAAGGATTGATTGAAATCCTCCTCACACCTTTGTTTCAAAAGAACTAGTACCTGGAACACAAAACGTGAAACCTAAAACTGCCTTGATGGGCAGACCCCTCCTCTGTCTTCCCTGACAGCGCTCTTTAGCCGAATTCTCAAATGCTTCGAGTATTCAAAATCGCGCCGCGCACCTGGATGGACGAGCAAGAAGTTGTCTACAGGCGCACCGGCCACACGCGCATAGAGGCGAGCGACGGCCGCGTACTTTGCTCTCCTCGACCCGGCGAAAGGATTTTTGTCGATGGCCAAGGTAACGGCCTCCTCTTCACCTAAAAACCTAGAAGCCTAACAACCCAAAGACCCATGTTGCAACAAATCTTCATCAATTTCGGTGCTCTACTGCTCACTTTCTTCGCGCTGAACGAGGCCATGAAGAACTACGACGAGCGTTAGAGAATCTCCTGAAGCTCCCTGGGCTTATCCGGGGAATATCCGCGAAGGCGGATTAAATAACTTGGGCAATAAAAAAACGCCCCATCACGGGGCGCTTTTCTTTTTTATAAGCAAGTAACGACTACATCCCACCGAGCTTCAAGTAAACGGCCGCTGTCCCTGTCCCAAAGGCTCCCCCTAGAGCAGCAATACAGGTATCCACTTCTTCGACCGAGTCCTGGGCGATACAAGCAGCACCAGCATTGGCCTGACCGTCACTCTCTACATCAGCACCTAGCACGAAAGAATTGTGGAGAATGCCGTTCTTCGTTAGAGACTCATAGTAGTACTGTCCCGTACAACCCCCTACCCCTGCTGTACTCGTCGGATCTTCAGGAAAATTACTTGCCAGCATGTACCCGGCAGTAACCATAGCTGCACCGATACCACCATCAGCGGGACCTAGACAGGCACCGTCCAAATCTGCCGGGAAGACGCCATTGTCCGTGTAGTACTGCTGTAAAGCTAGAGTCAGAGAGTCTAGATCGCGTATACGCCCAACGTCACGAGCACGGGCTGGCGCACCCATCACTCTCGGCAAGAGAGTTGCGGCCAAAATGCCGATAATCATTATCACAATGATAAGCTCAACAAGCGTGAAGCCGGAGCGGCCACGAAGGGCTTTCTGGAGGTACATTGAAGGGAGGAGTTAAGAAAAACTTGCTGAAATTCTAGGATTTTTTCACAGGCAAAGCAAATTTAAGTCAAGTGTTTTTGTTAAGCCCACGAACCAGCTCGGTCGCCCGAGCCAGACTTGCCAGCGTCCCCGCGTCACTCCAGAAACCTTTCACTTTACGAGCATCAAGCTGATCCTTCTGCTGGTACCAATTATTCACATCAGTAATCTCGAGCTCTCCCCGACGAGAGGGTTTTTGCCCACGAATAGCATCAAAAACATTCGCATCATAAAAATACAACCCGACCACAGCCAGGTCACTCTTGGGATATTTAGGTTTTTCGATAATTCTATGCACCCGTGAACCGCGCAACTCGGCAACGCCGAAACGCTCCGGGTCAGGCACACGTTTGAGAAAAACCCTGGCACCACTCTGGAAACTTTTCACCGCACTGGCGAAATTATCTTCAAAAATATTGTCTCCGAGAACCACCGCGATGTCATCATTACCAGCGAACTCTTCAGCTAAGCGCAAAGCCCCCGCGATTCCGCTGGCCTGACGTTGAACTACGAAAGAAATCTGCATCCCCAGGCTTTTGCCACTCCCAAGTAAAGTCTTGAACTGAGAGAGAAATTTACCATCCGCCACGATCAGGACCTTGCGGATACCGGAGCGTTTCAAAGTCTCTAGCGGATACAAAATCATCGGCTTCCGTCCAATCGGCAGCAAGTGCTTATTTGTAAATTTCGTGAACGGCAACAGCCGGGTTCCTTTTCCGCCGGCCAGAATCACTCCTTTCATTAGTTGGTAGTTAATAGTTGGTAGTTTGTAGAACTTAATTCCCTGCCATCAATATTGTCTTCCCTGCGAAAGCCCCAAAGGGGCCACCTAGTGGCAGGGATCCAGATTATTCCCGTGAAAGCGGGAATCCAGAAAATACCTAACGGAAGTCAGCCGCCTTCAGCTAACCCTTTTTTGGAAACAATATCCCTGGCTTGGTTAATTTAAATTCCTTAACCGCTCCCCACTTCTTAAATTCCTCAAACTTGCCCTCCAGGCTCACCCCTAAAATCTTGGCAATTTTCTCACTCGTTTGTGGGAGAAAAGGATTAATAGCAAGCGCAATTTGACGAAGATTTTCTAATAAATATCCTACGATTGCTTTTTGCTCATCGCCTTCTTTTTCCCAAGGTTTTAGTGTGGAAATAAGTTCATTATTCCAATCAACAAAATTTTTAATAAAACCCAAAGCTTTTCGAAAATCATATTCTTCCATTACCCTTGTAACTCTTTCCCATAACTTATCAGCCTTTTTTTCTCTTTCAATACCTAAAGTCTTGAATTGGAAATTATTTTCTATTTTTAATCCCATAGTTACAACCCTACTCACCAAATTTCCCAGCCCATTCGCCAAATGTGAATTATAAATTTCCTCAAAGCGCGTTTTGCTGAAATCCCCATCCTGCCCATTTGGTATTTCCGAGAGCAGATAATACCGCAGCGCATCCGCGCCCCACTCCGCCGTAACTTCGTTCGGATCAAGCACATTCCCGAGACTCTTACTCATTTTTTGTCCTTCGGCTGTGATAAAACCGTGTACGTAAATTTTGTCCGGCAGGGGAAGTTTCGCGGCGAGTAACATCCCGATCCAAATCCCCGCATGAAAACGCACTATATCCTTGCCAATCACGTGGACTTTTTCCGTACTCTGGCTCCACCATTTCTGGAAATCCTTACCCTCGTTAGCATAATCCACGGCGGAAATATAATTCGTCAGCGCGTCACACCAGACGTACATCACCTGGGAATCGTCTGCAGGAACCGGGATTCCCCATTCCAAGCTTTTTTTCGGACGAGAGAAAGAAACGTCGTGCAAGCCCTCAGTCAGTACATTGAGAAATTCTTTTGCGCGGAATCCGGGAACGATCTCAACTTTTTTACTTTCGATTAGCTTCCGAATCTCCTCCGAAAAATCCGAGAGTCGGAAAAACCAATTTTCTTCTTCAACTTTTTCTGGAGCCATTTTGTGATTGGAGCACTTCCCGTCGACTAAATCTTTCTCGCGTTTGAACTCTTCACAGCCCGAGCAGTACAAGCCTTTGTATTTCCTTTTTTCCAATTTTCCCGCCTCGGTAAGCTTCTGCCAGAGCTTCTGCGCCGCTGGCCAGTGACGCTTTTGATCGGTAGTGCGAATGAAGTCGTCGAAACGTAGGTTTAGTATTTCTTTGAGCGCTTGGAATTTCTGGGCATTTTCATTGGCAAGATCTGTAGGGGTTTTCCCCAGTTTCGCGGCAGTTTTGGCCAGCTTCACTCCATGCTCATCAGTGCCTGTCTGAAAACGCGACTCAACACCCCGCTGCTCGTGATAACGCGCGAGCACATCCGCCTGGATTGCCTCCATTGCGAAACCAATATGCGGCTCCGCGTTGGCATAGGGAATCGAGGTAGTAACGTAGAAATTTTTCATTACCGTAAGTATAAAGGATTGGGAGGCAAGGATTAAGGATAAAGAATTAAGGATTAAAAAGAAGAATCCCGCGAAGCGGGGCGCTTCCGCTAACACTATCCACCAACACTATCCCTGCTACAAGACCTTGGCAAAATGATAATGTAGGTGCGAATTCGAATTCGCACCTACATTATCCAAGTTTTACTTTGGGGTGTTGGTAAACCTGTTCTCCAACCCCCATGTCCTATCCTCTGTTCCCTGCTTGCCCTGAGCCTGCCGAACGGGTTCCCTGTTCCCTGGAACCTAGCTTCCACACTTTCTTCCCTATGATCCAAAGGACTTTGAGGAATCCGAAGGCAATCGCAATGTAAGCCATCGCTGCCACCGTGTAAAGCACGAAGCTGATCAGTCTCACACTCACCCACTGAGTAAAGCCATTGACATTGTCCACGAAATTACGAATCTCCTGTTTCCAGCTAGCGGTGATCTGCTGCCAGTCAACGAATCTCTCCTCGTAAACATTCACACTGAACTCAGTGTAGGCAATCCGACGCAGCTGCTCGGATCGATTTTGCTGTACTCGTTCAATTTCTTCGTTAATCGAAATCTGCTTTTGGGCCAGTTCTTCGATCGCACTAATCTTGAGTGTAATCAGCTCTGTCAGGTTCTCCACATCCCGACTGCGGGTCGCTAGCGCCATCAATTCTTCATAAGCTGCTTGGGCTTCCGCCAGCGTGCTTTCGGTTTGCTCAAGTTTCTTTTGGAGAATCTGTAGACGATCAGTCGTACCCTCGACCGAGCGCTGAATCGTGTAAACGTTTGAACGAATATCCTCCGGATCGAGATCTGCGAGGGTTTCTAGAACTTCATCCGCCCGTTCGTTCGGCACTTCGAAACGGTAATAGCAGGAACGGTCCGTTTCGTTCGCGCTTTCGAAAACAATATCTTCGTCCGCTTTTAGCGCGAGAATTGTTGAACAAATCTCATCTTTCCGGCGTGTGCGGTAATTAACGTTATGCTCATGGACCTCGTAATCCTCCGCATCGGCGTCGATAATCTCTCCATCCGGTCCCGGAATCGGTGGCACGATATTTTTGGAAAAACTACTTACAGCCATCCCCCCTTGACTCATCGCGAAATCAGCAGACTCCTCCATCATCATTCGCGGCGAACTGAAACCGCCGCTAAAGGGAGAAACAATCGTGCGGAAGGCAAACGAAACAATGCCAGCCATAATCGCCAGACCGACAATCCCCAGGATGAAAGCACCGAAAACTTTACCGAGAGACTTTAGACTCCAGTCGAAGTCGTGGAAAGGATTGGACATAATTATTGATTGTTAATGATTAAATTATTGATAGAACTACGAGAATTAATTCCATCTAACCAGAGCTATGTAAAAATAATTTCTAATTTTCAATTTATAAACAATTTTTAAATGATTCAATACTTCAATTTTTCAAACAAATTTAAATGGAAGTGGGTACCCTTAGGTTTGAGAAATTAAAACATTGTAACATTGGAAATCGTTTAGAAATTAGAAATTAGAAATTGAAAATTAGTTCTCGTAGTCTGTTCTCTAAGTTTTACGTAATGGTCAGGAAAAAGTAACAAGTTCCCCATCTTTAATCCCTTACTCCCATTCAATCGTCCCCGGCGGCTTATTCGTCAGATCATAAAACACATGCTCGACACCGGGTAACTTGGCAATTCGCTTGGCCATCTCACTGACCGCTCCTTTCGGCAAGCGTGAGAACGAAGCAGTCATTGCCTCCTGCGAATCAATCGGCCGCAAGATCACAGATTCTGAATCACCGTTAACTGAAACCGGCGCCAACACCACTGGCATTTGCCATACCTTGTTGTACAACTTTTTACTGACGAGAACTTTGTTGGCCAGTGCGTCAGCCTCACGGGCAAGCTCCAGGCGTGGTCGTGTAAGTTTCGCGAACTTACCCTGGAAACTCCGGGGAGCCTTGGTCGAAGTCAGACAAAACAAGACTCTGTTTACGTCTTTGAATTTATTCACCGTCCAAGTCGCAATCTCATCGAGCTTTTTCCAGTCCCGCTTCGCTGTGAAAAGGACCACCGGATGAGCGTAGGTCCGCGCATCACCCTGGACGCCGACGGAACGAATCGGCAAGACTTTTCCTTTCAATTTCCACTTCCGGTTAATCTCGGTCTCAATCTTGTTTGTCGTGGAACATTTTTCCGGTGAACCGCAGAGCACCCGTACTCCGAGTCCGGGTCCCGGGAAGGGATGACGACCGATGAGACTGGCCGGTAGCTTCAGTTTTTTACCAAGCTCACGCACCTCATCCTTATAAAGTTGCGCCAGTGGTTCGACGACCAAACCTTTTTCGATCATCTGCTCAATCTCGACAACCCGGTTGTGGTGGGTCTTGATCTTGTCCGCATTCTCTGTGCCGGCCGACTCGATCGTATCCGGGTAAATCGTCCCCTGGCCGAGCAGCCATTCTCGCGGATTGAAGTGTAAACGTTTCAAGGCCTTACGTTGAACCTTGAGAAACACTCTCCCGATCACTCGCCGTTTTTCCTCAGGGTCGGTGACATTGCGCAGAGCCGAGAGGAAATGTCCGCTGGCGTTCACAACCTTCAGATTACGGAAGCCTACTTTTTTCAAACTCTTTTGAACCTGATCCACCTCTCCCTCACGCAGCAAGCCATGATCAATGAAAAGCCCAAAGACATTCGCCTTGCCCAATGCCTTTTCCAACAAGGCAAACCCTACTGCCGAATCCACACCTCCGCTAACGAGCATGAAGACTTTGCGTTTGCCCACTTGCTTCTTGACACGCGTAATCTCGTCTCGC
>JBDRMN010000054.1:0-2473 GCA_043812055.1 Patescibacteria group bacterium
CGTTCGCGGCACGCCTCCGGCACGCCGCGAACGGGGCGAGCTGAGCTTGCGCTCCAGCGCCTGTTCTTCAGGCCGCCGGAGGCGGCCTTTCGAACAATCGCTGGAGCCTCGCCGGCCTAACGCCGTCGTCGACCGTACGTCGGCTCCCGGCGCTAGACCGACTCGGCTCAGCTCGCCCCGTTAGATAAAATTCTTTGATCATTTTATGGTTGGATTATAAATATGACCGTAACTGGAATAATTGCATTACTTGGAGGGTGGGCAGTAATTGTAGGTGGTTTGGTCGCCTGGATTGGGAAACTTGTCGCTGAGAAAGTAACTCTCAATTGGAAAGAGCAGCAGCAAAAAGAAATGGAAACCTTGAGAGCTCAATTAGCCAGGGATCGCCTTGTCATGGAAACTGCCATTTTTAGTTTTTCGTCCGGGCAAAAAGCAGCACAAGAAAAAAAGATCCAAGCCACAGAGAAACTATGGAAGCATGTTCTAAAAATAAGAAAAATATGTCAGTCTGCGATATTTTTTTACAGTATACTCCACCCCTCTGAGTACAATGAAGTTTTTACTAAGCCGAAAATGAAAGCAATGATTTCCGATTTGAATGATAGTGTTATAGAGCAGATTAGCTCGGACCCTGAGGATTTGGAGTCTAATCGGCCCTTTTTGGGAGAGAAGCTATGGCTACTATTTTTTATATATCGAGCGTTTCTTGGCCGAATTTCTCTTATTCTCGTTGACGGTCTAAAGGAAGGCGAAATTAAGGACTGGCGAAAAGATCATGGTGTGCATTCTTTGCTGAAGAATATTCTATCTAATGAGCAGCTCACCGCAGTCACGGTTGAAAGTCCAATCGCAATGCACAAGGCAATCAATCTATTAGAAGCTATGTTACTTGAGGAAATTAGTCTAATAATATCCGGCCAAAAAGCTTCTAAAGATACTTTTGAGCTTGCTCAAAAGTTAGGAGAACTAACCGGTGAAATGGCCGAAATAAAGAAGCAAACTGTATCTAACCAGGCTAATTCAGCCGACGCAAAAAGCCGCGCGGCTGATTAGCAGCGTTAGGGGGTGAAAAACATGAACGAAAAACGGCCGCCAAAAACAATAGCAACCATTAACTTTAAGGGCGGTGTTGGGAAAACCACCGTTACATGGTGCTTGGGTGACCTTATCTCAACCTATGGAAATTCTAATGTTCTTCTGTTCGATTTAGACGCCCAAATGTCTCTCACTCAAGCGATAACTCTTAATGAAGACGGAAGCCTTTACCGCAAATTCAGCGACTGGTCAGACCGATCTGAAAAAAAAGACAAGACCATTTTCAAGGCTATCGAAGCATACACTGGCAAAGGAGGCTTCGAATTCGGAATAAATTATGATTTCATTTACCAAATTACAGACAGGTATCATTTTGTCCCATCTATTGAAGACCTCTATTGGCTGGAGTTAGATGTGTTCGACCGTGAGAAAATGCAAGGCTTTATTCGGGACATTCTCGGGAAAATCACATGGTCCAAAAATGTTTTGGATTACGACTACGCCCTCTTCGACTGTCCGCCTTCATTTACGCTTCTTTCCTATTCCATCCTTTCGGTCTGTGACTTGATTTTGATTCCAGTCAACCCCGATTTTTATGCAGTAAAAGGCGTCCCCTTGATCCTGAATACATTGCAATTGCGCATCGAGCCATTTCCGATACCCAAAATTGCCGTTTTCATGAACAAGGCCAAGCCTTATGCAGGCACCATGACAAAAGAATCGCGGTTTTATTGGAGCCAAGTTCAGCGTGTTTGTGCTCAAGCAGCATCCCAAGCCGGGTTGAAAGTCAAATGCCTTGATACACCAATTTATGATAGAGTAGCTATCAAAAGGGCAGTGACTTCAGGTGGTGTTCCGGCAGAGTTTATCAACGATTTTAAGAATCTTTGGAAAGGAATAACGGAGTTTCTGGATGAATAATGAATTTACAGAGCCTATTGATGAATTGAAACGTGTAGCAGATGAGATTAATTCTCTCCGCCGAGACCTGCAAACAACCTCTGCGGCACTTGGCCGTATTGAACGACGATTGAAGGCGGCATTCCCAAATTACCCAGAGAAACCCAAACAACCTAAAAAAAAGAAAAAAGCTGAGAAAGAATCTTCATTGAAGACTTCGCAAGAACTTCAGCTCATTTTCGAAGAATTGGTTACATCCACCCAAAGTGGTGGCGATGGTGCATTTGCAAAAAAGGTTGACGAATTTCGTGATGAGGATGTTATTGCACTCGCTGTTGAAGTTGGCATCGGATCACATAGCAGCTTATCAAGACGCAAAGCTATTGAAGGTGTCCGCAAGAGAGTTCAGGAAGCCATGCAATTGCAATTTGAAAAGAAGAAAAGCCCCTAACAAAGGCATTGAGGATGAATCAAAAATCTACTCAACCATGGCTTGAGGGCGTACGAGGAACTCAGGTACATCCCATTATCAATCTTG
>JBDRMN010000055.1:0-8678 GCA_043812055.1 Patescibacteria group bacterium
TTGCCACAGTCAGTGGCCGAGGTGACCGCAAAATCATTGAGAACTACATCAAAAACCAAGGTCGAGCTAAAGACATTAAACAGCTCAAACTTTTTAAACTTTAACTAACGCCCTGCGCTCTTGGCGCAGGGTTCTTTACAATTAGAAATTGAAAATTCCTGTAACCTGTTCCCTGCTTGTCCGCCGTAGCCTCGGCGAAGGCGGAGAACCTAGAACCTGTCCTATGCCCGACAAACTCAAAGATCTCGAAAAATCAGCAATTCAAAAAATAGATTCCGCTAAAAACGCGGAAGAATTACGCGAACTCGAAGTTCAGCTCCTCGGCCGCAAAGGTCAGCTCACCGAGATCCTGCGTGGCTTGAAGGATCTGGATGCGAAAGAAAGGGGCAGGGTTGGTAAAGCCAGTAACGAGCTAAAACTCAAGCTTGAGCAGAAAATCTCCGAAAAAGCCGATTCTTTGGAGAACGCTAAATTCGATGCATTAGCCGAAAACGAATGGATCGACCCGACTCAGCCGGGAATTGACGCCCCTCGCGGAACTCTCCACCCCCTCACTCAATTCATCCGCGAAGCGGAGAAAGTTTTTGCCGGTCTCGGTTTCACGATTGCTACCGGCCCCCAGATCGAGGGTGATTTTCACAATTTCACCGCGCTGAATATCCCCGAAGATCATCCGGCTCGCGATGCTCAGGATACGCTTTTCGTCGAGGGAGAGAACGGAAAACTGTTACGAACGCAGACTTCCAGTGTGCAGATCCGTTGGATGGAAAAGCGCGAGCCACCTTTTCGCATCATCGCTCCGGGCCGAGTCTTTCGCAAAGACGACTTCGATGCGAGTCACTCACCGATGTTCCATCAGCTCGAGGGACTTATGGTTGATCGTGATGTTTCGCTCGCCAATATGAAAGCCGTGATGGAAGAAGCGGTACGACGGTTAATCGACCCGGAGGCCAAGTTCCGCTTCCGCACGAGCTACTTTCCTTTCGTCGAACCGGGACTGGAAATGGACATGAGCTGTACGATTTGCGGGGGTGAAGGGTGTTCCGTTTGTAAGCACACCGGTTGGATCGAGATCGTCGGCTGCGGACTCGTCCATCCAAACGTGCTCAAAAACGTAGACATTGACCCGGAACAGTGGAGCGGTTTTGCCTTCGGTTTCGGGATTGACCGCATGGTCATGCTCCGCCATCGGATTAATGACATGCGTCTGCTTTTTGAGAATGATTTGAGGTTTCTGAGACAATTCTAGGAGTTGCCAGTCTCCAGTTGCGAGTTGCTGGTTGCCCGTATTGTCGCGAAAACTAGTCTTGAACTATGATTCATTTGATTTCACTGATTACTATGATCCCAGAAATCATAGTCCATCAAATAATCACAAAAATCACAGTTCAAGACAAGACGGGCTGGCCTGCCATTCGTAGTTTGCCCGGCCTTCGCTCTATGAGCTACGGCGGGCAACCTTCGCTCCTTTTCGAAAAGCACTGAATAGTGACGAAGACTGGCGCAGCCAACCGTAGCTTGAGTGAAACGAAAGCGAAGGTTGGTGGAGCTGAGGGGATTCGAAGCTAGCTTTTCGTTCGTACTAAAACAAAGTTTAGTCACGGCTCGCGCCGGATATCATGAAGTCGATTCGGGCTTTTTTGTGTGTACACAGCAGATCTCACCACTCAAACTCCAAAAAATCAAAACCCCCGCTTCGCGGGGAAGTTGATTTTTGGTGGAGCTGAGGGGATTCGAACCCCTGACCCCTCCCATGCCATGGGAGTGCTGTAGCCAGCTGAGCTACAGCCCCAGAAATAAATTTCTAATTTTCAATTTTCAATTTCTAAAAGATTTTCGATGTTTCAATTTTTTAATTTTTCAAACCAACCTTTACCGTTTGTAAAATTGAGAAATTGGTTAATTGAAAATCGTTTAGAAACTAGAAATTATAAATTGAAAATTTCTCTAAAAAGTAAAAATGGCCGAAGGATTTTAGTTTCGCCTCCGAGTTTTAGCAACTTATCTGTTACAATTCTCCCGTGCCCAAACGTCTCCCCCTCATCATTTCCGCTCCGCATGCTTGCAGCACTATCCCCAAAGAGTGGCGCAAGCGGATGCAGCTGACCGACGAGCAGATCTGGCATTTTTCCGATCCCTTCAGCAGCAAGACCGCCCACCATCCCCGCGCTTTCTCCACTCATGTTGCCAAGCACCATCGTGCCCTGGGAGATCTGAACCGGGTACCCACTCCCGAAAGCGCCTTCCTGAAAAAAGACTTCCACGGCAGCAACCGGGTTTGGAAAGAAGGTCAGGAACCCGGCAACTTTGAAAAAGCGGAGCTGCTCCAAAAATACTGGTTTCCGTACTACGAGCACATCTTTGAGAAACTCCGAAAATTAATCGCCGGTGGCGCGAAACGCATCCTCTTCGTCGATCACCACAATACCAGCTCGGATCATCCGGCCGGTGAGGGTCGTGAATACATGCCGGCGATTGTAATCAGCAATTTTGGCAGCAAGCACCGGGGAGCCCGCGTGAATTCCCGCGGAGAAACCTCACTGCCGGCTTCCGCTTTGAAGTTTTTTCAAAGGGCTCTCTGGGATGAAACCGAGCTCGGCTCTGAGGTCAACCAGATTTACCACGGTGGCTATTCCGTGAAGTGGGTGATGGAAAATGCTCGCGCGATTGATCCGAATGTCAAAGTTTACGGCGTCCAATTCGAATACAACCTCGGTCTGATTCATAATCCCCTTTCCGGCAGGAATGACATGGTTGCTCTCGAATTACTGCGGAAGAAAGTTAATCGGGCGATTACACGGTTGGCGGAGTATTTGAAGTGCGATAAGTGTTGAGTGTGAGTAATTAGTAGTTAGTAATTAGGGGGTCTAAGATTTCCTAACTACTCACACTAATTACTCCTGTTCCCTGGAATCTGAAACCTGTAAAATCCTCCTATGCTTGACCTCAACGCTCTCCGCTCTGATCCCCAGGCCTTTTACTCCGCTCTCAAGCGCAAGGGTCAGGAGATTGATGTAGATGAGTTGCTTGAGCTCGATGATGAACGCAAAGAATATCTGCAAAAAGCAGAGGCTTTGCGACGTACCCAAAACGAAGCCAATCAACGGATTGCTGGTGAGAAAGATTCTGCTAAAAAGTCGAAACTGATCGCCGAGATGAAAGAAGTTTCCGATAAGCTGAAAGTGACTGAAGGGAAACTGGCGCGGGTGAAAAAATCTCTCGATGAGAAATTACTCGCCGTTCCCAATCCCCCCCACGAGAGTGCTCCCGATGGCGGTGCAGAAGACGCGGAAGTGCTTCGCAAACACGGTAAGCAGACCAAGTTTGATTTCAAGACCCAGGATCACGCCACCCTCGGGATAATCACGGACATCATCGATACTGCCCGGGGCGCCAAAGTCAGCGGTTCTCGTTTTTACTATCTGAAAAATGAAGCTGTCCAGCTGGAATTCGCCCTGCTGCAATACGGGATGGAAATTCTGCGGGAAAAAGGTTTTACGCTGATGACTACGCCCACCCTGGTTCGTGAACAAGCGATGATTGGGACGGGCTTTTTCCCGGCTGAGCGCTTCGAGATTTATGAAGTTAATCCGAGTAGCGCCGAAAATCCGGAAGGCGATGACCTCTTCCTGATCGGCACGAGCGAGGTCCCGCTGACGATGTACCACGCGAATGAAATCCTCGAAGGCGAACTGCCCAAGCGCTACGCGGGATTCTCCACCTGTTATCGTCGCGAAGCCGGGGCGTATGGGAAGGACACGAAGGGAATCTTCCGCGTTCACCAGTTCGACAAACTCGAGATGTTTAGTTTCTGCGAGCCGGACAAGTCCTGGAAGGAACATGATTTTCTGCTCAGCTGTCAGGAGGAAATTGTCAAGGGCCTGGGTCTCCCCTATCGCGTGGTCAATATCGCCGCCGGTGATCTCGGGGCTCCCGCAGCAAAGAAGTACGATATCGAGGTTTGGCTGCCCAGTGAAAAAAAGTACCGCGAACTCACGAGCTGCTCGAATTGCACAGATTACCAGGCCCGCCGCGCGAACGTACGTTACCGGGGCAAAGAGGGCAATGGGTTCGTCCACACTTTAAACGGCACCGCCGCCGCCATCCCTCGCATGCTGATCGCAATCATGGAGAATTACCAACTCAGCTCTGGCAGTATTGAGATTCCTGAAGTCTTGCGGAAATGGACTGGCAATGGCGTTATTGCGGCCAAGCAGTAAGGATTAAGAAACCCAAAGACCTAAAAACCAGTCCCTATTTCACTTCAAAACTCTGCGCCGCACTGTGCAGGGATTCTTCGTATCCTGAATCAACCGTTATTTCGACGCTTTTGTCAGTCTGGAAGCTTAGATAAACCTTGCTCCCATCATCCGTCGAGACAACTTCTTCGAAGTCATAATTCGCCCCGGCCACAATCCGGACAGTCATCAGTGTGAGTCCGGCCGGAAATGGTTTATCCGAGAATTCAATCCGGCCCGCCAATAGTTTGCGCCAGTACCAGTCTTTGGGATACTGGAAGGAAAAACCGTTGCCGTAATCATTGAAGAGTCGGTAGCCTTCGACAACTTTGGAAATCAGCTCACCGCCCGCGTTCACAATCGTCTGCGCATTACCAAAGGCCAGATCCGCCCCTTCGATCACCAGCCAATCCTGCTCATCGCCAGGTCGGAAGTAAGCCTGCATATCTACAGTCACTCCTTCGTCGGTCACCTCATAAACAAACAGCAGCCTCCTGGTCTGAGCCTGTCCTGAACTAAGCGAAGAATCACTGGCCCCGTAAACCGCGTAAACAAAATTCGGCTTCACAAAAGAAAATTGAGTCGCACTCCAATTTCCGTCTGTTGCTTCCTCAGGGGCAAGTGCAGCAATGTTAATCGTGAGATAATCAAAAACCGCTTTTTGATCGGCTGAGAGTGCTGCTGCTGTGGCTGTCGCCTTTGGAAGCGAAACTTCTGGCTCAGCTGCCGCTTCATCGAGACGGCGCCACATTGCGCTGCGCGTACCCGGATTCACGATAATCCAGGTTGCCGGTGTGCCTGGTTTCTTTTCGTCCGTATCCCCGTAGTACCAGCCCCGTTGCAGTTCCGCGGCCGAGATTTCTGGTAAATCAGAATTCGCTGCAATCCGATCGGAAGTGACTGCCGTCAGGGCGTCCGGGGCATTCTGTGCCACGCAGGCTCCTCCCGCATCGGGATAACTGCCACTCAGACGACACTCCAAACCACCGGCACACTCGATCCCCGTGATACCCCCGCAGAAATCACCGTCCTGGGCAACAATTCCCGTAGTCTGCGGAGCCTCGATCAGATCCGCGACGCTCACTCCCTCCACCACCAGGCTCTGTACCAGCTCGAGATAGTAGCGGCGGTTGCGGGCCCGGTTATCCTCGTTACTGTCATACCAGGCCAAGGTAAAAACCTGATCATTGTGCACCAGGTAGATCACCGACCCCGTCGCGTTCTGGAATTGGTAACCCGAAAGCCCGGCGACTGAAACCCGGGTCAGGGCGTCTGCCGTGTAGCCGTAATTATCAATCAGCCATTCCGCCAATTTCTGTTCGAGCTTGTTTTCGAGTACCACGATTTCAATCACTTTTTCCGCCTGTTCCGACATTTCAGGATCCTGGAAGGCCACTCCCAGGCGGGATTCCCGGGCAACCAGGGTGCTGGGATATTTCACGATGAAGCCAAACTGGTCATCGCTGTAACGTCGGTATTTCACCGCTCCGGGAAGCATCGCATCGTCTTTCGGCGTGATTGCTGCTACCCGCATAATTTCCAAATTCCCCTCCACCGTGGCTGAGATAATCCCCTCGACTTCCGCCTCCCGGTCAACGAAATTATCCAGGACAATCTGCGGACCAGCCGCCTCCAGTAAGGCAACCAGAGTTCCACCTTGCTCCAGGCGGTGCGTCCCCTGTTGGTAGATCGAGGTCCCGAGTTTACGCACAACACCCTCACGTTTTTCGTACACAATCGAATCTTCAGAGCCATCGAAGCAGCCCAAGAGCAGCGTTGTGCTGAAGGCCAGCAAGAGAACGAATGCGACTTTTCTGAACATACCGGGGAATTTAGGCCTGTCCCGCCACAAGGTGGCCCCTTCGGGGCGAACGCGGGATTCCTGGGGATTTTACGCGACTTGAAACACCATGCGCAACGTTTTGCCTTGCGGCAGTGTGAGTAATTAGGACTGAGTAGTTAGGAATCCTAACTACTCACGCTAATTACTAACTACTCCTGATCTCTAACCTTTTTCGCCGCCTCCACCATCTCCTGTAACCCCTGTTCCGCCTCCGGCAGCGTCCGCGTCTTTAACCCACAATCCGGATCCACCCAAATCTGCTCAGGTTTGAAATAAGTTAAAGCCTTTTCTAAATATCCCTCGATCTGCCTTTGCGGCGTGATTTTGTGCGTGTGCACGTCGAAAACCCCGAGTCCGACGTCCTGCGGGAATTCGTGACCCTGGAGTTGGTTCAGCAACTCGAAGTCTCGACCGGCGAACTCCAGATCAATCTGATTTACTGGTAGATCTTTGATCTTCGGCGCGAGTGTCTCGAAAGCACCATAGCAGATGTGCGTGATGGAATACATTTCGAGACCCCCTGTTACCATTCGTAATCCTTCCGCCGCCAGATCAATCTCATCTTGGCGCACGGAAAGCGCCGGTTCATCGACTTGGATAATCTGGCAACCCGCCTTTTTTAGTTCCTCCGCCTCCTGCCGCAGAGCCTTCGCAAACGCGTGCACGACCTCTTCCCGTGATCCGTAGTGCTCATTGAAACTCCAGTCCATCATCGTGTACGGACCCGTGAGCATGCCTTTCACCGGTTTCTTCGTTAGCTTCTGGGCATATTCGAAAAAATGCAATGTCATCGGCTCCTTCCAGACAATCTCGTCAATGATAACCGGTTTTTTGTAATAACGATTGCCGTAACTCCGCACCGGTTCCGAAATCTCGAAGCCGCCTAACCTCTCCGCAAAGAAAGTCGCCATATCCCCCCGCTCCGCTTCACCGTCGACGATTACGTCAATCCCCATCCGCTCCTGCAGCTCGACAAACTCTTGCGTCGCCTGCTCTTCAAGCTTGAGTAGCTCTTCTCTGGAAATTTCTTTTTTATAAAATTTCTTCCGTGCCGCGACTAAATAGTCCGGCTTCGGGAAGCTGCCTACAGATGTGGTTGGGAAGAGCGGTAAATTAAGCTCAGGTTTCATTTGAAGGGTTCTAAACTTGTCATCCCCCGCTCAGCGGGGGACCCAGACAACATTCCCCCGCTTGACGGGAGAATCCAGAAAAAAATCAAGATTTCAAATTTTTTAACAACGCAATTTTCTCCAACGCCTTCCCGTGCGGCAAATACTCCACATGCGAAGAGGTCGAGAAAATAATCTCGGCAGCATTACCGAACTTTTCGAGAATCTCGCTTTTTTTGGCCATTAAATCCTCACTACTCTCCAGCTTGGTTTCCCGGGAATCGACGACCCCCGCTTGGAGAATGGCTCCTTCCGGCAGCGAGTTAATCGCCACCGGCTGCGAAAAATCAATCCCGACACCGCAGCCCGCATCAATCAGGGCACTGGCGACACCTTGGCTGAAGTTTCGAAAATAAGAAGTCACAATTATCTTGGCCGGCAATTCTCCGAATTCTTTGTAGACTCGAATGATCTCTTTGGCCGGAAGCTCAAGCTGACCCCAGCCCAGCTCCGGTTCGTGAATTTCGATCATTTTGGCCCCTGCAGCAACCAAAGCTTTAGCTTCCAGAAGCAAATTCTTTTTAATTTCATCAATTATTTTCTGGGGCGTCTTGAGCCTGTTGAGGCAAGCCTGAGCAAACGTAAACACGCCCGGCAGCGTCGCCTTCACGTTTTCGTTTAATGTTAAAGCAAATTTAAAGTCCTCAAGCGTTTTGCTCGGGTTGTATTTCAAGTCGTGTGTCAGTTCGTCGCCCTCAAGCACCGGCTCGCCATAGAGAGTATTCGTGTTGTAGAAGCGGTGAATTCCGCGACGAGTCAGGCCGTCCCAGCCCTGTCCTGAGCCTGTCGAAGGAGCAGCCACGAACGGTGAAAATAAATCTGTCCAGCGAATCAATCCATCTGTTGGCAGATCAATCCCCGCTTCACTTTGCTCAGTGACAGCGCGTTTGATGTTCGCCTGGATGACGTTTTCCAACTCATCCGCTGTGATCTCCTCCCGGTCAAATTTATGCAGGTTGGATCGCAGGGAAGGGACTTCTTTGCTAGAAGTTACTTTCGGATAAATCCCGGTCGTGGTCGTCAGTATTTCCAAAGAATCAGAATTAATATGTCCTTAAAGCCTGTTTCATGTTACGTGCTCTATGTTCCATGAAAAAAGCCGAGGAATTTTAGCAGAAAAATCCTAAACATGAATCCCCAACCCAAAGACCTAAGAACCCAAAGACCTAACACAAAAAAGGCCCCGGAATCTTCAGGGGCCTCATTCATACCGCACGCGAATTCCCAGCAGCCAAGTCGAACTTACTGCTGGAAAAGATCAGGTGTGGTGAGATTTGGTTAGTGTTTGTTTTAGTCAATTCTCCAGTAGGAACCGGTGTCGAGGACACACTCACCATGCCAAAACAGCCAACAGGTTGGATTGGCCGGTGTCAGGGTTTGGCCGTCGGCTGAGACAACGAATGTTTTTGGGTAGGTGGTCCCCGTCGG
>JBDRMN010000056.1:0-4573 GCA_043812055.1 Patescibacteria group bacterium
AAGCAAATGCAGATTACCCACTATTTCAACTATCCGCGCTGTCCCAAGATGAATGCGATTACCGAGAGGTTCAATCGAACTCTGCAGGAAGATACCGTCTGGCCAGAACGGAATAGTCCTCTTTCTGAGTTTAACCAATCACTATCCAGGTTCATCTTTACTTACAACTTCTACCGTCCTCACTATTCACTTTCCAATCAAACCCCGGTTCAAGTATTCTTAGCTAAACATTCCAGTATGTATTGGACGCATACACTATATAGCAGTTATGCTCCAAAACAGTATAAACTTTTCACATGGTCACTCACGCTGATTCCCTTTCGCACCACCACACTAGGCTTACCAAGCTGCATGCCCGAATTCATCGCAAGAAAAACTTTTTTCCGGGTCAGCGGGAGGGTGAAGAAGTTCAGCTTTGTGTGCGAACACACTGGATCCGGGATTTGAGGGTTTTTGTGTGGTTCTTGCTGATGGCTGTGGTCGTTCCGGCAATAATCCTTTACCTGTTTTCTTTCGTCAATATTTCGCCCAACGGCTGGTCGATCATCAATCTCATCCTCACCGGCTACCTCTTGCTGGCTTGGTTACTGGCCTTTGTCGAGTTTCAAAAAAACGAGCTCACGGTATTGGTAAGCACGAACGAACGAATCGCTGACATCGTCCAAAAAAGCCTCTTTAACCAGCAAATCTCCGAGACAAACCTCGACCGGATTCAGGAGGTTACCGGTTTCACACACGGTCTGCTCGGAACTTTCCTCGATGTAGGTAAGCTCGAAATTCAAACTGCCGGCAGCGAACTACCTCTCGTGATGCGAAATGTGAAATCGCCGCAGTTAACTTCCCGAAAAATTCTCGACATTCAGCAGGACAGCCAAAAACGCCGACGCACTAGTGATTTCGGCAAACGCCAAAACGATGAGCTCAGCGCCCGGAAGGGTGAGCGTCTCAGTCAGGCGGAGCTGGCAAAGCTGCGAAGTAGTAGTGAACCGCAGCGTAAACCTGAGAATAGCGTGTGATGGTAATTTATGATTGCGGGTTTATGATCGCAGATTTAAGATTGGAGATTTGAGATTGATGATTTAAGATTGGGTACTTAATAACCCAAAGGCTTAAATACCTTGGCAGGTTCCAGTTGCGAGTTGCCAGCGACCATTGACTAGTGACTAATGACCAATGACTACTAACGACCCAAAGACCTAACGACCTAAGAACCCAAAAACCTAACAACCTAAAGACCTAAAAAATGAAAATTGTTTTTACCGGCGGCGGCACGGGTGGCCACGTGATTCCCAATCTCGCGGTTATCAGTGAGCTCAAGCGTTTGGCAGGTTACGCGCAAATTTTTTACATTGGCTCGCGGAACAGTATCGAAGAGCGTTTGGCTCGCGAGGCTGGAATCGAGTTTCATTCTGTAAGCACCGGAAAGCTGCGTCGTTATTTTTCATTCCAAAACGTAGTTGACGCTGTGAAAGTTCCCGTGGGAATTATTGAGGCTCTGAAACTTTTACTCAAGCTGAAACCCAATGCTGTTTTTGCCAAAGGTGGTTTCGTGAGTGTACCAGTCGCCATTGCCGCGGGGATTTTGCGGATCCCCCTCGTCATCCACGAATCCGACCTTACCCCCGGACTGGCCACGAAGATAACGGCTCGGATTGCCAAAAAGATCTGTCTGAGTTTTCCGACTGCCAAACCCAATAAAAAGATGATCGTAACCGGCAATCCCGTTCGACCACTCGGATCAGCGCAACGAGGAAAAGATTTTTTGAAGTTCGAAGAAGAAAAACCTATCGTGCTAGTGACCGGTGGATCCGGTGGGGCAGCAGCGCTGAATAAACTCCTCGAAGAAACTTTTTTGGCGCTCGTGAGAAAGGTAAATCTCGTCTGGCTCACCGGAGATACCAAGCTTTCCTCGGTCAGTCATCCCAGCTTGCGGGTCTTTGATTTTCTGGAAAAAGAATATCTCGATGTTTTAGCCGCCAGTAGCCTGGTCGTCTCTCGTGCCGGTGCCAACACGATTTTCGAAATTGCGGCTGCCGGCAAACCTAGCATACTTATCCCCCTGCCGAGAACTGCTAGCCGCGGTGATCAAATCGAGAATGCCCAGTTTTTCGAACGCGCGAGCGCCAGCATTATTTTGCGACAAGAAAAAGCCAAGGCCTGGGATTTTACGAAGCTGGTTTTCTGGCTCACAGCCGAGCGTGAACGCCTCCAAAAACTCGGCGACGCCGCGAAGCTTATCGCTCACGACGATGCTGCGGAGAAGATCGCTAAAATCATTCTTGATGTCGCTAAGAAATAGACGTCCAGTAAATAATTACCAAGTTTCAATTATCAATTTCCAAACCTCAAAGGGGTCCCTTTGGGATAAGCACCAAGCACTAACCTACCTTTAGCACTGCCTGATAGTCTGGTTTAAGCCGGAACGGAGCTGCCTGTCCTGCCTGTCCTGAGCGGAACCGAAGGAAGCGATCCCGAGCTCGCCGAGGGAAAGTCGAAGGACGCTACGCCCCGAAGGGGCCCCTTCGGGGTTTCGCAATGTTTTTGGGCAATCTTGTAGATTGCCTCAAGGAGTGTTCGATTTTCAAAATCGAACAAAAACTTCAAGGTTCAGGTTGCAAACCTGAACCTGCGTAGTTTTAAAATTTATTTGCTTGTCCTCCGTAGCCCGGAGGGCGAAGGATGGAGAAATTGAAACTTGGTAATTGGTAATTAAAGTTCAAGATTCCAGTAAAATCAAGGGGTGTTTAAAAAACTAGATTCCATCGCTTTCTCTATCTGCGCTATTCTTTTAGCCCTCCTTCCTTTTCACGCCTTTCTCTTTACCTGGTTCCATTCCTTCTTTTGGCAGGAAAGCTGGGTAATCGTCGTCCAGGCCTGGAAAGAGGTTTTGGTGGGAATTCTCGCAGTCTTCGCAATCGTAAAGCTTATTCAAACCCGCCAAGCACCTTGCTCGAAAAGTTTTTGGATCGGAACGGTTTTCGTAGTCCTCGCAGTCCTCTATGCACTCTTCGACAGCGGCGAACTTATTCAACGCGTTTTCGGCCTGCGAACTGCGGTGATCTTTTTAATCGCCTTTCTCTCAATTCAGTTCTTTGACTTTGGCGGTGCGCGAACTGAAAAGCTGAAGAAGATTGTTCTAATTTCAAGTGGAATCGTGATTGCCTTCGCGCTTCTGCAAAAATTCATCCTTCCCGCCGACTTCCTCGCGAACTTCGGTTATTCGACCAACGTGAGCAGCTGGTTACCCGGAGGTAATTTGCCGATCTACCACACGGTCGGCGACAGTGGAACGATCCGAGCCCAATCAACATTCGCTGGCCCGAATCAGCTCGGAGCTTACTTGCTCGTAATTCTCCCGCTGGCATTTGTAGCTTTCCGCAAAGAAAAGAAATTTTTTAAATATTTGGCCGCCATGATCTTCATCGGTGGCGCCATCACGCTGGCCCTGACTTTTTCCCGCAGCGCGTGGGTCGGCGCTTTTGCAATGCTGCTCGCGCTGGCAGTGAGTCTCTGGCGACAGGGTTTACCCCGGAAGCTGAAACGTAAATTGGCAATCGGCGGTGTAATCGGAATCATCGTCGTCACTGGCGCAACAATTTTTCAACCCAGTTTCCGTGAAATCTTCCTGCGTCAAGCCTCTACGAGTGAACATCTTGCACGCTCAGTCGAAGCGGCGAAAGTTGTACTAGTAAATCCTCTCGGACTGGGACTCGGTCAAAGCGCGGGTGTCAGCCAGCGTTTCGATCCGGAAACTCATACCGGAATTACGCCGGAAAATACCTATCTCGGAACGGCCATCGAATTAGGTTGGCTCGGCGGAATACTTCTTTTGGCGTTGATTTTCACACTACTTCGCGAACTGGCCGCCACAAAAAATCCTCTCTTTTATTCGCTCCTGGGCATCGCCGTCGTAGCACTTTTCCTTCACCCACTCGAAGACACCCCCACAGCTTTGACGCTTTTTCTACTAGCGGGAGTCATGTTACAACCACCTCTCAAAACCAATTCCTAAGCATGCCAGAATCTGCCCAAGCAAAAATAGAGACCATGCTGAAAAAGATCGAGGCAAAACTTCCGCCACTGCAAACTTTTCGTGATGATTTGGGAAGAACATTTGAAGCCCGAAAAGCAGCCCCAGCAGGAAAAGAAGGGGGCTTGGAAAAAGCAAGAATTATTTTTCGAAAGGCGCTTGTTTTAGCTTTATTTACACCGCAAGCGGCCTTCGATGCACTTTGCGAGGGGAGTCTAACAGATCAGGAGTTCGAAATTATTGCCAACATGCTAATAGCAGGAAGATTTTGGAGCAGAGAAGAAATTAAAGCAGTGGCAGACGTGGAGTTTTTTGTAAGAAACGTAACTGTTCCAGAAAATGTTTCTTTCATTCTCTTTCGAGAAAAAATAATTGAGCGCTTAGTCCCTATAAAGGCAGTTAGTAAAGAACCCTGCGCCAAGAGCGCAGGGCGTTAGTTAAAGTTTAAAAAGTTTGAGCTGTTTAATGTCTTTAGCTCGACCTTGGTTTTTGATGTAGTTCTCAATGATTTTGCGGTCACCTCGGCCACTGACTGTGGCAAAG
>JBDRMN010000057.1:0-2868 GCA_043812055.1 Patescibacteria group bacterium
CCCAAAATAATAGTTTAGTGGCAAAGGATGTGAGATTTCACATACAACCAGGAGGTTTGCTTAGAAGCAGCAATCCTTTAAAGAAAGCGTAACAGCTCACTGGTCGAGAGATTCTGCGCCGAAAATGTAACGGGGCTTAAATTATTTACCGAAGCTACGGGCGCGCGGAGCGCGAACTAAGAACAGGTTAACAATTAACATTTAACCCTTAAATTATGAATACTTTTCGTTTTCTTGATTTCAAAGTCTATCAAGATGCAAAGGCTTTTGAAAAGAAAGTATTCGCAATCACGAAAAATTTTCCGCAAGACTACGAATTTAGTCTGACGACTCAAGTTCGTCGCAATATACTTTCAGTCGTATTGAATATCGCGGAAGGTTCTGCCAAAAAGTCAGATCGTGAATTCGCAAAATATCTCGAAATCGCAATTGCTTCGTTGAATGAAGCAGTTGCCTCTTTGGATGTTGCGCTAAATCATGTTTTGATTTCATCTGAGCAATTTGCAGAGCTAAAGTCTGAATCTGCTGAAATAGCTAATAAGCTTGGCGGATTTCTCAAAAAATTAAGAAAGAGTTAATTGTTTAAAGTTAAGTGTTTTTAGTTCGCTCTCCGAGCGCGATAGAGAAGCGTTCCGTTCTGCATCGAAGCTGATTTGTGAGAATCAGTGGAGCGTTCGGAAGTGAGAATGGTGGTATGAGTAACTTTAACGGAGGTGAGAATCCTCCGCACCGAAAACCCAAGGTTTCCCCCGCCACGATCTTCGACGGGGGGTTAGCCGGTCCTAAGGCGAGGCCGAAAGGCGTAGTCGATGGACAGCAGGTTAATATTCCTGCGCTATGACAATACCGCCCGAGTGAAACCCGAGTGCGGATTTTTTTCAACCCAATTCCCGACTTGTCGGGATGCGGAAAGAATTTAACCCAAGCGAAGGTGGAGCTAGCCGGGGGGCAACGCGGAAAGCTAATCGGAGCCGGTCAATGATTCCGGTCCAAGCGAAATAGAAGGCAGGTAGGCAAATCCGCCTGTCAATTCGAAAGCGCGAGTGGGAGTTTTGCTTCGGCAGAACAACTTCGATGACGCGAGCCGCCAAGAAAAACCTCAACGGTGAGGTGTTGTTGTATCCGTACCGCAAACCGACTAAGGTGGGTGGGATGAGAATTCTAAGGTGTTCGGGATAACTAAGCTTAAGGAACTCGGCAAAACAGTGTCCGTAACTTCGGGATAAGGACTGCCGGCGCTCCGCTCCGCGGAGCGAGTGATTAAGTTTTTGAGTCAGTAAGTCAACTAGTTCAAATAAAGTATTCGCTGTAGGTGATGCTTTTGGACTTGATGACCAAATGACCAAAGGACTGATTAACTCGCACCACGAAGTGGGGCGTCGGTCGCAGCTAATGACTCCAATCGACTGTTTATCAAAAACACAGGTCTCCGCGAAGCCGCAAGGCAAAGTATGGGGGCTGACGCCTGGCCAGTGCCAGAACATTACGGGGATGGGTGCAAGCTCTGAACCTAAGTGCTGGTGAACGCCGGCGGTAACTATAACCGTCCTAAGGTGAAGGACATTAAATAAGCTGCCTTCCTCGGTAGTAATATCGAGGCTACTACTTAACTGTATGCGGGAACACCCTTATAGCTTCTCGATACTAGCCTGGCAAAAGCTGGGCAGTAAAAATTCGAGGAGATTGGACAATCCGCAGGGAAGTCGTAATTGACCCCTCAGAGACTACACGTTGAGTATCCGATAATTTTTTCAAAATGACTCAGATCAACCCCGAGTGGGCTGCAGGATTTACTGACGGAGAAGGTACTTTTTATGTTGGCATCAATCGCCAACCCGAGATGACGGCAGGCTTTCAAGTTTTGCCGGAATTTCGAATCGTGCAACACGAACGAGATATCAAATTACTCCACGCGCTGAAAAAATTTTTTGGTTGCGGGGTGGTGAGAAGAAATCACGGAAATCGTTTCGAGTTGCGAATTCGGAAAATCGAGCATCTCGCGGAAATCATAATCCCTTTTTTTGAAAAACATCCACTGCACACTCAAAAAAAATTTGATTTTCTGTCCTTTCGGAAAATCATTCTCAAGATGCAAAAAGGCGAACATCTGAATCGCGACGGAGTCGAGAAAATTCTCGCGATTGCGAAAAAGATGAATCGCCAAGAAAAAAGCATTACCGAGAAAAATTTTAATCGGATAAAGATATAGTCCACACTGCGGTGAAAGCCGCGGAAAAATGTGAGCGAAATTCCTTGTCGGGTAATTTCCGACCCGCACGAATGGCGTAACGACTTGGAGACTGTCTCAAGCTTAGACCCGGTGAAATTGCAATGTCGGTAAAAATGCCGACTAACTACGGAAAGACGAAAAGACCCCATGGAGCTTTACTATAGTTTGACGTTGGCACTTGAATAACAATGTGTAGGATAGGTGGGAGACTTTGAAGTCCCGACGCTAGTCGGGATGGAGTCACCCTTGAAATACCACCCTTTGTTGTTTAGGTGTCTAACCGCATGCCGTTATCCGGCTGCGAGACAGCGTTTGATGGGTAGTTTGACTGGGGCGGTGGCCTCCTAAAAAGTAACGGAGGCGCGCAATGGTTCACTTAGTCCGGATGGAAATCGGACCGAATGTGTATTCGCAGAAGTGAGCTTGACTGTGAGGCCGACAGGCCGAGCAGGTGCGAAAGCAGGTGAAAGTGATCTGGTATCTGCACGTGGGTGCGATATCACTCAACGGATAAAAGTTACCCTGGGGATAACAGGCTGATCGCTCCCAAGCGCCCATAGCGACGGAGCGGTTTGGCACCTCGATGTCGGCTCATCACATCCTGGGGCTGGAGAAGGTCCCAAGGGTTTGGCTGTTCG
>JBDRMN010000058.1:0-67784 GCA_043812055.1 Patescibacteria group bacterium
TTCTGATTATTCAATCTATGGTTCAGAGCTGAGAACATCAAGAGTCTATGAGCGTGAGGAAAAATTAAAATTGCTGAATAGATGTATTGCCTATTATGAAGCGATAACAAATCTTTACGATGCGCATATCGAAGAATACCAAGAAACAAAATTGATAGACCCACACCCAGATTTTCAAACACACCCAGATGAAAAAATAAGAATTGTTGTAAGAAAAGGTCATGGGGTAGTCGCGATAAAGGATAATTGGACGAAAAAAGAATTAGCGGCTGGTCGAATACCATATTTCATGGGAAGAGTTGGCAGACAAGAACCTAAGCTGATAAAAAATGGTAAATGTGTTTTACCCAAAAATCCTATCAAAAAAATAAACCGTTTCTTAAAAAAATTACCTTTATTTATGCGACCAATAGTAATAAAGATATTTTTTAAAAAATATTTAGATCAATGAAATCCCTCCGCCTCATCTCGTGGAACGTCAACGGCATCCGAGCTGCTGCGCAGAAGGGTTTTTTGGAATGGCTGGACCGTGGCCCAGCTGATATCGTTGCCATTCAGGAAACCAAAGCCAACCCCGGACAGCTGGGCATGAATCTCATTCAACCCAGCGGTTTTGAAAGTTTCTGGAATTCGGCAATCCGTCCTGGCTACTCGGGAACAGCTACCTATTCCAAAATAAAGCCAATCCAGACTAAAACCGAATTCCCCGCCGCTGTTCTCAATAATGAAGGCCGCATCCTCCTGACTGAGTTTCGGCAATTCTATTTTCTCAATGTTTACTTCCCGAATGGTAAATCAGGTGATACGCGACTGAAATACAAAATGAACTTCTACGCTGAGTTCTTGAAACTGATTGAGAGGCTGAGAAAAAAGAAACCAATCGTCTTCTGCGGAGATGTGAATACCGCTCATACTGAAATAGATCTCTCGCGACCCAGGGAGAACGAAGCAATTTCCGGATTTCTCCCCGAGGAACGCGCCTGGATTGATCAGGTCATCGCGAAGGGTTACATCGACACTTTCCGGGCGAAACATCCGAATGAAATCAATCGCTACTCCTGGTGGAGCCAACGTACGAAAGCACGCGAGAGAAATGTGGGCTGGCGGATTGATTACTTCTTTGTTAGCTCAGAGCTCGAAAAAAATATTGCGGCAGCGGAAATTCATCCGGAGGTGCCAGGGAGTGACCATTGTCCGATAGCTTTGGAGCTAAAACTCTAATTTTTGCCTTCTTGCTCTCTTTTTTTGTCTTCCCCGCCTCTCTTTTGTCTTCCCCGCGAAAGCGGGGATCCAGATCATTCCCCCGCTTGACGGGGGAATCCAGACACTTCTACCTGTTTAGCAGCAGTTTAGGAATATGAACTTTTATTCATGTAAGTTTTCGGGTTTTGGCTGATGCGTCTAGAATTGTCAGCTATGTTTGTAGAAAAAATCTACTACGTTTATATTCTGGCCAGTAAAAAGAACGGCACTCTTTATGTCGGCGTTACAAACGATTTAGGATCAAGAGTTCGAGAACACAGACAAGGAGAAGGTAGTAAGTTTGCCAAGAAGTACAAAGTGAACAAGCTAGTCTACTTCGAAGATCACGGAGATGTGACTGAAGCAATTGCCCGAGAGAAACAAATTAAGAAGTGGGAACGAAAATGGAAACTGGAGCTAATCGAAAAGAACAATCCCGAATGGCAGGATTTGTATTTCAAAGTTTACGAAGGGTAGTTTTCTGGAATCCCGCGTACGCGGGATTATTTTCTGGGTTCCCGCTTTCGCGGGAATGACAATGTTTTTATTTTTTAAAGAGTCTTCTCGCGGGGAAGATAAAAGTACTACATTTTCTTCGGCGCCCCCACCCCCACCAAATCTTCCAACACTATTCGCAAAACTTCTTTGGTAACAGCAGTCAGCCGCAAACGGGCGGCAGTCAATTTTTCGTTATTATTATCAATCACCCGACAGTTTTCATAAAATTTATGGAAGAGTTCAGCGAGTTCGCGCGCGTAAGTCGTGAGCGTATGAATCGCGTAGCTTTCCGAAATTTCTGCCACCAAATCCGGCAGCTCGCTCATCTTTTTGATGAGATCCAGCTCCTCCGGTTTTTCGATTAATTTGAGATCACTTTTTTTGTAATCAATTTTGCCGGCCTTCGCGAGAATTGAAGCGAGCCGGGTGTGAGCATACTGCACGTAGTAAACCGGATTATCATTGCTCTGTTTCTTCGCTAGCTCCAGATCAAAATTCAGATGCGTATTCCAATCACGCATTACAAAAAACCAGCGCGCCGCATCAGCTCCAACTTCATCAATCAGATCGTCCATCAGCTCGAAATCCCCCGCCCGCTTACTCATCCGCACTTCTTTGCCTTCGCGAAAGAGTTTGACGAGCTGGGTAATGATTACCTCCACTTCCCCGAAACCCAGCATTTTCACCCCCGCCTTGAGCCGCGAAATGTAGCCGTGGTGATCCGCCCCCCAGATGTCGATCAGCTTCGTGAAACCCCGTTCGAATTTATCCTTGTGATACATCAGATCCGGCAAGAGGTAGGTTGCGGTCCCATCACTTTTTACAATCACCCGATCTTTATCATCGCCATCTGCACTCGTCTTGAGAAAAAGCGCGCCGTCTTTCTTGTAAGTCAGTTTTTTCTTTTTGAGAAAATCCAAAGTCGCCTCAATCCCCCCGCCTTCCCGCAAGGTACTCTCGTGAAACCACTCGTCAAACTTGATTTCCATTTTTTTGACCGAGGGTTTGATTTCCTCTTCTAAGAGAATGTCCGCAAAGGCCTTTCCTGTTTCTCTCGCATCATCCGAAATCTTGTCAGCGTACTTCTTCGCCAGCTTATCTATATATTCCCCCTGATAAAATTCTTCCCCGTCACGTCGTTCGTGAACGACGTGGCCTGCGGCAGCCTGAATACTCGTTCCTAAAATCTCAACCTGCTTACCAGAGTCATTCAGATAAAACTCCCGCGCCACATCATAACCGGCTCGCGTAAGCACCCTCGCTAACACATCTCCCCCAAACCCGCCTCGCCCATTTGCAATCGTGAGCGGCCCTGTGGGATTGGCAGAAATAAACTCAAGTAAAACCTTCTCTTTTCCCTGTCCTGAGCGAGTCCGCCGCGGCGGACGAGTCGAAGTGGCGAACTTTTTGCCCTGCTTCTCAATCTCCGCGAGCACAGCTTGGAAAATTTCTGGTTTCAGAAAGATATTGATAAAGCCCGGACCGGCAATTTCGGCCTTTTTTATAAACTGCTGGTCGAGCTTCCCGACTATTTCCTCGGCCAGCTCCCGCGGGTTTTTCTTGAGCTTTTTTGCTAAAATGAGCGCTGCGTTACAGGCAAGATCGCCAAACTTTTTTTCGGGTGGCGTTTCGAGCGTGAAATCACACTTTTCAGGATTGCCTTGAGTGTCACAAGGGAGGGCAGCCTGGACGATCTTGGTAACTCGTGCGATTAGCATGGAGGGATTTTAACAGGGATTGTAGTCGAACAAATAAACTGTTCTTAAAGTCAGCCTAAAAAAATGTTCGAGTTCTGTAAAAATCAGTAAAATCCGATATCAATTAAAAAATGGCTCTTAAGAATTCACTTCCATTTTTCGATTCACTACCACCTGACGACAAAGTCAGGAGTGAAATAGAGTTTGAATCCACTCTCCGTAGGGCCAAAGATGAGAACATGCCTATCGCTACGGTGGCGGGTGGAACTCCAGTCTGCTGCATAGATGGTAAGTTTTCTCATGGTAAAGGTGTAACCGACAGGATAAATGGTCAGAAACGAGTAATAGAGCCAGGCAAAGGACCTTCCGAGACAGAGATAGAGAGCTTGGAATTAGGCATGCAACTTATTAAGCATCTAAACCAAGAAGGTATTTCGAACATACTAGGGATACCCGAGTTTGACACACAGGGAGTTCCTCCAAAAGAGCGTGAAATCCTTCGTAAGCTCGGTTCGGAAGAGCTCGTGAGGATGTTTTTGCCTAAGAAGTATGAAGAAATAATTGGATCAAATATAGACCACGTAAGAATATTATTCTCTTCCGGCTACAGTCATGCTACTGGCGAACTCCTTAAAGGTGCTAAACGCAGACTAGATAGTAATCTGAGTAATACCGAAACAGCAGAGGGCAAAATTGCTAAGTTCTTTTATGAAACTACGGCCCTTATGTATAACGCTTATGTAAAGGCAGCCAAAAGTCCCTTCGTGCATCATGTTTTGCTTACTACCCCTCTTTCGCGCAAAGAACCACGACCGGAAGAAGAAATTAGTCTTGGTCTCGATATAGTGGATACTCTTCAGGTGTTAGGGTGCATCCTTTTAACTTTTGAAGACAAAATTCATTGCGGATCAGTAACCGCAGGGCGTCTTTCCGCGATAAGACGCTTACTTGGAAAAATCTTTGATCAGATTAATAAAAATACTCCCATTATCACCGTAACTTTTCAGGATATTGTTGACGACGGAATGAGTGGTGTTAACTGGATGCGAGGTGTAGACATGCTTACAACTTTAAGTAAGGTTTTTGACCTACATTTACTTTTTCTTTCTCAGCGGGGAAAAATCGAGCGTTCCTTTTCCTCTCAGATAAGTAAAAATGCGAAAGACGCCTATAAAGACGTACTGCACGGCAAAATAAAAACCGGGATCAGGGAATCAAAAATAGCCCTTCCTGAGGATGTACACAACGTTATTGAAAATACCGAAAAGAGTGGGGAATTGCTATATCAACACCTACGTGAAGAGATTAAAGAAGTCACTCATACAGACAGATTAAAAATCGTTCCTCAAATCGGAAGTACATCCCTCAATCTAAGGGGAGATCCCGACGATAGAAATGTTAGAGATAAAATCGAATATGCGGCCGCAAGAGACCGAGCAGCAAAAGCAGCAGAAGAAGAAAAAACTCAATTAAGAGATACTGTAAGTGGATTTACTGCGGAGGCTCGGGCAACTGTAAACGAAATAGCTAAATCTACGACAGCAACGGGACAATCAAAAATTAGGCAATTAAAAAAGTTGATTTTGAACCTGGCTTCAGAGATCAAAGATAGTGCTGAAGATAAAGACAAGGCAATGGCTGAAAGAACGAGTCCACCAGACAGAAGAAAAAAACGGCAAGTAGGCAAAATACCTAATGGCACAGATAGGAGAAGTGGATTCAAGGATCGAAAAGATTGTGAATCTAAATCCTGCACCATATGATTTACCAATGAAATCAGCTAAAAACACACAGCTCGGGAAAACAACGAGTGAGATTCTGCGTGATCTCAAAGTCGCGAATGAAACTCTCCGTGCCGCCCACAATAAAAATGACGTGATCAATTTTGCGATTCGTTTTTTCCTGAAGCTTGGTTTTGATCGCGTGCGCGTCTGGCTAATAGACCAAGAGAGAGGCCTCAAGCATGGGGCGAAGTGTAGCTATATGCCCGACAGAAAATTTCAGAAGGCGGCAGTCGAGCTCCGTTTGCAGGACAGTAAAATACTCCCCATCAACTACATAAAAATAATCAAGCGGAAAAAGCCCTTCGTCAACAGGACCTTCCCGGTACTAAAAAACTTTTTCGGCGAAAAGAAGCTGAAGTATTCGGTCGAGTTCCCTCTCTTCGCCAGCCAGCACCCTCTCGGCCTCATCTCCGTCGACAACGCTGTCACCGGGCGGCCACTCGACACCAAGCAGACCGATCGTTTCATGCCTTTCGTCAATCAAATCGCTTTCGCGCTTGATCGAGTCATCCTGAGCGAGAAACTCGCTAAGACCAATATAGCGCTCAAGCAAAAGGTTACCAGCGCCACTGCTGAGCTAAAAACAAAAAATACCGAGCTGGAACACCTCGCCCACTACGACGAACTGAGTCAGCTACCCAACCGACGTTGCTTCGAAAAATACCTCAGCAAAGAGTTTAAAAAGGCTAGTCCCAGATGCACTCTGACTTTGGCCATGTTGGATATTGATTTCCTCAAGCATGTCAACGACACACACGGGCACGATGCCGGCGACAAGTTAATCATCCAAATTGGCGCCATTCTCAAGAAAAACAAAGCTATCACTTTGGCTGCTCGTTTTGCCGGTGATGAATTTGTCTTTTTGCTCGTCAATAAATCAGCCAAGAAACACAGAGAGATTCTCGAGCGCCTGCTGCGCAGGATCAAGACCGCCACCAAAGAAACTGTCAGCATCGGGGTGGTGACTTGCCCCGATCCCAAGATTAAATCGGAAATTGATCTCCTGCGGATTGCCGACGATGCGCTTTACCACGCCAAACATACCGGTCGTGATCGTTTCGTCTGCGCTTTGGGCGAGAACACCGATGTTATTCCACTCGCCCAGAGACGCAAGGACCTGCAGGAAATCGAAAAGCACGGAACTTTCGCCGGCGACTACATTCGCCAGCTAAAGGCTGTCAATAAAATTTCCGAGCATCTTCGAACCGCTGTCAAAGAACAAACTATCCTCAAAAAAATAACGACAACTATTCGACGTGAGCTGGACTTCAAAAAAGTCTATCTCTATACGAAAAAAAGAGAGGATGAGGAGAGTAGCGACGAGTTAAGGCTGGCCGCTACCTCCGGGATCAGTAAAAAGGCTGAGAAAAAAATTCGGCATGGCTCTCGCGTCTTCCGCAAAAGCGGTTCTGTCGAACGCGCAATTCAAAGTCGTCGGGTGATTGATTTACGCGTCCGTAATATATCTCCACAGTTTGTCAAACTTTTTCGCACCAAGACGGCTCTGGTCATTCCCCTGATCGGCCGCTTCCACACTATCGGAGCGATAGTCGCTGAATACGATATCGGTCGTCATTTCCGGGAAAGCGACCACCGTTTCTTCCTGACGCTAGGCGATCAGATCGAGAATGGGATTGTCAAAGCTCAGGCAATCAGAAATATCGAAAGCTTCAATCGTAAGCTCAAACGGGAAGTCTCCGCCGCCACCCGTAAGCTAAAAGAACACTCGCGCTCACTAGGGCAACAAGTCAAGGACAATCAGAATCTACGTGGAAAGGAGCGACGTACGAATTTCGAACTGATCTCGGCACTGGCCACCAGTCTTGAAGAAAAAGACATCTACACCCGGGGTCACTCTGTGCGCGTAGCCAACTACGCCTGCCGGTTGGGAGCCGCTCTTGATTTTACCGAAAAGCAACTGGTCAACTTGCGTTACGCGGGGCTGCTCCACGATGTCGGTAAGGTGGCGATTGATCAATCCGTGCTCAATAAACGCACTGCTCTGAGTGAAGCCGAGATGAAAGAACTCGCCAAGCACCCTGTCGTGGGAGAAAAAATTGTTTCTTCCGTACGTTTCCTCCGGGATACCGCCCACATTATTCGCCACCATCACGAGCGCTGGGACGGTGCTGGTTATCCTGATCATGAAAAAGGAACCCGGATCCCGGTCGAGTCACGCATCCTGGCTATCGCCGATGCTTACGACGCAATGATCACGCGCCGCAGCTACGGCAAGGCCATGAAAAAGAGTGCCGCAATCAACGAGTTGATCACCGGCGGCGGCAAGCAGTTTGATCCTAAGTTAGTCAAGCTTTTCGCAAAATTGATGCGAAAATCACGTTCCCGCCCCAAAAAGAAATCCTAGATTTGATGCCTGCTCTTCTGCTCCATGGCGAAAACAGCTATCTCTTGCGTCGCGAGGTTAGTTTGCTGGTAGCAGATTTCAAGAATGCAGAGGGCGATTTAAATCTGGCTATTCTGGACGGTCAGGGAACCGAAGAAGGTGAGATCATTTCTGCCTGTGAGACCCTGCCTTTTTTGGGCAGTTCCCGTCTCACGGTTGTGAGGGATTTTGATTTCAAGCACTCCGTACCCGGGCTCTCAAAATTTGTTGAAAATCTTCCTGAGCACTGCACCCTCGTCGTGACTACCCGGAAGGCCGATGCCCGCACTGTACTTTTCAAAGCCTTCAAGGCTCACGGTGAGATCCGGGAATTTCCTCCTTTGAAGCCAGCAGCTTTCCAGAAGTGGTTGGGAGAAGAGGCTAGTAGAACAGGAACCCAGATTGACCCAGCTGCAGCAGAACTCTTGGCTACCTTCACTCTCGGCGATTGTGAAGCCGCGGTGAATGAGCTCAGCAAATTAAAAACTTATGCAGCCGGATCAATGCTTACCCGATCCGACGTGGATGCGCTCGTTCACCCCAATTTGCATACTTCCGTCTTCCGCCTCACTGACGCGATCGGTGAACGTCGAATCGAGAACGCTCTGGCTGATCTCCAGGATATCGTGAACCGTGGTGAAAATCTCATTCAAATCTTCTTCATGATCGTACGCCAGTTCCGGATCCTCATCACGCTGAGTGCCTTTCTGCCTAAACGTTTGCCGCCCAACGAAATTGCTCGACAACTCAAACTCCACCCCTTCGTCGTCCAAAACTCCCTTCGCCAGGTGAGGAATTTTTCCCCGGAAGAGCTTCTGCGCTCCTATCAGCAGTTACTCAAAATCGATACTGCAGTGAAGCTCGGCAAGATCGGCTACAGCTCGGCTAGTCCGGGTGAGTTTGCGCTGGCGCTGGAAAAGTTTATCGTGAGCTTTGGATAGGCAGTTACCAGTTGCCAGTTGCCAGTGACTAGTAACTATTTTCGCCATAATCCTAATATCTCCCAACATCTCTTAACATCTCCTAATCTCTCCCAGCCCAAAGACCCAAAGACTCGTAAATAAAGCATTTTCGTTGCAAAGTCCCCTGTAACCCAAATTGACAATCTGAGTGAAGGCGGGTAAAATGTGATCATTATGAAGCTAGGAATTTTTTACTCCCACCCACGCACAGAAGAAAAAGCGCTTTTCGCTGCAGCGGAGGCTGACCCGGATGTTGAGCTTGTCAAAATCAAAGACAGTGAGCTTGAACTCGATCTCCACGAGAGCTCCCCTCTCTTGGATTGTGATGTAGTCCTGTTGCGAAGTGTTTCCCATACCAAAAATTTCTACGCAGCTAAGTTCCTCGAGGCCCAAGGGAAACGAGCGGTTAACGACTTTCAAACAATTGCTACCTGTGGCGACAAATTCCTCACCTCGATCCAGCTCGTGGAGCAGAAAGTTCCCACACCCAAAACCAAAGTCTGCTTCAGCGACGAACAGGCCCTGAAGACCATCGAAGAGTGGGGCTACCCGGTCGTACTGAAGCCGGTGCTGGGCAGCTGGGGCCGACTGCTGAGCAAGATTGATAATAAAGACGCTGCTGAAACCGTACTTGAACACAAAAAAGTCCTCGGGGGCATCGCCCATGCTAATATTTTTTATATCCAAGAGTTCATCGACAAAAAAGCCAAGCGGGACATCCGGGCAGCTGTGATCGGTGACGAAGTGGTTGCGGCAATGTACCGGAAATCCGAACACTGGATTACGAACACCGCCCGAGGTGCTGATGTTGAGAATCTCAAAATTACAAAAGAACTTGAGAAATTAGTTCTCAGCGCCACCAAAGCCGTCAGCGGCAAACCGGCCTTACTTGGTGTTGATTTAATCGAAACAAAAGAAGGCCTGAAAGTCGTGGAGGTAAATTCCGGTGTCGAATTTCATGGACTTGCCGAGGCAACAGATGTCGATATTCCGACGAAGATTATTGAGTTTTGCAAGAAACTCGCGGGCTAAGCAAGATGCCTGCAGTCGAAAGGAGAACAACGCGGAGAGATCTCACCCATGAAAAGCTCTCTTAATTCTTGCACCTGAGCAAAATCTTTAACTGTTACGACAACTTTCAAAACGTCCGGCAACCAGACTGTTTCTCCTGACCGATCCAAAAGATGAAGTTGTTCAATCTTTATATGATTACTACCTGCAATCTTTTTGACTGCTCTTCTGATTTCAAGTTTTAAGCGCCTCCATATTTCAAAAGTTACTTCCCACCTCTGAAAATTGAGTTCGGCAAATTTTTCAGATTCCATTTGAAGTTTAAAGTACTGAAATCTAGCAAATCGCCCTTTGCTTCTCAAGTTTTTGTTAAAATCCCTCGGTATGGAGCTTGAGGCAATCATTGGTCTCGAAATTCACGCGCAGGTCGCGACGAAGACGAAGATGTTCTGCAGTTGTGACAACGAAGCGTTTGGTGCGGAACCGAACTCGCGAATCTGCCCCATCTGCACCGGCCACCCCGGTGTGCTGCCTGTGCCGAACAAGAAAGCGCTTGAGCTTGGCGTCAAAGCAGCTCTGGCACTCGGCTGCGAAATTCCCGAACATTCCAAGTTCGACCGAAAGAATTATTTTTACCCCGATCTTCCTTACGGCTACCAGATTTCCCAGTTCGACGAGCCGATTTCAAAGAATGGCAACATCGAAATCGAGGTGAATGGTGAACAAAAACAAATTGGGATCACCCGTCTGCACCTGGAAAATGACGCCGGGAAGTTAACACATGCTGGCAATTTTTCTTTCTGTGATTACAATCGCGCCGGTACCCCTTTGATGGAAATCGTGAGTGAGCCGGATTTGCGCAGTGCGGAAGAGGCCAGAATTTTTGCGGAAGAAATTCAGCGCATCCTGCAGTTTGTCGGTTCCAGTAACGCCGACATGTACCGCGGCGAGATGCGTTTCGATGCTTCGGTAAGTCTGCGGGAAAAAGGTTCGACTGAGCTAAACGCGCGAGCGGAAGTCAAAAACCTGAACTCCTTCAAAGCTCTCGAATCCGCAATCACACATGAGATTGAACGCCAACAGAAACTCTGGGAAGCCGGGCAGCAACCGGAAAAAGATTCCACCGTCGGCTGGGACGACGATGCGCAGGAGACTTACCTCATGCGCGAAAAAGAATCCGCCAGCGATTACCGTTACTTCCCTGAACCCGATATTCCCCCGCTAGAGATTCCGAAGAAACAAGTCGAGCGGTGGAGGAAAGAGTTACCCGAACTTCCGATCGCCACCCGGGAGAGATTGATCCGAGAGCATGGTGTGAGTGAACAGGATTCCCAGACTCTCACGAGCTCGAAGGCACTACTTAGTTACTTCGAAAAGGTTGTCGAGGTTTCGGGAGACGCGAAGAAGTCAGCTGGCTGGGTTTTGTCTGAACTCCTCGCTCGAGTCAAAGAAAATGAAACCTCCATTACAGAACAAAAAATCTCAGCGGAAAATCTGGGTAAACTCGTGAAACTTATCGCGAGCAACAAAATTTCCGGCAAGATCGGTAAAGAGATTTTCCCGGAGATGTGGGAAACGAATGCGGATCCGGAGAAGATTATTGAAAGTAAGGGACTGAAACAAATTTCCGACACGGGTGAGATCGAGAAGTTTGTGGAACAAGCCATCGCCAACAATGCCTCCGCAGTTGAAGATTTCAAGAACGGCAAAGAGAAGGCGCTGGGGCGCATCGTGGGAGAAGTGATGCAGCTCTCGAAGGGCCAGGCGAATCCGGGAATGGTGAATGAGTTGTTGAAGAAAAAACTAGACAAATGAAAGTAGCCCATGATGCAACCGCCAACGCCTCTTATCTTCATTTAAGCAAAAAACCGATAGTCAAAACTATAGGTTTTTCAGAATATTGCTTCATAGATTTAGATAAAGAAAAAGAGGTGGTAGGAATAGAAATACTTTTTTCAAAAAAGGGCTAATTAAGTTTAGGATTTGGAATTTAGAATTTATTTGCTTGCCCGCCGTAGCTCGAGTGAAACGAAAAGTGAAGGTGGGGGATTTGGAAATTAAAGCCCTGGCAATATTGCAAAATCTCAACCCCAAAACAAACTTGCCAGCAGCTCCCTTTTGAATTAAATTTGTATTCGATGTTTGAAACCTCCAAAGACATTCTCAATATTGTCCTCGCCGTTGGCTTCGGTCTAATCGCGGTTTTCCTTTCGATTGCGCTCTTTTACGCAATCTTCGTCCTCCGTGATATCGGCGAAACGACAAAGGCAATGCGCAAGCTCGCCAGGCAAGCCAACAACATGATCATTCAGCCGGCGAAATTTATGACCTTCCTCTTTGGCAAAGCACGGGTAATCGCCGATTTGGTTGAAAAGAGTGTTAGTAAAAAGATAAAAAAATAGTGATTCTCAGAGCAGGCAGAATATAGGATTAAGGATATAGAATTAAGGATTAAGAGCCCCTCTTCGCCAAGACTACGAAGATCAAGCCAGGAACCTAAAGACGAAATAACGAAGTAACGAGGTAACGGAACCAAGAACCAAGAACTGGGAACCAGAGACCACACTAGGTAACCAAATAACTAATTAACTAATCCCCGGTAAGCCGTCAGAATTTTTCGCCAGTCCTCAATCTCCAAGTCTTCTGGCCGTTTTTCGAGATTGATTCCAGCGTCTTCCAAGATCTGTTCGGCAACTTCCTTTTTTTGAGGCAAGCCAGAAGCGAAACTGCCGCGAATCTTTTTGCGAGGAGAATGAAAACCTGCATGCATGATCTGAAAAAAATCAGGTAAATCTTTTTCCGAAACGGCAGCTTGTTGCCTGGACACAATCTTGAGAATCGCCGAATCAACTTTCGGTGACGGCAGGAAACTCTCCGCTTTCACAATCTCGACAATCTCAGGATCTGCGAAGATCTTCACTTCGAGCGCCAGCACGGAAAGTTTCTGGGGATCACAGATTTTCTCCGCTACTTCCCTCTGAACGAGTAGCACAGCCAAGCTGGGTCGGATCATCGTCTCTACAAAAAACTGGCGCAAGATCGGCGAGGTCAGATAGTACGGAATATTCGCTACCAGCTTGTAGTCTCTTGCAGGGGGTGTGAACTTGCGCACATCCAGATTCTGCAAATCAACATTCGTGAGCCCTTTTAAGTTTTCCTGAAGAACCGGAAAAATATTGCGGTCGAATTCGAGAGCCGTAACTGCTCGTGAACGCCCCGCCAATTCACGGGTGAGCGTCCCCACCCCCGCCCCGATCTCGATAACTTCGTCTGAATCTTTCAGCTCAGCAGCATCGACAATCTTCTGCAAGATTTCCTCGTCAACCAAGAAGTTCTGTCCCAAAGCGTGATCCGGCTTGAGGCTATGCTTTCGCAGAAAGCTTTCGAGCTCTAGAGAGTCACAAAGTTTCATAAAAAAATCCTTACAAGCTTTAGCAACCTTACACCCTTTATTAACCTTCTTTGAGGATACGAATCAGCTTGAGAGGATCAGTTGCCCCAGAAATAATTTCCACATTCTCCTTAGCTACTTCAAATTCTTCCGCCAGGAAGCTCTTTAATTCTTTGTTGGCTCGGCCTTTCTCCGGAACTGCCGCCACCCGAATCTTCAAAGTCTCTTCATCGAGAAATCCGACAATCGCATTCCCCGCTGAGCGTGGAATTACCTTCACGCGCAAAGTGAGCCTGCCTGTCTTTTCGAATTCGGCAAAAAGATCATTGAGTGTTTTCATACCCGCGAGCTTACAAAATTTATCTCTCTTGTGCCACACCATTGGCGAATTAACGAAACACCGTACAGGCAATTCACGAATTGCCTCTCTGGATATAATTGCCTCTACAGATATCAGTACGGGCAATTCACGAATTGCCTCTTCGAATAGAATCGCCCCTCCTAAATTTTCTCAATAATCCTAATCATCCTAACCCAAGCGTTTCCTCCGCCACTCCCGAATCTTCGCATGATTTCCTTCCAATAAAACTTTCGGCACTTTCAGCCCCCGGAAGTCTTCCGGTCGCGTGTAGTGTGGGTATTCTTTTTTACGATCCAGCTTTTTCGAAAAACTCTCCTCTTCGACACTTTCATTTTTACCGACCACTCCGGGGATCAGTCGAGCAAGCACATCGATGAAAACCATTGCCGGCAGTTCGCCGCCGGTGAGAACGTAATCCCCTAGCGAGATCTCATAATCCACGAGTGAGTCAATGAAACGTTGATCCACCCCCTCGTAGTGTCCGCAAACAAGGATCACGCGTTTCAGCCTCTTGGCAAAGTCTTCCGCCAACGGTTGCGTTAACCGCTTACCGCGGGGTGAAAAGTAAATCACTGGAATCTTCTTTTTACTCCGACCCTTAATACGCTTCACCGCATCAAAAAGCGGCTGACACTGCAGCACCATTCCCGCACCACCGCCAAAAGGCTTATCGTCCACCTTCCGCCACTTGTTCTGGGCAAAGTCCCGCAGCTGGTGCAACTTGATCTGGACTTTCCTGAGCTTCTGTCCCCGTGCGAGAATGCTCGAACTGAGAACCGAGCTGAAACTCTCCGGAAAAAGCGTGATGACGTCAATTTGCAGCATGCGGGGATTTTAACAAAAAAGGATTTTATTAATTTAATTCTAGTACTAAAATTAAACCTTATCCTAAAACCATGGACGTTGATACACTTCCAGCTAATAGTAAAAAAGAGGCTGAACCGTTTAACCAACTCAAAAAACTAATCCGTTTGCTTGAGGAAATCAGCAGACTCCAAGAAAAGTTACTATCAGCAGCAGGACAACACAGTAACGAGAAATGCAGGATTAGAGATATAGTCTTCCAGCTATGGCGAGAGATTTGGAATTGGAAGACGACTTTTCAGGATTCAGATCGTAATGATCGTCTGGCACTTTGGAACACGACTAATCAGCTCTTCCCCCTACAAAGAGTAATGCCAGATGTCCTATTGATTCCGATATGGGACAAAGATCAAGTCGAGAAAATAAAAAGGGTGTTGGAGTTAATCAACGAGAGTTTAATAGAAGCAACTCGTTGTGGTGCAGATACTCGAAAAGAGATATCTGAAGCACTCCCAATTTTAAAAGAAGCCGAGAGTGAACAATCACCCAAAGACCCAAAACCCATTTTACCCCCGTCAGAGTTTCCACAGTAACTCTGATGCTCAGGATCCAGAACTAGGAGCGGCAGAGTCCACTTCATGAGACTTTGCCAGAGAGTAAAGGCATGTCCGCAATTTTTCACCTTGTAAAATAAAAGCAGAGCTCTCGCCCCACCTTTTATTAACACCAACACTATCCACTAACACTAATTACTTTTTCATCTTCTTCCTGATAAACGCCGGGATCTCCAGCTCCTCATCTGCGGCCTCGGGGGAACGCATCGAACCAGCCGGACGGCCCGCCATAAGGTTGCGCTTGGCTTGTGCAGCAATGGCGGATTCTTTGCTGAAGCCTGTGGCGATCACGGTAATCTTGATCTCGCCCGTGTAGCTATCGTCGATCACTGCACCGAAGATGATATTGGCTCCCGGATCAGCGGCGGCAGTAATGACTTTCGCGGCTTCATCCACTTCGAACATCGACAGATCATTACCGCCGGTAATATTGAAAAGTAAGCCTTTCGCCCCATCAATCTCCTGCTCGAGTAACGGTGAATCAATCGCCGCCCGGGCTGCTTCCACCGCCCGATTCTCGCCGGTACCGTAACCGATGCCCATCAGGGCTGAACCGGCATTTTGCATGATATTTCGTACATCCGCGAAGTCGACATTGATCATCCCGTGGACAGTAATCAGATCCGAGATACCCTGCACACCCTGGCGCAGTACGTCATCGACAACAGTGAAGGCATCGTGGATTGGAGTCTTTTTGTCGATGATCGAAAGAATCTTGTCATTGGGAATCGTGATGAGAGTATCCACTTTGTCCTTCAGCTCTTCGATCCCCATGTCCGCCCGCTCCCGACGCTTCTCTCCTTCGAAAGCAAACGGTCGCGTTACGACCGCCACAGTGAGGGCTCCGCTTTCTTTCGCCGCCTCGGCAATCACCGGCGACGCACCCGTACCGGTACCACCACCCATACCACAAGTGATGAAAACCATATCCGCATTCTCGAAATGAGAACGGATTTCCTCCGAACTCTCTTCGGCCGCCTTTTTGCCCAGAGTCGCGTCCGAGCCAGCCCCCAGTCCCTTCGTCGTACCTTTACCGATATTAATCTTTGTCGGAGCGTTATTGTGATAAAGCGCCTGAGCGTCGGTATTGATCGCCACGAAATCAACTCCACTGACCTGAGCCTTGATCATTCGGTTGATGGCATTGCTGCCCGAACCACCGAGACCAAACACTTTGATCTTGGCCACCGGCGAGATGCCCGGACTCACTTCCTGAGCCGAGGAATCATCGGATTTCGAGGCTGGCCTGCCACCGAAAAGGTTTTTGAGACTATCAGAAGACATTTGCATGGGGGGTTATGGTTTAGATTTTAGAGTTAAAGTTTGGGAACAGGAAATTTTTGTTGAGTAATTTTTGTGACTGTCAAAATCAGGGCAGTAATTTCTTGAAGAAATTTTTTACTCCAGAAAAGACCTTCCCGAAGTCCACACTCGCCATGGTATAAGGCCGGGCGGGTGCCTTGGCACCATAGAGAATCAGTCCGATGGCCGTGGCGTAGGCTGGATCGTCGATCTTGTCGATCACTCCATCGACTTCCGTAGGGAAACCGATCTGGACCGGTAGCGAGAGTGTTTCGCGCGCCAGTTCGATCAGTCCGGGAACCTTCGCACCACCACCGGTGATCACCGCTCCCGCCGGCAGCTGCCCGTCCCGCTCACTCTCCGCCAACTTCTCATTGATCATCGTGAGAATCTCGTGGTAGCGTGCGTGAATTATTTCGGCCAGCTGGCGTCGGTCCACAGTCTGGGACTCGGACTTACTGATCGCCGCCAGATCAATTGTCTCACGCTCGGAAACATCCGTCGGGTTGCAAGTGCCGTATTCGATCTTGAGCTTTTCGGCCGTGTCCACACTAGTCTTGAGCCCAATTGCTACATCATTCGTCACGGCATCCCCGCCGATCGGCAGGACGGCAGTATCCAGCACCACCCCTTCTTCGAAAACCGCCATCGAGATAGAGGAAGCGCCAATGTCAATCGCCACGACTCCCAACTCCATCTGTCGGCGCGAGAGCACGGCTTCCGCCGCCGCGAGAGGAGCCGGTATGAAATCATCCACATCGACTCCGGACTGGTGTACGGCGTTCTCGAGATTTTTCAAAGCTGGCGTCAGTCCTGTGATGATGTGGGCTTCGACCTCCAAGCGTACGCCCGTCATGCCGACCGGATTACGAATACCCTCCTGGTCATCCACAGTGTAGCTCTTGGGAATCACTCGCAAAATCTGACGGTTGGGTTGGATATTGACCGCCTGAGCCGCTTCGAGCACTCGTTCAATGTCAGCCACGCCGATCTCGCCACCGTGCGGAACCGCGATCACCCCTTTTGAATTTTGAGATTGGAGATGGGCGCCGCCGACAGCGACAGTAGCATGGTGAATTGGGTCGCCGCTCATTCTTTCCGCGTCTTCGAGACTGGTGGTAACTGCCGAGATCGTTTCATTCACATCTACGATCACCCCTTTTCGAAGGCCTGCCGAAGGAGATACTCCCGCACCCAGAACATTCGGCAAAACTTCTTTTTCGTCAGTACTGGCAATCACCGTACGGATACGGTGAGTTCCGATATCGAGACCGACGATAGTACTGTCTTTGGGCACGCAAGGAGTTCTAAAATTGTGATCAGTCTAAATTCCACGCTTGGCGCTGGCAAATTTGCTTGAACAATTTTTGTTTACAACAACGGTACCCTGAGGCCTTTTTGTGTTCAAGAAAATCCCCATTTAGACGGCTTAAGCTCGTACGCACAAAGTTCTTTTAAGCTGCGTGGATCGATAGAAAATAATCCGCTCATTTTCATTCGAACATTTTTTCAAAAAACTCTAAAATTCTCCGGCCTTAATCCTGAACAATGCTTCAAAATACTCAAGCTTCTATCGCCAACAATGTCTCAAGGACTTTCTTCGGGCAGGTGATGGCCTTCTTTGGCCTGGCACTCGCCGCCGCCGCGGGCGGAGTTTTGGTTGGTTTTTATCTCTTACCTGCTGCTCTGATCTACAACACCGGCTTCATGCTCCTCATGTTCGCGGTAACTTTGATCTTGGTATTCACTTCACGGCGCTGGAGCCGGGGACGTTTGGGTTATTTCTTTCTAATTGTTTTCGCAGCAATTTTTGGCCTGACTTTTGTCCCCCTGCTGGCAATCACCGCCCTCACTGCCGGCGCTCCTCTGATCGGCAAAGCCTTGCTGGCCACAGTCACTATGTTCGGCGGAATGGCTCTCTACGGCATCACGACCAAGCGCGACCTCAGCGGCCTGGGTGGGGCATTGATCGCGAGTCTCATCGGTATGATCGTCGTCAGCTTGCTGACTTTCGTCCTGTATTTGTTCGGAATTAGTGTCTGGAGCAATGCTACCGAACTGGTTTTCTCCGGATTTGGCATCCTCGTTTTTGCCGGCTTTACAATGTATGATTTTCAGAAAATTCGGAGCCTTTCCGGTCAAATCACCCCTATTGAGGGTGCTATTAAGATTTTTCTCGATTTCATCCTGCTTTTCCAGTATATCCTGCGTTTTATGACTGCTCTAGGACGAGATTGAAAAACTTTGCATTTGCTTTTGTTTTTCGTCTAAACTTTTGCTAACTTTATAGTAACTCTTCACTAACCCTCCCCGCCATGTCCTCCAAAATCAAAGCTTTGGCCATCGGTTTGGTTGCCGTCGTCGGCGTTTCTGCACTAGCCATGGCGATAGAGCCTGTCTTCGCCGCAGATGACATCAGCAAGACCTGTACCGTGTGGCAGCAGCAGCAAGGTCTTTGTACCGCGGGCCTACGGACTCTCGTCCTAAACATCGTTAACTGGTTTCTCCTCTTTCTCGGCCTGGTTGCCACCGGCTTCCTGGTCTATGGTGGTTTTCTCTATGTCACCTCAGCCGGCAATGACGAGAACATCAACAAAGCCAAGAAGATTATCATCTACGCAGCAGTTGGCATCCTTATAATCGTGTTAGCTGCAGTACTTGTGAATGCGCTTGTCGATATTGTTGCCTCCGGACGCGTCGACCAGTAATAAGCGCCATTATCTAAAATCTAAAACAAAGAGCCTCCCGCTTAGCAGGAGGCTTTTTGCTTGCTTGCTTGAGTGCAGAAAGAAAGAATTGTGCTACAATTTCCGCACTATGAAAAGCGATTTCCAGTATCTCAAGATTTTCTTCGGCGGGAACAGCGAGGCGCTTGGGGAGAAAATTTGCCGAAAAATCGGAATTAAGCCTGGAAAGATAGAGACCAAGAAGTTCTCCTGCGGGGAGAACTACGTCCAAATCGGCGAGAGTGTGCGAGGCCGCAACTGCTTCGTGATAGCCACTGCTACGCAAAATGTGAATGAAGATTTGATGGAGCTTTTCTTGATCATCGATGCGCTGAAACGCAGTCTGGCGAAGTACATTCACGTTGTCATTCCTCACTTCGGTTACGCCCGCCAGGACAAGATCACCGATCCCCGAGAACCGATCTCGGCCAAGCTGGTCGCAAACTTGATCGAGACCGCCGGAGCGAAGCACATTATCACGCTCGACCTGCACTCGGACCAGGCTCAGGCTTTCTTCGAAAAGCCCGTGGACAATCTAACCGCCAAATTACTTTTCTTTGATTATTTCAAAAAGAAACGGCTGACGAATCCAGTTATCGTCAGTCCGGATGCCGGGGGAGCGAAAAATGCCGAGAAATTTGCCAAGCTTTTAAATGCCTCGCTGGCCATCCTGCACAAGACCCGCCCCGCCCATAACCGTGCCGAAGTGCAGCACATCATCGGTGAAGTAAAGGGTCGATCCGCAATTCTCTTTGATGATCTGGTCGATACCGCCGGTAGCGTTAGTGCGGCGATACAGGCTTTGCGCAAGCAAGGTGCCAAGGAGATTTACCTGGCCGCCACTCACGCAGTGCTCTCCGGTCCTGCTCAGGAACGTTTGAATAAAGCCAAGTTTAAGGAAATCGTCTTCACCGATTCAATCCCCCAGAACTTTGAAAAGCTAAAAAATGTAAAAGTGATCTCGATTGCTGAAATGCTCGCGAACACCATCAGAGGCGTCCACCTCGGCCGCAGTGTGAGTAAGTTCTGGGAGAGCCACTAAGTGACCACTTTGTGGCGTGAGAGGTTAAATAATTTGCCAAACGTGAAAAGAATTAGGTAAGTTTGTTTATCAAACTTTTTATGAATCCCGAAAAAGACGATGGATTTATCGAGAAAACTTACAATAAGATTTTTTATGGAGTACGCAGCTTGATTGATAAAGTCTCCCAGAAACCACTCAAAGCACTAAGCAAAAAAGTCCATCCTGACTCAATCACACTTAGTAGAATTCCGATTGGAGTCCTCGTCTTGCTCGCCTATCTTATCGATCAAAAAGAGATCGCTGCAGCGCTTTATTTTTTTAACTATTTCCTTGATGTTCTTGATGGTATGGTAGCTCGTGTTAGCGGGCAGGAAACAGGTAATGGGGCAAGACTGGATCCTTTTGTAGACAAGCTAACAAACTACCCTTTGCTCGCGATAGTAACGGGAAAAGCATTGGTGGGTTCTTTTTCAGAAATATCATTCAATTCTCTCGAGACGGCTATTCCCTTTTTCCGTGCACTTATTTTAACGTCACTCATGTTCAAGGCTGCTCAAAACGACGATGAATCTATGCAATTGCGAGGAGGGTTCCCGGCAGGCTTCGAAAGCATAGCAATAGCCCTGAGCAGATTAAAAGGCCAAACAATCACCAATCCCAAGCCGAATCCTGAAGAAATCCCTGTGGCTTTCGGAAAAACAAAATTTGTCTTTCAGTCGGGTGCAATTCTCAACTCAATGCTAAACGGTGCTAGCCTGACAACACTAGGACTGCTAGGTACCTCAATCATCTTGGGCAGGGGGAGTGTCCGCAAAAGAAGCGCACTCAAAGATACCCCTTCTCCACACATTCGTCCAGATCCTTCTTAAACATATCCTCAAGTGGAATCTTGTTTTTGGCATGCAGCTTGACGAGCTTATCCAGATCTTTCGCAAAATCTTTTTCGAATTCAGCGAAGCTTTTACCATCCACTATCGCGGCCAGCGAAAGCCAGTAAAAAAATTGGGAACTCTCCAGGAGAAAATCTTTCTTGAAATCATCCGAGTGGCGATGCTCTTCGTCAGTCAATTCCTTCCACTCTTCTTTCGCCCGGCCTTGGAAAAATTTCGTGTCTTTCTCCTGCAGCATTTTGGCCGTGCCCGATCCCGGGAACTTTTTGGGTTTCCTGAATTGATCTAGAACACCATAAAGCTTTTCGGCGAGTTCACGTTCAGTGTCATTCATTTGATCTTTTTAAAGAAACAAGTTCGTTCCCCTGTGTGACAAGCCTGGAGATTCTCGTCGTGCTCGACCTTGATCAGCACAGAATCTTCGTCACAATCTGTGATGATTTCGACAACCTTCAAAACGTTTCCGCTTGTCTCTCCCTTTTTCCAGAGCTTTTGCTTACTGCGGGAAAAGAAATAGACCTCGCCGGTCTCTACAGTTTTCTCATAAGCCTCTTCATTCTGAAAAGCCAGCATGAGAATTTCATTCGTCTCGATATCCTGGACGACTGCCGGAATTAGTCCATTCATTTTTTCGAAATCTAGTTTGATCTCACTCATGCAAATATTTTACACGCATAATCTTTGGATTTTGGAATTTATTTGGGATTTGGGATTTGGGATTTGGAAATTTGGGAGCTCACCCACACAGATCAAACCTCTCTAACGAGCACCCCTTTTTTAGCAAGAAAACTTTTAATCAATCCAATAGAAGTCTCCTTGAAGTGAAAGATGCTCGCCGCCAACGCCGCCTCTGCGCCCGTCTTCTCAAAAACCTCGACAAAATCCTCCGCCTTCCCCGCTCCACCACTCGCAATCACCGGAACATTCACCGCTTCGGCAACTGCCTGCGTCAAAGCAATGTCGAAGCCATTCTTCATCCCGTCCGTATCCATCGACGTCAGGAGAATTTCCCCGGCACCAAGTTCAACGCCTTTTTTCGCCCACTCCACCGCATCCATCCCGGTCTCCTTCCTTCCTCCGTAAGTCACCACCTCCCAATTGTTCCCTGTTCCCTGTTCCCTGTTCCCTGTTTTGGCATCAATCGCTAGCACTAAGTTCTGACTTCCAATCGCCCCGGCAATCTCTTTGATCAGTTCGGGCTTCTCAACAGCGGCAGTATTCACCGAAACCTTATCCGCTCCCGCCTGCAAAATCTTTTTCGCATCCGCAACGGAGCGAATCCCACCGCCGACTGTAAGGGGAATGAAAACTTGCTTGGCAACTGCTTCAACCATCTCGTAAACGGTTTCCCGCGAATCACTGGAAGCAGTGATGTCGAGAAAACAAAGTTCATCTGCTCCCTCCGCATCATAGAACTTCGCCAGCTCTACCGGATCACCCGCATCACGAATATTCACAAACTTCTCGCCTTTCACGACACGACCAGCGTCGACATCGAGACACGGGATAATTCTCTTAGTTAGCATAGGCGACAATTTTAGCATTTTAACTGGTAAAATAGCCGTATGGGTTTGAAAAATCTACGCCAGAAAATCGATACACTCGACACGGAGCTACTGAAATTGCTCGCTCAGCGGCAAGAAGTAGCGGCGGAAATCGCTGCGGCCAAGAAGGCCTCGGGGAAGAAAGTATTCGATCCGAAACGGGAAAGACAATTGCTCAAGGAAAAGAAAAAGTTGGCCGAGAGTCTGGGCCTGCCCGTTGCCTACGTGGACAAAATCTTCCAAGTGCTCTTCCAAAGTTCCCGGGGAGCGCAAACGAGCTACTTCGAATTGGCCGAAAAGCTGAAGCCGCGAAAACTGAGTTATCGTAAAAAAAAAATTAAAACAGGTCTCAGTCTCCTCGAAATCTTCGCGAGACTAAAGCAAAACTTCGAAACTTGCTTCCTGCTCGAGTCTCTCGGTGAATACGACGACTTCTCCCGCAAAAGTTACCTAGGCTTCTCTCCCTACTCCATCATCCAGGCCGAACCGGGAAAATTAATTGTTGATCAGAAAAAATTCGCAACACCGAATCCCTACGAAGCACTCAAACTTTTTCTTCCCCGCTTTCCCAAAGGCCCGGGTTTCCGGGGCGGGCTGTTTGGTTACCTGAGTTACGAAGCTACGCGTTACTTCGAGCCCAGTCTGAACTTCGGGAAGCATCCAGCTTTCCCCGACTTCGAGTTCGGGCTCTACTACGATGGTTTGATCTTCGATAAGAAAACTAAAGAGCTAACTTATTTCTATCTAAGCAAAGACCGCAGCAAGCTGCTCCAGAAGGTTCTCCGGCAACCACTGAAGAAAGAAAAAGCATTTAAGGCCAAGGCCGCCGGCAATAACCACAGCCAGGCCTACTTCGAGAAGGCTGTTCGCGAGGGTAAAAAGGAAATCTTCGCGGGGAACACTTTTCAGTTCGTCATCGGCCGCAAGTATTTCTATAAGCTCTCCGGTGACCGTCTAAAATTCTACGAGAAACTCCGCGAGGTGAATCCCAGTCCGCACATGTTCTACCTGCAGTTTGGAAAGAAACTTGCCAAACGACCTGTCCCCCGTAGTCTTGACGAAGGGGGAAGCTCGCAGAGCGCAGTTCGGGAGCTGATCGGCAGTTCCCCTGAGCTAATTGTCAGAGTCGAGAACGGAGTCGTGGAAAACTATCCCCTTGCCGGCACACGGAAAATCACCGGAGATCGTAAAAAAGATCAGCAGCTCGCGAAAGAGTTGCTAGCGGATGAGAAAGAAAAAGCTGAACACATGATGCTCGTAGACCTCGGAAGAAATGATGTGGGTAGAGTTTGTAAATTCGGTAGCGTAAAAGTCAGCAAACTCATGGTGATTAAGAAGTTTTCTCACGTCCAGCACATCGCCAGTGAAATCATCGGCAAGTTACGGAACGACAAAACCGCTTTCGACGCGCTGGCCGCCCAGATGCCGATGGGCACCGTTTCAGGCGCTCCGAAGATCGAAACAATGAAGATTATCAAACGGCTTGAGCGCGACCCACGGGGTCCCTACGCTGGCGCGGTCGGCTTCTTTAGTCTCGCCGGGGATTGTGTTTTCGCCGTGAATCTGCGCAGCCTCTTCGCGGCCAACGGCAAAGCGACCATCCAGGCGGGCGCCGGAGTAGTCGCCGATTCGGTTCCGCGGAATGAATTTAAGGAGGTGGAAAAAAAGGTTCGCGGGGTTATAACCGCACTTAAACAAGCTAGCCACTAGCACTACTTCACCAAGCGAATGTGTTTGAGCCCGTAAATAAATAACGCCAGCGCAATTATTATCAAAACAATCTGCCCTGCGCGCAGTACCATCAGATTTTCCACGATCTTATCTAGGCCAACGAAAACGCCCTGCTCCTGCAAAACCACTGCCAAAACCAGAGAGACTCCTCCTACAAGGTAAATAATTCCTCGCACTACTTCGGCAAAACGCAAAGCAGTTGAGGCTTTTTCTTCGGGCGCAATAACTTTTGACTGCTGCGCTTCCGCCTTTGCCTGCGCCTTCGCGAGCTTGATCTCCGCTTTGAGGCGTTTCTTGGCGGCCTTGTCTGATCCCATGCGTAGATTTTACTTCAAATTCTCAAAAAACTTGTCATCCCGGCCGATCCCGAGCCTGTCGAGGGAGAGAGCCGGGACCCAGACAAAATTTCCGCGCAAGCGGAAATCCAAACAATCAACCCTCGTAAAACTTAAAATACAAATCCTTCCATTCGGGGTTATTCTTTTCTATTAATTCTAGTTTCCACTTTCGCCTCCACTTCTTAATTTGTTTCTCTCGGGCAATTGCCTCAACTATATCTCCGTGTTCTTCGTAATAAACAAGCTTATTTATCTTATATTTCTTCGCAAATTTACTACCCTTTCCTTCCCTGTGTTCTCGAACTCTCAAGCCTGGATCATTGGTAACACCAATGTAAAGGGTGCCATTCTTCCTGCTCGCCAAGATATAGACGTAATAGATTTTTTCTGTCCACATAGCTGGTAATTCTAAATGTATTAACTAAAACTCAAAAACTTACATGAACTAAAGTTCATGTTTCTGGACCCCTGCTTTCGCAGGGGATAATCTGGTTTCCCGCTTTCGCGGGAATGACAATGTTTTTAGTTTTTTATTCAAATTATTTTTACCGTGAAAGTATGACAATTTCCCGCGTTACTTCTAAACTCATCAAAGTATGGCCAAAGCAAAAGCTGAGCTCGATCTGGAATCTTTGAAGCATTCCACCAGCCACGTGCTCGCGGCTGCTGTACTCGAAATGTTTCCCGACGCGAAACTGGGAATTGGCCCGGCGATTGAGGACGGTTTTTATTATGACTTTCTGCTGCCGAGGACGTTAATTCCAGAAGACCTTCCGCTGATCGAAAAAAAGATGAAGCATCTGATCAAGCAGAATCTAAAGTTCGAGCAACACGAAGAAGCAATCGATAAAGCGGAAGAATCTCTCAAAGAATCCGGGCAGAATTTCAAAGTCGAGCTCATCGCCGAACTGAAACAAATGGGTGAAACGAAGGCGAGCTTTTATAAATGTGGAGAATTCGTCGATCTCTGCAAAGGACCCCATGTCGAGTCCACCGGAAAAATCAAAGCCTTCAGGCTTACCAAGATCGCCGGTAGTTACTGGCGTGGCGATAGCGAACGACCGCAGTTGCAACGAATTTACGGTGTAGCCTTCACGGATCCCAAAGAACTGCAGGAATGGGAAGAGCGGATAAAAGAAGCTGCCAAACGCGACCATCGCGAGCTGGGGAAAAAACTAGATCTTTTCTCTTTCCACCCCGAAGCCCCCGGCGCGGCCTTCTGGCATCCCCGGGGCAAATTCGTCTACGACCAGCTGATTAACTTTATGCGAGCCGAGAATGCAAAACGGGGCTACGTCGAAATCAAAACTCCAATTGTGCTCAGTAGTGAGCTTTGGAAGCAGTCGGGTCACTACAACAATTTCAAAGAACACATGTACTTTACCGAGTTCGAGGAAAGAGAGTTCGCCGTGAAGCCAATGAACTGTCCGGGAGGTTGTTTGCTTTTCGCTGAACGCGTTCCTAGTTACCGAGAACTGCCGCTGAAAGTGGCGGAATTTGGGATCGTCCACCGTATGGAGCTCTCGGGAGTATTGCACGGACTTTTGCGCGTGCGGGAATTCGTCCAAGATGATGCCCACGTTTACTGCACGCCGGGGCAGCTGGAACAAGAAATCGAAGAAATCATTAAATACACTATCGACGTTTACGAAAAGTTTGGATTCAAGGATTACGAGCTCATGATCGCGACCAAGCCGCCCCAGAAAGCCATCGGTGATGACGCGGTGTGGGACAAGGCCACCAAGGCCCTCGAGAACGCCATGCAGAAATTAAAGCTTGAATGGGGCGTGAAAGAGGGTGAGGGCGCTTTCTATGGTCCGAAGATTGAATTCAATGTAAAAGACGCGATTGGCCGCAATTGGCAGCTCGGCACTTGCCAGATTGATTTCAACCTGCCGGAACGCTTCGAACTGAATTACACCGGACCTGACGGTGAGAAGCACAGACCCGTAATGATCCACCGGGCGATCATCGGAGCAGTGGAGCGTTTCCTCGGTGTCTATCTCGAACACACTGCCGGAGAACTGCCGGATTGGCTCGCGCCGGAGCAGGCCCGCTTAATTCCGGTTGCTGCTGAATTTGTCAAAGACTGTGAAAAGTTTGCGGAAGAACTCCAGAAGAAGGGCGGACGAGTCGGAATCGATAAATCAAATGAATCGCTTAGTAAAAAGATTCGCAACGGCGAGCTTATGAAGATCCCCTATCTACTCGTGGTCGGCGAGAAAGAAGCCAAAGCGAAGAAGGTTACTATTCGCGAGCGAGGCAAGAAAGAACAAGAGACTGTCGCACTCGCAGCATTCGCTAAAAATTTCTAATTTTCAATTTTCAATTTCTAAACGATTTTTAATTAACCAATTTCTAAATTTTTAAACCCCAAACTAGTCATCTTGAGATGATCTTTAGTTTGAAAATTAGAATATTGAAACATTGGAAATCGTTTAGAAATTAGAAATTAGAAATTGAAAATTAACCTTGCCCTTCAGTAAAATTCGTAACGAAAAGACAACGCCCAAAATTGTTCTAGTAGGCAATTTTGGTGCAGGCAATGTTGGCGATGAATTAATTCTCGCGGGCTTCCTCAAAAAACTCACGCATGAGCTCAGTCGAGACCGCCACACTCGCAAGGCGCGGGTAACCGTGCTCGCTGCCAATCCCCAGAGCGTGCGCCGCTGGCACGGAGTCACCGCTTTGCCGACGCTTCCCTGTGGTTTACGAAGCTTCTTTCGCTGGAACTGGTGGCGCAGTATTCAGGAAATTAAGCATGCCGACCTGGTAATTTTTCCCGGAGGCGGATTATTCACCGACGAAGAAAGTTGGTTAGCTGTGTTGCTCTGGGGTCTCCATATCCTAGTCGCCCGTTACTTTTGGAAACCGGTTTACCTGCTCGGCCAATCCGTAGGGCCGCTAACTGGCGACCGGGCGAAACAATTCACCCGTTTTTGTCTGAAAAAAGTTGAATGGATCGCTCTGCGAGACAAGGCTAGCGAAACCGAGTTCAAGCAGCTTGGAGTCCCGGCCAAAAAAATTAAACAGGGCAAAGATTCGGCTTTTTGGTTAGCCGGCAAGCTGCCCAAAGTAAAAGCGCTGGAAAAACAGGGTAGATTGAAAATTTTGGTCTCAGTAAGAGACTATCCGAAAATCGAGGAAGAATTTTTTACGGAGCTTCAGCAAGCACTTGACCAGATTTCCGAGAAACTCCCGGCCCGAATTTACTTCGCTGAGTTCGGCCGGGGTGATGCGGCAAGCTGGAGGAGGGTCTGTCGCCAAGCCAAGCACACCAAGCTCTGGAGAGAAATTCCCCTGCGCGAAAGCGCCGAAAAAGTTTTGGCTGAAGTCAAAAAGTTCGATCTCGTGATTGGCATGCGTCTCCATTCTCTGATCGCCGCCGAGCTCACAGGCGTTCCCAGCATCGGGCTTAGCTACTCCCGCAAGATCACCGGCCTGCGAAAAGAAAGCCTGGCAATCGAAGGATTCAAAGCTGAGCAACTCCTAAAAATTCTGAACTTATTCTAAGCTCCGAACAAAAATTTCTGCACCAATAAGTAGGAACGCCCCGGCGGGGCGTTCCTACCTGTTCCCTGTCACTTCCACCACCAAAAAACCCGACCAATCCCACGCAGTTTATTTTTCTGATAAAACTTTTTGCTCCGAGCCAATGACCAGAGGAAAAAGCCCAACGCTTTGCGCCGGATCGAGAAGCCTTTGATCTTGCGCAGCAGCAACGAACCCACTCCCTTGCCCCGCAAACTTCGATCCACCGCGAGCTTCCGAACGTAAAGCATTGATAAGATCCCCGCAATTCCCAGCAGCGCAAAGGAAAACGCTCCTGCGATTTTTTTGCGGCGGTGAAAGACCACAACCTTTTTCTCCCGAATCAGGTCTTTGATCTCACGGGGATCAAGCTTTTCATCAATTTCCCGAAAAAGTCGGGCAACCTTCTTTGTGTCGCGCTTCCGCGCAAAACGCATTTTAAACTTACGGAACACATCATCATTTTATACTCAATCTCAGCACTCCCAACAATCCCAACCAGATTCAACAACGCAAAGGCGTAAAAAACCCAAAGACCCAGAAACCTAAAAACCCATCTATTTCTTATCTGCGATTTTTTCGAGTGCTCGTAACGCCTCAACCGGCAACATCCAGACTGTCGTATTCGACTGATCCGAACTTAGGTCATTCACTGACTGTAATGTACGCAGATGTAGGGCGCCCGGAGCCGCGGAAAGTGTGTTGGCCGCTTTGGCCATATTGTCCGCGGCAGAGACTTCACCCTGCGCCTTGATAATTACTGCTCGTTTCTCCCGCTCCGCCTCAGCCTCCTTACCCATTACGCGCTTCATTTCATCGTTGAGGACGATATCTTTGAGCTCCACGTTACTCACATCAATCCCCCATGGATTGGTGGCTTCATCTACGATTGTCTTAATTTTTTTGGAGATCGCATCACGCTGCCCCAGCACATCATCGAGTGGGACTTCGCCAACTACGTTCCGCATCGTGGTTTGAGCAAGTTGTGCCGTCGCGTTGCGAAAATTCTCAACTTCGATCAATGCTTTGGCTGCGTCTTTCACTTTGTAATAAATTACCGCATTGATCCGTACCGAAACATTATCTTTGGTCATCGCTTCCTGGTCCGGCACATCTACCGCCTTTACGCGAATATCGACTTTTGTCAGCGATTGGAAAATTGGAATCACAATCCGCCAGCCCGGATCAACCGTCTTAGAATATTTTCCCAACGTAAAGAGAATCCCCCGCTCGTATTGATTGACCTGCCGGATAAAGATCACCAGCAGGATGATGATCAGCGGCAGGAGGCCGATGCCAGTGAAAAAAGGTGGTAGTTCAGACATATCAGAGAGGTTAATGGATTCTAAAAGTGGAGGGACTACATTTATGAGAATGATCGCCGCGATAAACCATTTGATTCCTTTACGGAACTTCTGACTACCCTCGGAGTCCTTATCCTTGAGACCACGGAAAAACTTTTCGAGATCAGGTGCTTCGTTGGCCATTGACGCTTAGAGTGCTTTATCCAACTCTTCAACTATTTTATCCTTGCCCACGGCCCCGGTGAGTGAGCCAACCTCTTGGCCGTCTTTGAGAATCTTGAAAGTCGGAATGCTCATCACGCCAAACTTCTGAGCAGTCTCCGGATTCTCATCAATATTGAGCTTGCCGACTTTGGCCTTACTTTTGTAATCCTTAGTAATTTCCTCGACCACCGGCATCATCGCCAGACAGGGCCCGCACCACGGTGCCCAAAAATCAACGAGGACAACTCCGGAGGAGGTTTCGGCTTTGAAATTGTCATTATTCAGAGTGACTTCAGCCATTGTCAGAAAGTTAAAGAGATTTTGATTTTAGGTACTCCTAATCGGATTTTCAAACAGAGCCAAGATTAAGGATTAAGAAAATAGCATACTACAAAATGGCGTAAGTTTGCGCTATTTTGTAGTATGAATTTGGAGTGTGTTTGTCCGCCGTAGTTCCGAACACGCAGAACGAAGGTGGGATGATTGGATGTAGAAACGTTGCGCGCAACGTTTCTACGCACACCTGTCCCCTAATTTCTGAAAACTCCTGTTCCCTGAAACCTGTTCCCTGTCCCCTAATTTCTAGCCTTATAAAAAATCTTCCCCCGTACCCGCAAATCAATATACTCATAACGCTGACTGCCAATCCGCAAAACATCCGCCGCTTCGACAAGTTTATTCAGCTGAACCCGGTAGTCCTGAGTAAAATCGAGCCAGACATCGAAATTCTTCTCACTTTTCAGGTGCAGCTCTCGCGCGACCGGGAAATACTTCACATTGAGCACCCGGAAGTCCGTGAGCGATTCGAAGTAAAACACGGCATCGCGGATAAAGCTCAAGTGCGTCACTGAAATCACCGGGCGGGTCGGATCCTCCAAATCAACTGTCTCACCCTCGCCGAGATGCAAACGTAAGGTATCCCGATCCGGAGTATCCCCGACGACCTGGTGACCGTTTTCGTTGATAAAGACCGACTCCGTACCAATCCGCAGCTCCGCCACAATCGGGAATTTAAAAACCTCCACGGCGATTTCCCGGGGATACTTCTTGCGAATGCGAACGTGTGCGATATCCGGTCGCATCTCTCGTACTGCTGTATCCACCTCCAAGCGGTCGATTGAAAAAATATTTTTACCCAAGACCCGCTCACGCACAGCCAGCTCAATTTCCTTGAGGGGTAGATCGAGACTACTACGGGCCACCGAAACTTTCGTAACGTCGAAAAACCCGGAGAAGTGGGTGAAGCCAATGAGGGCACCCCCCGATATCACGACAATCACGAGAAGGATTTTTTGACGCAGAGTGAGCAAATCCTTTAAGCGTTTCTGTCCCCGAAAAATACGCGCTTCGAGATGAGCCTGGCGACGCCGGCGAAAAACCCGTGCCCAGAGCCGCTTAACTCTGCGCTGCCGAAAAGAAGGGACTGGACTCACCTGCGCATTTTATACTACCCTCAGCCGAAAAAGTGACTGCGCCCTAACAGGACAGCGTCTCGAACTTTTGCGGAATTGCCAAGATAAAACCTTTACCGTAGTCCCGGGGTGAGTCGAGCAGACGGGGATCCAGGGAAATGAATTTCCTCGCTTCAGGCAGAGTGGCGAAATCCGCCCACATTTTTTTGAAACGCAGCATCGTGACGGGCAGAGTCTCACTGCCGAAATCAGCACCATCCCGAACGAAGAACGGCAGTTTTACCAACACAAAGTTGTGCGTGGCAATCGGCAGTAAGCGGCTACCCGGCGTGAGCAGCACGACCGCCCTGTCAAATTCAGCTAATTGTTCATTACTTGGAATCTTGCGGAAGAAAACGGGCAGCCCGGTCTCAGCAGCCGCTCGCTCAGCAAAGGTGCCAGCCTCCAGTCGATTTGGAAAGACAACGACCGTGAGGCCATCAAGATCAATCAAGAGTTTTAGCAAAGTTTTGGTAGCCGCTGGTATGAACTTAGGAGTGTTGGCCTTGGGTAGACCCTCCCCTACGATAAACTGAGGCAACTCCCCCTCCGTTGGTAGTTTCTCAGCAGGTAGCTCTTCGGGAATCCGGAGGGTTTTGCGAACAAACGCAAAATTATCATTCGCATCGAGAGCGGCATCGAGCAGGATTGCGTTTGTGAGATCCGGCATTTCAGAAGTCACCGGTTCAAGCACAAGTGTGATCTCATTCAAGGCGTTAATGCGCAGTGTGCGTTGAAAGTCCGGGCTATCTCCCAGGAAGTTCTCCAAAGCCTGGCTCAGTCGGGGCGGCAAATCTGCTCGCGCGGCAGCCAGAAAACTGCGACCGGCCTCGATTGCTTTTTGGTAACTTGCCTGTCCTTGCAATTCTGCGAGATTCAAACGACCAAACTGTGGAGCAGCTTCGCGAATCAAGAGCCCCAGCAAACCCCACCAGATTGAAACTTTCTCAGCATGCTGTGAGACAAGAGTTTCGAGAGTGATCAAGTCGAGTATGAGTGTTTGAGCTCGGGTAAGGTTCTCGGGCAACGTAGCAGCGTCGGCAATAATCGTCAGCCGTGTAGAATCTAATAATTTCGGCAAGCTGGCGTGGTCGGAAGTCAGTACCTTGCTCTCTGGAAGCTGAACCTCCCCTCTTCGACCCACCCAGTCAAAGAGCAGCCCCTCCGGGCGTGTCAGGTTAAGCTCATGTGAGTTCGCACCAGTATGCAAGATTAGTTTTGCCGCCAAGGATGTTTCGGCCGAGCTGAGCTCTTGAGCTAGGAACTTGGTCAATTTCTCAGGATCAACTTGAGCTGTTGCCGAGAAAATTTGTTCTCCGGGAGCAGCCCGGGCAGAGAAATTACTGCCGAAAAAAATTGTGGCTGGCTGCTCCAACGCCTCCACCGTTGTGACCAACTCTGGGGCTGATACCATCACCTCAAGCAGGGCGGGAGTGTGCACCGAAAGCGCCTTCAGTTTTTCAAGTAGTTTTGGGTTAGAAACAGCCTGCTCAGTCTTGACGGGAGCCGGAAAATCCTTTTTCTCGAAATTAGGATTAGCGAGAACTAATCTGGCGAAGCTTTGCACCCAGCTCTCTTCCGTAGATTTCAAATCAGCAATTTGTTGCCAGCCTGCTTGCGAAAAGTTCTGGGCCAGCCCCAGGAAGGCCCGCAACAAATCTCTGGTTGCCTCGGCATCGGCCAGGGCCCGGTGAGCTTCGCTATGCGCAACACCGAATCGTGCTGCCAAGTTCATCAACGAGAGACCTTCCCCGCGCGGGAGCAGGAGACCGGCCAGCTGAAAGGTGTCGAGCTGTGGCTGACTGCTCAGATCCAGCCCGGCGCTGGCCAGAAAATCAATATCGAACTGCAGATTGTGGCCAACAAGAATCGCGTCACGACAGAATTCAGCAAATTCCGTCTGCTTTCCCGAGAACTTCGGAGCGTTCTCGAGATCCGCATTGGAGATCCCTGTGAGCTGCTCGACGAACTGCGGGATGCGCGTGGGTGAGTGAAAGAGCGAGTCGAAGGAAGCCTCGTCGGTTAAGATCGAAAACTTGACGGCACCCAGCTCAATCAGGTTATCCTTTTCCGAGTTGAGGCCGGTTGTTTCGCAATCTAAAGCCACAAAATTGATCCGCTGCATAAAATTTTTATTAGTCTATAGAAATAATTTTGAAGTCAATCGGCAAGCCGGTTTTGTCTATTTTGCGACTCCAAAAGGGGGGGGTCAATGGCAATCCGAGAAATTCTTTTGTAAGTTGAAGTTCCCAAGCGAGTTCTCTCACTCAACCCAAAATCTCAGATCCTTAATCTCCCTGACTTGGATTGTAAAAATCTCTGGATTTCGATTCTCCGCCGTCTGGAACCGACCATTGCTCGGGCTAAATTTTTGACTTGGTTTCAAAACACCACCATCCTCGACATCGCGGGAGAGACACTCGTGGTCGGTGCTCCGACTACTTTCGCCCGTGACTGGATTGCCAACAAATACGCTCTCAAAATTCTCCAAGCCGCCGAAGAGGAAAATCCTCAGATCAAAGAAGTTGAGTTCGCAGTCGATGCCGCACTCGGTGACGGCATCGACCCTCGCACGATTGATATCAAGGCTGTCTTTGCCAAGCCCGGAGACAAAAAAATCTACAAAGTTCGCGGTCGCGAGGAAGTTTTCGTCACCAATTCTGGGATCCTCTCCGCCAAGCTCAACCCACGCTACACGCTGGCCAACTTCGTACCTGGTGAAGAAAACCGCCTCGCTCACGCCGCAGCACTTTCTGTTTCCCGGACTCCCGGGATGACTTACAATCCCCTCGTGATTTACGGCGGAGTGGGGCTGGGCAAGACCCACCTCCTCTCCGCAATCGGACACGAGGTCCTCGCCAACAACCCCAACAAGGTTATCGCACTCACGACTGCCGAGATTTTTACCCGTGAGTTTGTCGCTGCTGCCAAGGCATTGCGGGCAGATGAATTCAAAAAGAAGTATCGCGACATCGATGTTTTCCTCTTCGACGACGTCCAATTTCTCGAAAACCGAGATAAGACTCAGGCTGAACTCTTCAATATCTTCAACGAGCTGCACAATAGCGGCAAACAAATCGTCCTCAGCTCTGACCGCCCTCCCAGTGAGCTGACCGAAATCATGGACCGTCTGCGTAACCGCCTTACCTGGGGTCTGGTTGCCGAGATCGAGCAGCCCAGCTTCCAGTCCCGTTTGGAAATTCTCAAAAACAAAACTCAGGAGCGTCGGGTAATCCTCGATCCCGAGCTTCTGGAATTTATCGCGATGAATGTCACTGAATCCGTACGCGAGCTCGAAAGCGCTCTCCATTGGTCCATCGCCCAAACCGAGCTCCTCCACACTCAACCAACCATCCGTGAGCTGGGCCGCATGCTTGGGAAAATCAATAAAAAGGAACGCATACTTGGTCTCCCTGAGTCCGCTACGGAGGTTTCAGTCAGGACTCCTGCTGAATTGGTTGAGCTTGTTTCTAAATACTTTCAATTGCCCGTAGCGGAAATCTGTGGAGCCTCCCGCAAAAAAGAATTCCGCACCGCCCGTCAGATCGTCATGTATCTTTCCCGCGAAGTGCTCGGTTGTGGCTTGGCCGAAATCGCCCAGAACTTCGACCGCGATCACAGCACCGTCCTGCATTCCTGCCGTCGCATCACTGCCGCGCTCCAAAAAGACGAGGCTCTCGTCCGGCATGTGAATGCGGTCAAGAAAGAGATGGGACTGTAAAATACAGTTGCAACTAAAAGCATATTGATAAAGACTTTCGTTCTTGACTATGTAATTATGAAACCACCAAAAGAAAATATCACTAGAGCACACAGTTTGATTCCTGAAGATTCTAATCGCCTAGAAGAAATCTTTAAATCTACTCGCAGAGGAGTGCAGCCAGTACTAAATCCAGAGATAAATGGAACTGGTGCTGTAGTTGACCGAATCTGGAAGCTTAGAGGGACGGCTAAGAGAAATGGACCAACATTGCTGCCAAAATAATAGGATAAATCATTGTTTTTTCTCCTGCATCCGTTTAAAATCCTCCGGCTATTTAGCTAGGGGTTGTTTCCCTTAAGCACTTGAAGGCTAGTCCCTAGAACCTGGTAGGAATAGTAGAACAAGAGAATAATAGGATTAAGGATACAGGATTAAGAATTAAGAACCCTTCATTGTCGACGCTCCTCAGAGCAAGTAGCTCAGTTCCGGCGAAAACGAGATAACGATTCGCCAACTAACCAATTAACTAAATAACCAAGTAACCGAACATCCGAACCAGGAACTTAAAGACCAAATCCTAACCACTAACTACTAATTACTAACTACTCCCTACCCCCTTACCCTAAATGGTTGCCCCCGTCATCCTCACCGCCACGAAACGCGATCCGAAGGTACGAGCGCGCGATCTCCGCAAAAAACGTCAGATTCCTGCGGAGTATTACGGCGCGGGTCAAGAGAACGTCCATCTCGTCCTTGACTACCAGACTTTCCGCAAGATCTATCACGAAGCCGGCGGGAGTTCAATTATTGATCTAAACATCAAAGGTGAGGCTGAACCCCACAAGATTCTCATCCACGAGATAAGTCACGATCCAGTCACTGATGAGTTTCAGCACGTAGATCTGATGCGGGTGGATATGCAGAAGAAAATCACCACCAATGTGCCGATCCACCTGGAGGGTGAGAGCCTCGCTGTTAAGAATCTCGGCGGCATCCTGACTCAGAATAAAAACGATCTCAGTATTCGCTGTCTGCCGGAGAACTTGATCAAAGAAATCACCGTCGACATTGGCAAGCTTGAGGAAATCGGTGATTCGGTCCGAGTAGCCGATCTGAAGCTTGACGCGGCGAAATACGAGCTTGGTGAAGAAGCTGATGCGATCGTCTGCGCTATCCTCGCTCCAAAAACCGAGGAGGAGATTGAGGAGGAACTGGCTGAAGACGTGGGTGGAGCGGTTAGCGAAGAAGTGGCGGAAGAGGCTGAGGCGGAGAAAGCCGAAGCTGAGGCCCGCAAGGAAGGCGACGCCGAGAAAAAGGGTAGCGAGAAGGACGAGAAGAAAGAAACCAAAAAGAAAGAGTCCCCTGGGCATGAGGACTAATCTCCGCAAACACACAGTATGGATTTTTCATTTTTTTGGAAACGGAAGGTGCTCTGGCTATCGATCGCCGGTGCGCTTGTTTTTTTAATTTTGTTGATCTTGGGTGGACGGATTTATTTCGAGTACCGCGCGAGCCTTGAGCAACCCGCGACGGAAAACGAGAAGGAGATTTGGAAGGCCATCGAGGAGCTAACCACTCCCGAATCCGAGCGGCTGCGTGAGCTCGATTCCGAACCGGAAAAAGTCTCCTGGCTCGACGGACAGCCACTCCCGGACGACACCGAACGAAGCGTAGTCTCTGTCGTTGTCGAGAACCATCCCACCTCCCGGGCTCAGATGCGCGGACTGCATGAAGCCGGTCTCGTGATCGAGGCCCTCACCGAAGGGGGGATCACTCGCTTTCTGGCTGTCTTCGACACTTCCGAGCGTAAGAAGATCGGCCCGGTTAGATCCGCCCGGCCCTACTTCGTGGATTGGGCCGAGGAACTGGGAGGAGCTTTCGTTCACGCCGGTGGTAGTACCGCGGCCCTGGAGCAACTGCAGACAAGCAATCTGCTCGATTTCGACGAAGACGGTGAAACCCTTTATCGCGATTTCCGCTACCTCAAACCGCACAACCTGTTTGTAAATCTCGCGGCGGTACGTGAGTCTCTCGAAAAACTTGAGTGGAACAACAATCTCACGGAGCCCTGGTTTGATTTCTCAGGAGAAATTCCGGCAGCGGCGAGCTCTGTGAAAGAGTTTTCACTGGATTTCAGCCTGCCCAGCTATTACGTCGATTATGTCTACGATCCAGCAAGTGGTGCTTATCGTCGCTCAATCGGAGGAGTCGAACATACGTCGAACGGTGATGAAATCCGCCCCCGTAATATCATCGTACAATTTACCGAGTACTGGCCGATTGATGACGTGGGTCGGTTGGACCTGAGAACGACTGGAGAAGATGTTGCTTGGTATTTTTCCGGCGGCAAGCATTGGCAAGGTACCTGGCGCAAGAGTGGTAGCCGTACTCATTTCTTCGGGCAAACCGGTCAACCAGTCAGCCTTCAGCCGGGCCAAAGCTTCATCGAGATTCTCGACAGCTCGACCCGGGTGAAGCTCCCAGAGCCAAAGATAGTCATCGAACAAACAACTGAACCATAATTTCCAATTTCCAAGCACCAAATTTTAAGTACTGCAGTGTGATCTCGAAGAACGAACCGTGAAGTTTGGAGAGGATGTAATTGCTTTCTTACGAACGGCAGTGCCAAACTGTCAGGGAGTGCGAAAGGTAAGTTAGTGCTTGGTGTTTATTTAGAAATTGGAATTTGGTAATTGTAAAACTTAAAACCTAAAAGCAAACCGGTCTTGTTGCCCGATCAAATCTCTAAGTAAACTCACAAAAACATTGCTGTCCTCCGGAGAATTCGTTAATCTTCTCTTCGAATTAAACGTTCCCGATGATTGACAATTTCTCTCACCTTTTTAATAAGGCTCGCCGGATGATTAAGTCCCTCCGGACGGAAGCTGAACATAACCGAGCCGAAGGCAGCCGCCTACTTGCTTTGGAAAGAAAAATGGCTTCCCACACCGAGAAGAGCGGTGGTCGGGCGGTTGTGGATATTTCGACAGGCTCGGTCACTCGGGCAACCCTGGCAATTTTGGGCATTATCGCCCTGGCCTGGTTTTTGTTGGAAATTAAAAATGTTTTAGCGCTTTTCTTCATCGCCACCTTCCTGGCCCTCTCTCTCGATCCTTTCGTCGACAAGATGCAGGAACGGAAAATCCCCCGTGCTGTCGGGATTCTCTTGATCTACACCATCTTTATCGGTATCACCGGAATTGTAATTTCTTCTTTTGTTCCGATCCTCGCTACGGAAATCCCGAATCTTGCCAAAGCCGTGCTCGGTTGGGTGGCTGGTTTTGGGATCGATACTTCGATAATCCAGGAACAGGTCAGCGACCTGCAAAACTACCTTGCTAACCTCCAGAGTAACCTTAGTCGTGAGAATATTGAAGCCGGTTTGGATGTGCTCAGTGTGGTTGGCCAAAATGCTTTCGCCGTCCTGAAGTCCATCGCTGGCGGAGTCTTTAGCTTCGTCATGGCGCTGGTAATCGCCTTTTTCATGATTATCGATGAAGATGGTATCAAGAGCTTCTTGATCGCCCTATTCCCCCGTCGCTACCACCGCTACATCTTCGAGAAGGGTTCAGCTGTCGAAGATAAATTCGGAGCCTGGGTCCGTGGAATGGTGATCCTAATGATTTCAGTCGGACTCCTCACCTACATCGCTCTCAAAATCGCTGGCGTCAATTACGCCGCCACTTTGGCAATTTTAGCCGGTCTCACCGAGATTCTCCCCTACGTCGGTCCCCTGATCGCCTTCATTCCCGCGGTAATCCTGGCGCTCAGCCAGGGCGGGCTTGTCTTCGCCTTGATCGTAGCTGCCATCTACATCGGAATCCAACAGATCGAAGGAAACGTGCTGGTGCCGCTCGTAATGAGAAAGGCTGTCGGACTCTCGCCGGTGATTGTCATGTTTGCCATGCTGGTCGGCGCGAGTTTCCCCGAGACAATCAACCCGATCGTGGGTATTATTATCTCAGTGCCGCTGGCTACTGCTATCTCGGTCTTTGTTCGGGACTACGTGATTAAGGAGAAGTAGTATTAGTGGATAGTGTTAGTGTTAGTAATTAGTGTTAAGTTTTATTAAGCAGCTCTTTTTCTGTAACCTGTTCCCTGAAACCTATAACCTATAAAAAAAATGCTCAACGATGAAATCGCCAAACTCCTCCTTGACAAGGGCGCGGTGAAGATAAATCCCACTGAACCCTTCACCTGGACGAGCGGGATCAAGTCCCCTATCTACTGCGACAACCGGGCGCTGCTAAGTTTCGTCGACGCTCGCAAGCAGATCCTGGATGGCTACTTGAAAGTAATTGCCGAAAACAAACTTGAGTTTGATGCCATTGCCGGAGTCGCCACTGGCGCAATTGCCTGGGGAGCACTCGTCGCCGACCGTTTGGAAAAACCGTACTGCTATATCCGCCCCGAGAAAAAAGAGCACGGGACTGGCAAACAGGTCGAGGGGCTGATCGAAAAAGGCTCGAAGTTGTTGGTAATCGAGGATCTCTTTTCAACGGCCGGATCGACCGTGAAAGCCGTCGCCGGTGCTAGGTCCGAGCTGGAGGCGGGGATCATCGGCGTAATCGCCATCTCTACTTACGAATTCGAAAAAGCTCAGACCCGACTGGAAGAAGCCGGGCTCAAGTGGTGGACCCTCACCAACTTCTCCGCCCTCGTGAGGCAACTCGAGATTCCCGAGGAGCAGAAAAAAACAGTCCTCGACTTTGCGAACGACCCGACCGGTTGGGCGAAACGTGCTGGCGTCTAACAAGCTCAAATACCTAGAGACCCAAAAAACCTAAGAGCCCAAAGACTAGACCCTAAACTTCGTCAAAATCTTCTTCGCCCGTGCCAACATTGGTTCCGGTGTGTTCGCATTGTTATGCAAAACAATATCCGCCACATCAGTCAGTGGAGCGATGTACTTTTTGTAATTCGGTTTCACGTATTCGAAGTAATACTTGAACTCCCCCTCCAAACCTCCTTCACCAACCGCGCCTCGATTTCCTTTCACGAAGTCCCGGATAATTCTGCGAGAGAGTCGCACGTCGTCGTCCACGTGAATGAAAACTGAAAGATCAGCGAGTTCCCGAATCTCCGGAACGGCTAAAGTCAAAATCCCTTCGATAATCACAACTTTCTTTGGCTCGACACGGAGAGTTTTTTCCAAACGATCCTTGGTCTGGAAATCGTAAATTGGCGTATCAACCGCCTCTCCGTTCTTCAGCTTAATCAGATGTTCAGCCAAAAGTTCATTGTCCAAGCTTTCGGGTGAGTCGTAGTCCACGCGGTAATCCGGATCAAATTTGTCCTTGTCGATGTAATACATATCATGGCTCAGCACTTCACAGTCACCGCCGTAAATATTCTCCGCAATGAAGTTGGCGAGTAAGGTCTTGCCGCTGCCACTACCCCCCGTAATCACGACAATCCGCGAGCCCTCCCGTCCGTCTTCCTGCGGAAGCTCATGAAACACCCCGGAAGCGGCTGCGGACTTCTTCCGGAATTGCATCTCCGATGGTTTGGTTTTTGCTATTTTCATTTTTATTTTTGAGAAAACCTAGAACCTAGATCGTTACCAAAATTCCCCCCGCCACCACCAGTACCGCTCCGACAATTACTTTCACAATCCCAATACCGGTGAGAGTAGCAAACTCTTTGAGGATAATCAGACCCAGGACAGTGGCCACCAGTGTATTCGTATTGAAAAGCGCCACGAACTGGCTCGCATTCGCGCCACTACGATACCCCAGCGCGATGCAGACCGACCCCGCGACAAAAAGCAGGGCGGCGAGTAGCGCAAAGCTCCACTCCTTTTTCGCAAAAAACTGGAAGTTGTCTTTGAAGTAAAGTAGTAGGGCGATATTCACGAGGATCATCACGATCCCGGCCATGATCCCGTAAGCAAATGGCGAAAGCGTGTGTTCACCCAGGCCCCCCAGCGCAAATTTCTGAGGGATATTGGCCGCCCCGAGCATGAGCGCCGCCCCGATTCCGAAGAGTATCCACGCAGGCAAATTAATTTTAGATTTTAGATTTATGATTTTTTAAGCTTATAAATCCCTTTAATTTTAACAAAAAATTCAATTTTTAGCAAGGATGCCCTCACCCAAAGACTTAAAGACCCAGAGACCTAAAGACCTAACCTACTTGTTGCGAGCCAACCCCAGAGATCCGGATTTCTCCGCCTTAGTCGCCTGCTTCGTGTGTTTCCGACATTTCGCACAGAAACGCTTGCGGTTCTCAATCTTCGAATTGTTCGCCTTATTGAGATAAGTCTGACCAGTCTGCACGCCACATTCGCTGCAAATCCAGACTGAGGCGGTGATTTTAGTTCCTCCACGAGGCATTGTTACGAATTTTAAATTATAAGTTTTAATTTCCTTATAATCCTTAAGGCTCCTTACTAACGTTACTAACCTTATAAACCTTATCAACCTTACTAACCTTCCAACCGGACGCGCAGTTTAAACGAAAAGTCCTTTTTTGGGAAGAAACTTGATTAGAAAGCTGTTTTATGGTAAAATGAAATGATCTAAAAATGCAAACTGGCTCTACTTATCGAGGGGCCTTCGACACCCTGCGTAGAACGAAACTACGCAGCGAAAAGCTCAAGGTAGCCCTGAAAAAGATTAAAGAGCAGCTCAAACAAAAGCCCAATCTTCCTAAGCTCAAAAACTTTATCAGAGAACGAGCCCACAAGGCTCAGCTCACGAACCTCCGCCTCGTCATTAAACTCCGAAAAAAGATGGATGCGGTGAAGCAAAATATTCGTAAAACTGATTAAAACAAATATGGCCTCCCCTATCGAAACTCTCAACCGAAGACGTCAAGAGCTAGCCAAGAAGCTCGAGTTTTTGGAGAATGATCCGGATAGCAAACAGTTGAAAGAAAAATTAAAAATCGAAGCAAGGCTGAGCCGTCTTGATGGAAAAATCGAAACTGTGCGTAAATCCCGCCAAGCAAGTGCTGAACTACTCCAGGAAATTAATAAAGAGATTGAAGCACTCGAAGCGCAGATCGAGACTCCCGAATTTGTGCAGAAATTTGCAGTAAGCGAAAAAATCATCATGCATCTCCTGGAGAACCCGAAAGCTAAACTGGAAAACCTGAAGCCAGCCGACTTCACTGAAAACCCCGCATTACAAGAAGTGACTGCTTGGAAAAATATCTTAGAGGATGCTAAGAAAGGACTTCCCTATGCTCAAGTTTTAACCGCAAAAGAATTTGACTGGAAAAATCCAAAAGATTCCATTGATAAGATCATGAAAAAGGGTACTAAAGTTGGTAAAGAGATTATCGACCAAATCCAAAAGCATCCCTACATTGCAGCTGGCTGTCTAATCGCCGGAGCTTACGCTCTATACCAATTTTTCAAAAAGGACAGCAAGCTTTGGGACAAAGCTAAGGGAGCGATTGCGGGAGGAATAGCGATATGGCTAGGGTTGTCCGCTGCCGGCAGCAATATGCCCCAAAAAATTGCCGAGCGTGGAGCGAGAGCACTGTTTGGAGATGATCTTGTTGATAAGTTTTTTGGAATAAAAAAGGATGTTTCTGAAAAGACGAAGAATGCCGCTGAAACAGTCAAGGCAGGAGCCGAGAAAACTTTGGAAGGTTTGGGGAAACGTGCTCCTGAGACAGTCAAATCAATCAAAAAACTCTGGAAAGATTTTGAGATAGATAATGTCTCCGGGTCTAAAGAGAACCTTGCGGAGCTACTCAAAAACATCAAAGCTGAGGGTGGTCAGGCAGTTCTGGAAATTACGAAAGATGGCTCTTTTAAGTTGCTTTTCCTTGGCCTCAAGGGCGCCAAAGAGGCTTACTGTTTTAGCTACAAGATCACCCAAAAAATGGTTCATCGGCTTGGCGAAATGCTTGCAGATCCTGACAAGCCTTGGTGGACAGATCCCGCAACAATTATCAAAATCGATTCTTACATCGCAGGAGTCGGAGGGGCTTATGGTTTCACCAAAGCGCTTTTTACTACCGACATAGAGTTCAAGCATCCCCTCAAAACAATTAGAAGGGTGGTCGGCAATACTACCGTCGAAACTTTCAAAGGGGCCACCTGGGGTCAAGTCAAAGCCGGCCACCGTATTTTTCAAACGATCCATTATCGCAAGGAAATTATGAATTTTTATAAGTCTCAAATTAAATTAGGCAAAATTACAGTTACCGAAAATTTGGGAAAGAGGCAAGTAAGATGGTTTGCTGAACACCTCACCGACAGGGCCAATAGGCATAGTCACGAATACCAAAAAGGTATTTACCACGCGAGGAGAGCGGCTTTTTGGGACCAAATGTCAAATGAGGTCTGGATGAGTAAAGGAGAATCAGAACATTTTTCTGACAAAGCTAAGACCGAAGCAAGAGAGGCAAGAAGGTACATGCAGAGACTCGATAAGCGTTTTGAACACGCTTCCGAGAGCGAAATTATCAAAGAGGGCGCAAAAATAAATGAGGACATGAAAAAAACTCCGAAACCCAAACCAGCTAAAGCCGCAAATCCTAAACCACAAAAACCCAAAACAGGGTCCTCTCCTGAGCCTAACGCAAACGTAATAGATCTCGAGAAGATAAAAAGGCAAAAAGTGGGTCTGGGGCCCGGGCCAGAGCTCAGAACAACTGAACAAAAAGTTCCCGAGCTAGCCCCAATGGCAAAACCACACCTCAGAGTTGTTGAAAAACCAAAGCCAGCTCCAGAGATTCTTTCCGAAGCCGAAATCAGGCAATACGCGGACTGGTGTGAGCAAAAAGGCGTGAAGCCGATTGCTAAAAAAATTCTCCGAGAGAGGTTAGCGACTTTCGGGACAGAGGCTCTCAAACTGGGTGCCACCCCCTTAATGATTTTCCTGACTATTCACAACATCGAGTCCGCACCGCCCAGCCAACGCAATGAAGCAATCGCAGAAAACGGTGCTGCACTCACTGCTTTCTATATCGCTCTCAAGGCTGGATCTGCTACCTTCAAGGCCGCCCCAGGACCATTCCTACACAAAACAGTTGGAGCAATCTCTATCGCCATGCTGTCTTTTTTCATCGGAGAGAAGGGGGTCGAGAAAATTTCCAATGCTATTCTCAAAAAACTAAATCTCGATTTTTCCGAAGGCGGCATTGTGGATAATGTCCTTTTATCAAGTGAGATCATTTTTGGATTCGGTGGTTTGTTTGGACTTCTCAAAAACAAACTTCACACGGGAGAAAATGCTCGCGAATTCCTGGAAAGAAATATGCCCAGCATATCTTTGAGTAAGGGGATTTCCCGTTTTCGTTACAACAGCGTGAACGGTTGGAATAAACGTATTCAAAAAAAGATTTTTGCTTCTCGATTAGGGGTTGAGAAAAATTTCTTAAAAACACTTCTGATCAATGAAGACTGGCGAAAAATAGAAGCTGCCAAACTGGCAGATTTGGAATTTCGAAAAGAACTAGCCAAGGGTAAAACAAAAGAGCAGCTTGAACAGGCAATTGCTGAACACAAAAAGTTCCTGGGAGGCATCGGCCAATTCAATAAGAAAGACTTTTCCAACAAAGAGTTCATTCAAGCAGGTGTTTTGAGGTTGCTCGAACAGCAAACCTTAGCCCTGGAAAGAAAGAAACGGAAAAAAACAACAGCACGAAGAAGCCGATAGGGCTGCCGACCTAGGTAGTCTGTAGGATTTAGATTAGAGCAGCTACTTCAAATACCCCTTCTTCGCCAGCAACTCCGCAACCAAGATTGCTCCTCCCGCCGCCCCGCGGACGGTATTGTGCGAGAGACAGACAAAACGGTAATCCAGCACAAGGCATTTTCGCAAACGGCCGATAGTTGCCGCCATGCCCTTCCCCGCGTCACGATCGAGTCTGGTTTGCGGGCGGAAGTCGTCCTTGAGATAGATTAACGGTGGCTTCGGAGCACTGGGTAGATTCAACTTTTGCGGAACGCCCTGGAAACTTTTCCACGCCGCGAGAATCTGCTTCTCAGTCGGTTTCTTCGCGAACTCAATCGAAACCGTCGCCATATGGCCGTCAGTCGCCGCTACCCGATTGCAGTGGGCGGAGATTTTGAGCTTTTTTTCTTCAATAATCCTGCCGTTTTTTAGTTTTCCCAAAATCTTCATCGGTTCACGCTCGGATTTCTCTTCCTCTCCACCAATATTGGGAATTACGTTGTCGATAATCTCCGGAAAAGTGTCGAAAGTCTTACCGGCTCCGGAAATCGCCTGCATCGTCGTGATGATTAGCTTCGTCGGCTTAAACTTCCGCAGTGCGTGAACAGCGAGGAGGTAGCTCTGCAGGCTGCAATTAGGTTTCACTGCTATTAAACCTTTTTTCCAGCCCCTCTTCTTACGTTGGGTTTTGATCAGCTCGATGTGTTCCGGATTTACTTCCGGCATGATCATCGGCACATCCGGAGTCCAGCGGTGGGCGGAGTTATTGGAAACGACGGGAACGTCGGCCTTCGCATAAGCATCCTCAAGATCTCGGATCTTGTCCTTGGGCATATCCAGCGCGGAGAAAACGAAGTCAACCTGGCCTTTAATCTTTTCAATCTCGTTAACGTTTAAGACTACAAGATTTTTGACAGCAGCGGGAACCTTTTTACCCGGAACGGCCCAACGGGCTTTGACAACCGTACCATACTTTTTACCCGCCGAACGCGGGCTCGCTGCCACTGCAACAACCCGGAACCACGGATGGCCGTCAAGCAGAGAAACGAAACGTTGGCCGACCATGCCGGTAGCACCGAGCACGCCGACTTTGAACTTGGGCATTTGAAGAAAATTAAAAAAAATCAGTCCCTAAGGAAATAAGGAGCTATTTTTTGAATAAAATAAAAGTTGCCATCAAAACCAGAAGGGCGGCAAAAAAGTAGCGGAAGGTTTTTTCGTCGAGGTGGGGTTGGATGAAGGTATTAGCCAACCAAACCCCGACTATCGAGCCCGTTCCTAAAAAAATACCCGCCCTCCAGTCGACCTGACCTTTGGAACCGTAAAGCAAAAGGGCGGTGAGCGCCACGATGATAACGTTTACAAAGCTCGTCCCCACTGCCAGATTTTTGGAAAAACCCAACCAGAGCAAAATTGGCACCAGTAAAAACGCCCCACCAACTCCAGCCGTACCGCCGAGCAAGCCGACCAGTAAACCCGCTAGTGGCAGATAAAAATAATTCATTATCTTTTACCGTTTTCAAAAAACTTTTTATGCAAAACCTGAACAGCTTTATCCGCATCTTTTTCATCTACGACAAAGGTAATGTTGATTTCGCTCGCTCCCTGAGAAATCTGATCCACGCTGATACCGACTTTTCCCAGCGTGGCGAAAACTTCACCCGCTACTCCCTTGCGCTTGTAAATTCCCATACCAACTAAGCAAATGATCGCTTTATTGTGTTGAACGGAAATTTTCGCGTAAGGCTGCAGCTCCTTCACAATTTCCTTCAGATGGGTAGGATCCTCGATCGTCACTGAAACCGAAACTTCAGAAGTGGAGACTACATCGATAGAAGTTTCGTATTTAGCAAATACTTCGAAAACCTTTGCCAAAAAGCCGTACTGGAGCAACATCCGAAAGCTCGCGATACTCACCACCGTAACATCCTTCTTGCTTGTGACCGAGGTCATAATTTGCTTCGGCTTCTTCACCTGGAAAAGAATCTCGGTGCCGCGATCGCGTGGTGCGAAGGTGTTTTTGATCCAGACGGGAACACGGGCGCGGATTGCCGGATGAATTGATTGCGGGTGGATTACTTTGGCCCCGAAGTGGGCCAACTCCGCCGCTGCCTCTGAAGAGATTACATCCAGGATTTTTGCCTTCGGGACTTTACGGGGATCGGCAGTGAAAATGCCAGAAACATCGGTCCAAATCTCAAGTTCTTGGGCTTTCGCCCCGGCAGCGATGAGAGCCGCACAGTAGTCAGAGTAACCCCGCCCGACCGAGTCGAGCATACCGCCCGGTACCCAGCCGAAGTAACCAGTCGCTACTGGAATCTTTTTCTTCGCCAGAATTTTCCTAACTTTTTGAGCAAAGATCTTTTCGGTGGCCACATAAAAATCGTGATCAGCCCGTTTAAATTTCGGTGGAATAACTTTCTCGAGATCAAGCTGCTCAGCCGGCCAACCCTGATCGGTCAAAATCCCCGCCAGCATCTTCGCGGCCAAACGCTCCCCGATCGCTATAATCTTATTCCGGGAGCGAGTCGAAAGTTTTCCGAGCTTTTCGATTGCCTTCAAAAAAACAGAGAGTTTGCCAAGCACATTGCCAAAATAGCCTATCACTTCGGTCTGGATCTTCTCACTTTTAACAACATTTTCCACCATCTCGGTGTGGCGGGCCAGTAGGTCAGCGATGGTTTTCTTGGCTGTTGCCCGTTTTCCGGCCAGAGCTGCCTGCGTGGCTGCCAGCAAAGAATCGGTCACTCCGCTCATCGCACTGACAACCACCACCTGTTTGCCACGGCATGACTCGATGATGCCTGTAACAGCTCGGAGACTCTTGATGGAACCCATTGAGCTGCCACCAAATTTCCGGACAAGCATAAAAAAAAATTAAGTTGCTGTTCCACATTATCCCTTTTAGAGGCTAAAATCAAGTCCGTGCTCACCAGAAACAAGACCGCGCTCAGTTTGCTGGCGCTGACCATTGCGACAGTTGCCGTCTTTGCTCCTGTTCTTACTCTCAGCCTAATCGCAGCGATTCTTTTTTTGGGAGCAACTTTTCGTTGGCCTGTTCTGGGAATTATTGTCGCCCTGTTGGTAACCGTGCTCGGTGAATTTGGCCGGGGGGAAATTCTCGGTATTTCACTGCTCGCAATTGACCTCGTTGCCCCGGCTGTTTTGGTAACCTGGTTTGTCCGCAAATTGGTCCGCAAGGAACAGATCACTCTCGATCGCGTAAACGGAACGCTGTTGCTTTTTTGGGGAATCGTTATTGTCAGTTTGTTTTTGGGATCCCCTGAACTGGCCAGTGCTGAACTGAAGTTTGCCGCGCTGCACTCTGTGCGTTTTATCACGATCAGTGGGTTCCTCTTTGTGGCTCGCGACCTGAGCAAAAAGGACATCTCAAAAGTTACGGGTTTCTTGCTAGCTACGGGAATCCTGCTCGCCGCCAGCGGATTTATCCTATTGAAGCTGATTCCCGATTTCGCCGAGGCCGGCCTCGTCGCTAGCGGCTGGGATCCGCACATTGGCCGTTTAGCTGGCACCTGGCTTGATCCGAATTTCGCAGCCGGAGCCTTTGCCTTTTTGCTTCCCTTGGCTGGGGCGTATTTTTTCAGTTCGAAAAAAATATCCCGGCAGGTCGGCTCCCTAATCATCGCCGGAGTACTGCTGGCAGCCCTACTGCTAACTTATTCCCGCGGCGGTTTACTGGCTCTCGGTGTGGGGGGAATCATCCTGGGACTGATTAAAAGTCGTCGCTTGTTGATCGCTGTGTTGATCGTGGGTGTGGTCGGCATTGCCAGCATTCCACGTCTCGGTGAACGCGTGATGGAACTCGGCCGTTCCGCTACTTCGCTGGCAGGAGAGAGCCAACAGGTCCTCGATCCGACGGCGCAGCTACGAGTTGATTCGTGGCAGGAGGGCCTCCGAGTCTGGCAAGCTAGTCCGATCCTGGGAACAGGCTTTGGCGCCTACAAGTTTCATCAAACTTTTACATCAGAGGATTCCCACGCCGCCACGGGAACCGACGCCTCCCTGTTAAACGTTGCCGCCAGTACCGGAACCGTTGGTCTTTTATTCTTTTTACTATTTTTACTCAACCTCGGTAGAAGCGCCTGGATCCGCCGAGCTGACCCCGCCGCTCTCTCCTTCCTTGCTGCCGGGGCGGCCCTACTTACTCATTCGGTATTCGTAAATTCACTCTTCTTCCCCCCACTGGCACTCTACTTCTTCGTGAGTGCGGGAATCGCGACACGATTTGAAAGCACCAAGGAGTAACGCTAAAATTTTCCGGCTCTTTAAATCTATGTGCTCGGGTGGCGGAATTGGTAGACGCGTACGCTTGAGGGGCGTATGGGCATTAGCCCGTGGAGGTTCAAGTCCTCTCCCGAGCACCAAAAAGGTTCTTAGTCTGAGCGAAGCGAGGACCAAGGTTCTTTTTGGTGTAGGTGGAGGTGGTGAGAATCTCCCCGTAGAGGAAAAGCGGTTAGTATTTTAAAGCCGGAGCGCACTTGTAGTGCGCTTCGTAACGTTTAATGATCAGCTAACGGGTGATATGCGGAACTTAGTTGGACAATCTACAAGATTGCCCGGAAACGTTACGAAACGGAGCGTAGCTCCGTTCCGGCGTAACTTCCTAACTACTCACACTATAACGTCATACTACAAAACAGCATAAATTTACGCTATTTTGTAGTACGATATTTGGTCAATCTTAAATTACTCGCCTTCCTCTTCCGTACCTTCAACCGCAGTAACCTTACCAGTCTTTAGAAACTCCACCGCCGCGTCGAGCTGCGGATCTTTCTTGGCGAAGTAGTCTTCCGGAGAAAGCTCTACTTCGATATCCGGCGTGATCCCCTCTTCGTTCACATCCCGTCCGCTTGGCGTGAACCATTTCGCAATCGTGATTCGCAGCATTGAACCGTCCTCGAAATTATTCACGAGCTCTTGAACCGTACCCTTACCAAAACTCTGCTCGCCAATCACTGTAGCCCGCCCGTTGTCCTGCAAGGCTCCCGCCATGATCTCACTCGAGCTGGCTGAGCCTGCGTTGATCAAAACCACCAGAGGTGTCTCGGGCAACAGCGCCGCTCCCGAAACGACAATCGTTTTGTCTGAGCTTTGCCTTTCGTGGATCGTCACGATGTTGCCAGTGGCCAGCAACTTCGAAGTCATCTCTACCGCCGCATCGAGGAAGCCTCCGCCATTGAAACGCAAATCCAAAATCAAACCTTGAGGATTTTTTAAGGCCAGGTCGGCCAGTGCCTTCGTAAATTCCTCAGCCGTATCATCCGCGAAAGTCGCCACAGTCACGACTGCCAGACCGTCCGGTCGTAGCTCGGTAACCACACTTTCGATGTCAATGAAGTCGCGAGTAATCGTGATCTCTTGAGACTTGGGGTTACCGTTACGGAAAATTGTCAGCGTAACCTGCGTACCCGGTTCGCCCCGGATCCGCTTCACCGCTTCAAACAGCGAGTAGTCGGCTGAGAATTCATCGTTAATCTTAAAAATATGGTCACCCGGCAGCAATCCGGCTGCTTCAGCTGGTGAGCCCCGCAAGGGGCTGATCACCACCAACTTGTTGTCCCGGGTGCCAACTTCCGCCCCAATCCCGGTGAGATCGCCCTCCAACGAATCAAGGAATTCTTCGCTTTCCGTCGGGTCCAGAAACTCCGAGTTGGGATCACCCAAGCTGTCCACAACCCCCTTTATCGCCCCGTAAAGCATTTTGGTTGGATCAAGTGCCTCCACGTCGACAAACTTCTCTTTGGTTTTGCGCCACACGTCCCAAAAAAGACCCAGCTCCACACCGTCCTCGGATGATCCGGAGCGCACTGCTCCACTATCTGTTTCCGCCGGGAACTGCAGCTGTGTGCCAACAAAGTAACCGGCCCCAAAAGTCAGGACGATGATAGCTGAAGCTAGAATTTTTTTCTTCACTTTTTTCATTTTAGAAAAATTTAAAACGACACAGGAGTTTACCATCCCTCCTCAAAAAGTTCTTCGGCGGTTTCGACCAGACTCTTTTTCGCCAGTGCCGGACTGCTGGCTGCCGGATCCGGTGCACTTGATTTTAGTCCGATTTCTGCTCGTTCGACGTCTACCTGGACCGACGTTCCCAATAGTTCTGAAAAAATCTCAGCCAGCCCCGCTCGGGCTTCTTTACTTTCGAGCTTACCCATCAAAAAATCCGAACCAACCCCTAGCACCACTTTGTCATCTTCGGTACGCAAAACGATACACTCTTTCAAAGCTAGTTTGATCGCCGACTTCTTGACCTTGGTAATCACCTCAGGCAACGCCGCCTTGGCCGCCTCCAGGCTCAGCCCTTTGGGGGCTTTAACTTCTTTAGCTGGCTGCGTTTTTGATTTAGCAGGGCTCTTCTTTTCTGAGGTCTCACTCTTTTTACTAGCACCCTTGTCCGCCGTAGTTTCGCCTTGCGGAGCGGAGGCGGATGAAACCTGCTTGCCCTGAGCTTGCCGAAGGGTTCCCTGCTTGCCCGCCGAAGCCTTGGCGAAGGCGGGGAACCTGGAACCTGTCACGTCGCTCGCGAGCGACGTGACCTGAATTACAGCCATCTCCAGCGGCAACTGTGGAATAATCGCATTCTTCAGTTCCTCCCCTGTCCGAGTAAAAACCTCGACAATGGTGAGAACTTCTTTGGCTTCCGCCAGGCAGTTTTCAGCCACCTTCTCGAGCATGATCTCTCGCAAACGCATCAGGAGATTTTTATTGAATTGAATCAGATTTACCCCCTCGGCGACCAAACCGTTGATCGTCTCGAGAGCTTCGGGAAGTTTCTGAAAGAGCAGGGCAAAGACAAAATCCTCCACCGCCTGTGGACGGGTCAGCCCGAGATTTTGGGCAACTGCCGCTGTGTTAATTTCTCCGGTCTGCCCGAACTGTTCGAGCATCCCCACAGCATCCCGCATGCCTCCGGCCGACTGCTTAGCAATTAGCTCCAAAGCTTCGGGCTCAGCCTTGATCCCCTCTTTTTCCGCAATCTCCGCCAGGTGTTTGGTGATCTTGGCATTCTCAATCCGGTGAAAATCAAAACGCTGGGTGCGAGAGAGAACCGTCTCGGGAACTTTGTGAGGTTCGGTGGTAGCAAGGATAAAGTAAGCGTGTCCCGGTGGTTCTTCCAGAGTTTTCAGCAAAGCGTTGAAGGCTTCCTTGGTCAGCATGTGCGCTTCATCAATCACGTAAACTTTGACCCGCGCCCGCGAAGGGGTGAATTGAATCTTTTCTTTAAGCTCGCGAATTTCATCGATACCCCGATTGCTCGCTGCATCGATTTCGATCAAATCAACTAAGCGACCATTCAGGGCGTCCACGCAAATCTCACACTCGTTGCAAGGCTCACCATCCTCGTCTGGATTGAGACAGTTGAGCGAACGGGCGATTATCCGAGCCAGGGAAGTCTTGCCTGTTCCGCGGGTTCCCGCGAAGAGGTAAGCATGCGTGAGCCCCTTGTTTTTGAGAGCATTACGAAAAGTCTGTTTGACATGATCTTGCCCTACAATTTCGGCTAATTTCTGCGGTCGGTATTTGCGGTAGAAACTCAAATTAGTAGAAGTTGGAAATTAGAGATTGGAAGAACCTGCGACCCAGACTGGGATTTTATCTTGTGGGAGCTAACGAGTAAACTGGCTCGGTACTTAATTTCGAAAAAATGCTCAAAGCAATCTTTAGAACCAGCTTGGTTTTTACCTTGCTGCTGCTTACCGGCTGTGGAGGCAGTCAGTTCCTCACGCGCGACACCCCGCCCGCCAATACAAAAGTGGTAGTCGTAGAATTTTCCGACTTCAATTGTCCCGCCTGTGCGAGTGCTTCCGAGTTGGCAAAAAAAATCAAAGCTATTCCCGGCCTTTATTTCGAATTCCGTCATCTCCCCCTCCCGATCCGCGGCCATGAAACAAGTAGCGCTGCTGCAAACGCTTTCGAGTGTGCCCGTGAACAAGGTCAGGGTGACGAAATGGAAAGTGCCCTTTTTGATAACCAGGGCCGCTTGGACGCAGAGCTGTTCGCGAAGCTTCCCTCGCTTTACGATTTCGGAGAAAACTTTGACGGGGAAGATTACGAGCAGTGTTTGAAAGAAGACCGCTACGGAGGACTGGTCGGCAAAGACAAACGGACCGCTGCTGTGAATGGAGTCAATTCAACGCCAACGTTTTTCGTAAACGGAGAAAAAACTTCCGGCAGCAATTTACTCGAAGTGGTGAAGCAGGCTTTCGAAGAAGCAACCGAATAAATCCTCATGCAAGTTCGGTTAAATAAACATCTCGCTGATCTCGGCATTGCTTCCCGTCGCAAAGCGGACGAGTTAATTGCGGACGGACAAGTCAAAGTAAACGGAAAAATCGTGCAGGAGCTGGGAACAAAAGTCGATCCGGAGAAAGACAAGGTCACAGTTTCGGAAAAAGTTCTGGCAGAACAAAAAGAGCTCACTTATTATTTACTGAATAAACCCCTTGGGTTTGTCACTTCCAGCGCTCCTACTAAAACAGAAAAACAAATCGTGGTGGATTTGCTTCCGCAGAATCCTCGGATCTTTCCCGTAGGCCGCCTCGACAAAGACACGACCGGCCTGCTCATCCTCACGAATGACGGCGTGCTGGCCTACCGCCTCACCCATCCGAAATTCGAATGTGAGAAAGAGTACGAAGTAACCGTTGATGCTCCCTTGACCCATGAACGGATCAGAAAAATTGAAGTTGGTGTGAAACTCGAAAGAAAACCGACTCAGACGACCCAGGTAAAAACCCTCGGTGAGCATAAAGCCCGGATCATTCTTACCGAAGGTAAAAATCGACAGGTGCGTAAAGTTTTTGGCAAAGTCGGCTGCGAGGTCCTGAGTCTCAAAAGAGTACGGGTGAAAAAACTACTGCTTGGAGATTTACTACCCGGAAAATTTCGCAAACTTACAGATAAAGAAGTTTCTGATCTTAATTCTTAATCCTGTATCCTTAATCCTGTATCCTCACAGATGCTAGAAAGTCTCTTCCTCCTTCTCGGACTCAGCGCTGAACCTGCCTTCGCACCCCCTGCACTCGAGCATTTGATGATCCATCCAGTTCCTCAGCTGACCGAGCTCCGCCCGGCCCCGATCGTTGATGCCGCTTCGGCACTCGTACTTGATCTCGGCTCCGGCAAAATTCTGTTTGAAAAAAACTCTCAGGATGCGCGCGCAATCGCCTCGCTGACGAAACTCATGACCGCTGTCGTTGCTCGGGAGAATTTCGACCTCACTGAAGTCGTGACTGTCAGCAAGGACGCGGCTGCTCAGCCACCCGCGAAGATCTGGTTGCGGGCGGGTGAAAAAATCACGGTTGAGAACCTACTCAAAGCGACCTTGATGGAATCCGGTAACGATGCGGCGCTATCTCTGGCTGAACATAAGTACGGAGTCGCTGAATTCGTTGAAAAAATGAACCGTAAAGTCGCCGCCCTGGGACTACAACAAACTCATTTCACCAATCCGATCGGTTATGACGATCCGGAAAATTACGGAACTGCTTATGATCTCGCGCTACTGTCTGGCTATGTCCTGCGTGACCCACTCCTGAAGGAGATTGCCGCCACCCAGCGGGACATCATCACCGATACCCAGCAAACCAACACCCACCACCTGCTCTCTACCAATATTCTTTTCAATACTTATCTCGATATTCGTGGACTCAAGACTGGCTCCACCGACGCAGCTGGAGAATGCCTCGCGGCAATCGCCCAAAACGAAAACGGCAATAATGTTTTGGCCATTGTGCTGGATTCACCGAACCGTTTCCAGGAAGCCAAGATTATGCTCAACTGGGCAATCGAAAATTTCCGGTGGTAGCCCGCCACAACCCCGGGGTTACAGATCCCGAAAAACAGCCTTTTAACGCCCTTAACTTTATACTTTTCACTTTTGAATTTAGGCTTTCCGCTTTATACTTTTCACTTTCAACTTTATACTTTCACTTGTGCTTGAAAACCTAGCCTTCATTATCTCCTTCGGTGCGCTCTCCTTCACGGTAGCGATGCTATTCGCCCCGGCTTTTATCAAATTCCTGCGCGACAATCGTTTCGGCCAGCAAATCCGTGATACTTCGGTAGATGGGAAGGATTCCCCGGTCTTTCGTTCTCTACACCTCGGCAAATCCGGCACCCCTACGATGGGCGGAGTTCTGATCTGGGGCACGGTGATCACGATGGTACTGATTTCTTTTATTCCGCAAAAACTGGGCTTCACTACGCACTCACTCTGGAACCGCGCCGAAACCTACATCCCTCTCTTTACCCTGGTCGCGGCCGGGCTCCTCGGAATGCTGGATGACTGGTTCAATATCCGCGGAGTCGGTAAACAAAAAGGTTTACGGGTTCGTCCAAAATTGATTTGGCTGACTGCTTTTGCTGCGGTAGGGGCTTGGTGGTTTTTCGCTAAACTCGGCTGTCTCGATGGCATTGCCGACGCTTGTTTTATTCACCTACCCCGCCTTGGTGATTTCGACATCGGACTTTGGTATCTTCCGCTCTTTGTCCTGGTAATTCTCTCTTCGGCCAACGCCGTGAATATTACTGACGGTCTGGATGGACTGGCGGGAGGCTTGCTGGCAATTGCTTTCGGCTCATTTGCCGTGATTGCTTTTTTCAAGGGGCTCTTTTTGCTCGCAACCCTCTGTGTCGCCATTGTCGGCGCGCTGATCGCTTTCCTCTGGTGGAATGTGCCCCCCGCCAAATTCTTCATGGGTGACACCGGCAGCTATTCTCTGGGAGCCACACTCGGTGTGATTGCGATGCTTACAGATTCCGTCGTGCCCTTTTTCTTCATCGCTGCGGTTTTCATCTTTGAAACTCTCTCCGTGATTATTCAACTCGCTAGCAAAAAATTCTTCGGCCGCAAAGTTTTCCGTATCGCCCCCCTGCACCACCACTTCGAAAAACTCGGCTGGCCCGAGCATCAGATTGTCATGCGTTTCTGGCTCATCGGTGGAGTCTTTGCCAGTCTGGGACTAGTGCTAGGAATTGTAGGGATGGGCAATTAGTTACCAGTTGCGAGTTGCGAGTTACCAGCATCAAGAACTAGGCCAACTAGATCAGCTCCTGGTAACTGGGATCTGGTAACCCCGAAGGGGCCCCTTAGGGGCTGGCAACTCAATCCTAAACAGAAATCCTCTTCTGAATTCGGCTATAACGCGCAAGCATCTTTTTATAGTTTTCCCGCAGAGTTTTTTCGTGCTCCGCAATCTGCTTCTTGAGTTGGCGCGCGATAGGTGTGTAGTCCTTATTCACTTTTGTTCTTAAAACCCTTGGTCTGCGCTTCTCGCTGGGCGAGCACTTCCTCAGGGTTGGTAGTGACAATTTGATTTTCCGAATAGCTCGCAATTACCTGAATCGCCACGTGCTTGTTGTCCGCGAAGAAAAGTCCCTGCCCCATTCCGGAATTCAGCAACATGTATTTCTCTCCGTCAGTGAGGTTGAAGGTTTTTTGCAGAACATCCATCGAGCTCGGCGCCTGTTTGAGCAGCAGTTGCATCGAGGAGTTGGTCACGATCGGACGACCGTAAGAGCTACCGAGGAAGTCCTCCACGTCTTGCGTGATTGCCGTAATCCCAAGGTAATACTTGCGAGCCCGCTTTACCAGACCAAAAAGGAATTTGGCAGCATCCTCGTGCTGCATCAAAATCCAGGCCTCGTCGACCACGAGCAGGCGTTTCTTCATTTCGCTGCGGACCCGATTCCAGATGTAGTTCAGAATGATGAACATTGCGGTTGGTCGCAATTCGTCTTCGAGATCACGGATGCAGAAGACCACGACTCCCGAATTCAGATCCACGTTTGTTTCCTTGTTAAAAATTCCCCCAAAAGTTCCGCTCGTGTATTTCTGCAAACGTTGGGCAAGATCTTCCGCCCCTTTCGTCGAGCTGAGTACCGAGTGGAAGTCTTCCATCGTCGGCATCGCGACTGAGTTGGGATCCTCTACTTTCATCGTAATTCCCTTGACCGCGTAAGTATCGATCAAGGCTTTATCGATCAGCGCTTCTTCAGTTGAAGTCATCTTCCCGAGCATCAGCTTCATCAGGGCAGTGAGGGTAATGACGTTCTCGCGCAAGAGGTCTCCTGGTTTGAGATCATCACCCTCGAAAGGTTTGGGCAAGTCGAAAGGATTGATACGCTGATTTGAGTTGAGGGAGACTTGCAAATAGGTTCCGCCCATGGTTTCACAAAGCGCTTCATATTCGTTCTCCGGATCGATCACAATCATGTCCGTGCCAAACATCGCTTGGCGTAAAATCTCGAGCTTCACTGCATACGACTTTCCTGCTCCCGAACTCGCAAACACACAGGAATTGGCATTCGGCAAAGCAAAACGGTCAAAGATGATGAGTGAATTATTGTGACGATTGAGCCCGTAGAGAATTCCTTCATCCGTTGCCAGTGTCGAGCTCACGAACGGGAAGGTCGTCGAAAGTGGTGAGGTATTCATATTGCGGTGCACCTCCAGCTCATCCACGCAGATTGGCAGAGTGGAATTAAACGCATGCTCACCCTGGATGTCAGCCCGTTTCGTGAGGACAAGCTTCCCACCCAGCTGATTCTCGAGCATCTTGGTCGTTGCTTCGAGCTTTTTGAGATCGTCCGCGTAAACCGTGAAATAAAAACCAAACTGGAAGAACTTCTCCTGACCACGCTGGAGATCAGTCCGTAGTTGTTCCGCGTCCTCAAGTGCAGTCTCGAGCACCGGATCACGCACATTCCCCTTTTCGCGCTGCATGGTGATAGAGCTCTGGATCTGCGCTACTTTCTTTTTCAGTATGTGCATAATTTCATCCGAGGAAATCGGATAGATAAATTGCGCCATGTCAACCGTCGCGTCGAAATTAATCACCGGACTAAGCCAGTTGGTCTCGAGGAAACGCGGATAGGCGTAAACAAAGAAGCTCCGCATGTAGACACCCGAGAGATTGAGATGATCGTAGTGAATCTCGAGTGAACTCGGTGAAATCAGGTCCTTCACGCTAGCCAGACCTTGCTGATAAATTCGTTCCGCTTCCACAAACTTTTTCTGTTCAGGGTTCTTGGTGACTGACTGGCCTGGAGTCGGATAGACAGTTTGCTTAGCCTTTTCGAAGATTTTTCTCAAAAAAGAACCAGTCGCTTTTTGGTTGTGATTGAGATACTGCTCAGTAGCAGTTTGGTCTCCGGTCACTTGTGGCTTTCCGGGATTGGCCGGTACTGGTTTCGCAGACACAGCTTTGGTGGCTGCGAAAGTTGGCAGTTCCTTCGCGCCTGGATTGGCAGCTGAGATTTGTCTGATCGAGACCGCCTGCTTGGACTGAGTAGTTGTGGCAGTGACAGGAGACCCGCTTCGTGGGGCCCCTTTTGCGGCAACTGCTTGCTGTTTCCGCACTGCGATTGCCGGGCTCTGGGCCGCCAGTTTCGACACAGGCTGCGCATTGCTGGCTGCCTCAATTTCAGCTGCGGTTTTATTGCGAATGGTTTTTGTGACTACTTTGGCTGCTGTTTGCTTGGGCACCTGAGCCACTTCGGTAACTTCGTTAGGAAGCGGTTTGAAAACTGTTCCGATTGGGGTCGTTTTTATCTGTTTCTGTTTGCTGGCTGCCTCAATTTCTGCCACAGTTTTGGTCTTAATTACAGTTGCATCTGCAGATTTTAAATTCGCTGCAGCCTGTTTTTGGGGAACTGGCGAAAAGCCCTGCTTAGGAGCAGAGACAGCTGCCGGGCTCTGGGCTGCCAGTTTCGACGCAGACTGCGCATTGCTGGCTGCCTCAATTTCAGCCGTGGTTTTATTGCGAATGGTTTTTGTGACTGCTGCTGCTTGCTTGGGCACCTGAGCCACCTTGGCAACTTCGTTGGGAAGCGGCTTGAAAGTTACTTCAACTGTGGCCGTTCTTGTCTGCTTCTGTTTGCTCGCTGCCTCGATTTCCGCCGCAGTTTTAACCTTGATTGCGTTTGCGTTTACAGATTTCACACTTGCTGCAGTCTGTTTTTGAGGAACTGGCGAAGAGCCCTGCTTGGAAGCAGGTACAACTGCCGGAGATGCAGACTGGGCAGTATTGCGCGGATCGGTCACGGGAGAGTTTTCCGCCATTAAATAATTTGGTATTTGGATTTAATTTATCGTCTTATTTTAACAAAAAAGGGCTTAAAAAGCAAGCATTCTCCCTTTAAAAATGTTAGAATTTGCGTCGATTTTATGACCAAGACTATTACAGTTCGTTGGCATTCCCGCGCCGGTCAAGGTGCGATAACAGCTGCCACGGCCCTGGCCGAAATACTGGGAAAACACGGAAAACAAGTGCAGAGTTTTCCTGATTTTGGAGCGGAAAAACGCGGTGCTCCCGTGGTAGTTTTTAACCGAATCTCTGAAGAAAGAGTCGCGGACGTGAGTCACCCGCGGGAAGTTGATGCGGTTGTTTTGCTAGATCCAACTCTCGTAACCAGCTGTGAAATTGCCAGTAGTGAACTGCTCGCTGGTCTCTCGGCACAAGGAAAGTTGCTGGTAAACACTGCTCAGAAGTCGCTAAAACTTCCTACCAAGGCAGAAGTCTTTTCGGTTGACGCGAGCGCAATCACGGTCAAAGAAATTGGCAAAGACATCCCGAATGTGCCGATTTTGGGAGCGCTGGTAAACATCTTGAAACTGGCGAGTGCTGCTGGCTTTGCAAAAGATCTCGAACAATACCTTGCCGCTCATCTGCCTCCGGGAATTGTAAAAGGAAACTTGCACGCGTTTCAGCGTGGCTTTCAAGAAGTCCGGAAGATCACGACAGCGCAGTCAGCTAAGAACGAAAAAGTTTGCCAAAAGCTTCCTGGCTGGCAGCAAACCCCGCTCGCAGGAACGATCAAAGATTCTGGTAATTCGAAAGAATATGACACCGGGAACTGGAGCCAGCAAACCTGCGAGTGGAACCAACAAACCTGCATCAACTGCAACCTCTGCTGGCCGGTCTGTCCCCACGATGCGATTAAGATTGACCCGCAGGGAGAGATGAACGGTGTGGCTGCGGACAAATGCACCGCCTGCGCACTCTGTGTCGGCGCCTGCCCCACCAAGCCAAACAGTCTGAAAATTGTTTCTAAGAAAAACTCGGAAATCTGACGATTTCAATTTCCAATTTCTAAACAATTTCCAATTTACCAATTTATTAATTTTCCAAACTCGCCTATTTAAAAATAAATCTACATCTATAGCTGGTTTAAAAAATTAAAGCATTGAAATATTAAAAATTGTTTTAAAACTTAAAACTTAAAATTTAAAATTACATCGCCTTAAGTAAATAAGTCGTGTCACCAAACACCACACATCGCGTCCTAACGGGTAATGAAGCCGTCGCCCATGCGATGAAGCAGATCAATCCTGATGTAGTCGCGGCGTATCCGATCACACCGTCGACGACGATTCCGGAGAAGTTCTCGGAATTTGTCGCCAACGGTGAAGTTGAGACTGAATTCGTCCCTGTCGAGAGCGAACACTCGGCGCTGTCCGCCTGTATCGGCACAGCTGCTAGTGGCGCCCGCGCAATGACTGCCACCGCCAGCCAAGGTTTGGCTTTAATGCACGAAGTGCTTTTCAACGCGAGTGGCTTGCGTTTACCAATCGTGTTAGCAAACGCGAATCGCGCGCTTTCTTCTCCGCTTTCGATTCACGGCGATCACGGGGATAGCATGAGTGAGCGTGATACTGGCTGGATTCAGCTCTTCGCGGACTCCCCCCAGGAGGTCTATGACCTGATGGTCCAAAGTTTTCCGATTGCGGAGAATGAAAAAGTACGCACACCCGTGATGGTCTGTTTCGACGGTTTCGAAACGAGTCATCTAACGACCAACGTGGAAATTTTGAAAGATACGGACGTGCAGAAATTCATCGGTAAACCAAAAGCTGCTGATTCCCTTTTTGATTTTGAGAATCCGAAAACTTTTGGCGCTTATGCCAATCCCGAATACTTTTTCGAAATTCGCCGCGGTCAGCATGAAGGCCTGGAGAATTCACGGAAGACAATCACCGCTGTCGGTAAACAATTCGAGAAAATTTCGAAACGTGACTATGGTAGCCATCTGGAAGAGTTCGAAACGCAAGGTGCGGAAATCATCGTCGTGATCATAGGCTCGGCAGTTGGAGCTGTAAAGAAGGCTGTGCAGAAACTGCGGAACCAGGGCAAAAAAGTTGGGCTGGTCCGCGTCCGAACCTTCCGCCCCTTCCCGGCCGAGGAGATTGGGAAAGCCCTGAAGGGTGCCAAAAATGTTGCCATTCTTGACCGCACGATGCCGAGCGGTGCCTTCGGTGGTCCGCTTTTCAACGAGATTAATTCAGCTCTCCATTCTGGAAACTGGAAACTGGAAACTCGCAACTTCGTTTACGGAATTGGTCAGCGACAGTTCTCCCCGGCCGACGCCGAAGCAGTTTTCCAAAAAACGGCGAGCGGCAAGGCGGAAAAAATTAACTTCGTAAATTTGAGAGCATGATCGCTTACTTAAACATTTTCGCCGCCACCACACTTTTCGTTATTGGTAATTTTCTTTTCAAATCGTGGGCTCTGCGCGACAAGTTGTGGTTGCTCCTGCTGGGCATCGCCCTCTTCGCGATTGGCAACGCCATCCGCGCCTTCGCGATCAAACAAACCTCACTCTCTGTCGTAATTCCACTCGTGCTTCTCGTTAACATGGTTGCCGGATTGCTCATCGCCTACTTTTACTTCCACGAGAAACTCAGCACCGTGCAGTACGTCGGCGTCGCCTTCGCCATTGTGTCCATCATCCTGATCGCCTTCCCTTTTTCTGCCCTGGCAAAATGAATTTCATTGCCAAAATCAAATCTGTAAACCTATGTGAACAATTCTTTAAATCATTGAAAATTAAAACATTTCCGCCAGAGGCGGATGAGCCTATGGCTCAAAAAATTATTTACTTGTCCTCCGTAGCCCGGAGGGCGAAGGATGGAGAAATTAGAAATTTAAAATTAGAAATTCCAACCAAGCATTATTTCAAAAACTGATGACCAACTTTGTTCCAAATCTCAAAACTATAACTAAGAACCCACAAAGGTTGGCGGGGGGCCATCGTCTGTGCCCCGGTTGCGGGATTGGATCAATCGTGAAGCAAGTCCTGACTGTCACCACAGACCCAATCGTCGTAGTAACTGCGACTGGATGCCTGGAGATCTGTACCAGTCCTTATCCCCAGACTAGCTGGCGCACTCCGTGGATTCATTCGCTTTTCGAAAACACTGCTGCTGTTGCGAGTGGTATCGATGCGGCCCGCAAATCCCTAGAACGCAAGGGTCGGCTTTCTGCCAAACAGGAGAAACTAAAGATTGTCGCTTTCGCCGGTGACGGTGGAACCTACGATATCGGCCTGCAGGCTCTGAGTGGTGCCATCGAACGTGGCCATGACTTTACTTTCGTGTGTTTAGACAACGAGGGCTACATGAATACCGGCTACCAGCGTTCGAGCGCCTCACCGTTCGGAGCGGCTACCACGACTTCGCCGGTAGGGAAGTGCATCCCCGGCAAACAGACTCAGCGCAAAGACATCACTGCCATCGTTGCCGCGCATCGGATTCCCTACGTCGCACAAGCTACCCCGGCAAACCACACCGACCTGATGCAAAAGGCTCATAAAGCGATCAATACTCCTGGGCCGGCCTTTTTGAATGTCTTCTCCCCCTGCCCGACCAACTGGAAATCGGCTCCTGCAGCGGGAATGGAAATCTGCAAGGCTGCTGTCGAGACCAATTTCTGGCCACTTATTGAGGTCGAGAATGGTAAATGGAAGCTTAACTATCAGCCCAAAGAGCGACAGCTCATTGAAGAATTCTTGAAAGGCCAGAAGCGCTTCCGCCACTTGTTAAAACCAGAAAACGCCGAACTAAAAGCCGCCTTGCAGAAAGAGGTGGACGAACGCTGGGCTGAGCTTTGTAAACTAGCCGAAATTAGTTAAAATCCCCCAATCGCCTGTATGTTCCTATGCCTTATACCCTATTCCCTAATCTCTAGACATGCCTAACGAAAAAAATTCCAAAGACGAACTTACCGAGGAAGATCTGACCCTGACTGGCGCCAGCACGCTCGGTGACGACGATGCTTCCCCGCAAGGCGGAGGGGGTGATGAAGACGATGACGAGGACGGCAGCGGGACTGGCGACGGTCAGCAAACCTTCGTCACTCGAGAGGGTTTGCGCAGGTTAAAAGAAGAACTCGAGCAGCTCGAAACTATAAAGCGCAAGGAAGTCGCCCAGCGTCTGAAGGAGGCGATTAGTTTCGGTGACCTGAGTGAAAACAGCGAATACGAAGACGCGAAGAATGAGCAGGCCCTGGTCGAGAATAGAATTGCCGAACTCAGGAGGAAGATCAAAACAGCCAAGATCATTACCGAAAAGAAAAGCAGTGGCAAGCTGGTGAAAATTGGCTCCACGGTGAAAATTCAAAACCTTACCGACAGAGACGAAGCGGCGACTTACACGATCGTGGGAGCGACTGAGGCCAACCCAGCTGAGGCCAAAATTTCCAACGAAAGTCCCATCGGCGCTGCGATCATCGACCAAGAACAGGGCGCCGAAGTGACGGTACAAGCTCCAGCCGGAGAGTTGAAGTACAAGATCGTAAAAATCAGCTAGGTGTTGTTCTAATTGTTCGAGATGTTCTAAGTGTTCTAATGCACCGCTTCTCTTATTTGCGGAATTCAGCAACCTGCCAAAAAACAATTAGAACAAGCGAGTGGAGCGAGTGGTAGAACAATTCGAACGCGAGCAGCCAACCTCAGCTAGCTGCGAACGCTATTGCCAGCGCGTCCGCTGCATCGTCTGGTTTCGGAATTTTGTCGAGTCCGTAAATTTCCTTAACCATTTGCTGAATCTGCTTTTTGTCTGCCCGACCATAACCGGTGACTGCTTGCTTCACCTGCAAAGGGGTGAGCTCCACTATCGGCAGCTTGTAGCGAGCAACCGTAAGTAGCACCGCTCCCCGGGCCTGGGCTACCGCAAATGCGGTTTTTTGGTTTTTAAAAAAGAAGAGCGATTCGATTGCCACCAAGTCCGGCTCATGTAGAACAATTAACTCACTCAAATTGTCCGCGATCTCGACCAGGCGAGAGTCCAGAGAAGTCTTGGCCCGGGTTGTAATCGCTCCAAAATCAATTGCCTGCAATTCTCCGTTTACTTTTTCCACCACGGCAAAACCAGTCGTCGCCGTACCGGGATCGAGACCAAGTATTTTCATTTAGGGGGTTGGGCAAATCGAGTTAATAATTTGAATTGTAGAAAACTCAAATCTAAGAACTAAAGTCAAAAAGAAGTTTGTTTTATTCTATCCCACCCTTCAGGGGGTTGGATAAGATAGTCTATCCCACCACCTAAACGATTTTACGAATGAGTGAAACAGAGTTCCACTTTTTGGAGCCTTTCGTTGGCCGCAAAACTTGATCGAACTCAACCGGAAAGCGCGCGGCAATTTCAGAGGCTCCCTCGTTGCGATAACCAAACTCACGAGTAGCAGGCAAGACGAGGATTTTCTGTGCCCGGGATTGCTTAAACGCCGCGGTAAAGCCGGCCACCGCGAAATGCACCAGCAAGCTCCCAAACAAGCTTCCCGGTCCCAGCACAATTTTGTCAGCCTGTTTTAATAACTTCTTAATCTGCGGATTCAGTTTCGCTCCAGGTTGAAGTGAGATTCCTACGATTTTTTCATTCTTAAATTTCTGTGGCGGATGATCGAATTTATTCTCGCCTCGGATTTTTGCACCGCTCTCAAGCTTCCCAACCAGTTGCGAATTCGAAAATGAAACTGGCAACACCGCTGCTTCCGCAAACTTGCTGAAAATCTGAGTAGCTTTTTCGAAACCCAGCTCGCGCACCAATTCTACCAGCGCCAGATTCCCCAGCGCGTGACCAATTGGTAAACGTTTCTCGAAAAACTTACTAATCGGTCCGGCAGTCGCTGACACACACCGGCGGAAGTCCCCTACTGCGGGAATACCGAATTTCTTTCGCAGCACCCCGCTCGAACCACCGTTGTCAAAAACAGTTGTCACCGCGACAACTTCGCTACTACGAACTTTCCGGAACGCAGCGAGCAGTTCAGAGACACCCGTACCGCCACCGATCAAAACAATTTTCTGCATAAAAAACTCCCTCGCATTTTAGCTCACATTTTCAAAGATAATTTTAGTGCGCTTTGATTCTAGATTAAAAAAGTAAGTAAGATATATAATGAAACCTGCCATACGGTATTTAAATTAAATGTAAATGTCGCTTTTGAGGGATATCCAAAACGCAGCAGTCAGTTCTGAAGTTGAAATATCAACTGTTTTAAGGAAGTGCAAGGTTTTATCTGCTCGTCTCGGAAATAAGGAATTTAAAAAATGGATAGATCAAGAATTAAATGGTTATGAAGATAAAGATGATCTGCCAAACTATCGAATTTTGACAGTACAATCAAAAGGTCATTTTAGTGGACCCTTTAATAGCGGAATGAGAAATGGAGATATTTCACTGATATGTTTACCAAAAAAGTTTAGAGAATCATTAAGCAAGTCATATTGCGCTCAGCCAATATCTGCTTACGAGGCCTTAATTAAACTATCAAAGGGGGAAAACCTTCAAGAACAGTGGCCAATAGACTTAGTTGCATTATACGGAGAAAAGATATATCAAAACATGAATTGTTTTACGGCTTGGAAAGTGATTCCGTATGGATCAATGGTTGCTTTGGTAGACACTGTTAGAAACAAAATACTCAATTTTGTAATTGAAATCGAATCTGAGGCACCAGATGCAGGTGAAGCACCGATCAACCAACCATCCATTCCTCCAGAAAAGATATCACAAGTTTTTCATACCACCATATATGGCAATGTTGGCAACATCGCTGACGGTAGCTCTGCAATAAACCAAACGGCTAATGTAAATGTAAGCACAAATGATATTTCAAGCTTAGAAAAACAACTCCAAAAATTTGGAATTCCTGCCAGCGACATAAAAGAATTAAAAAGCGCCATTAAAGCAGATAATAAATCTGAAGTAATAGAAAGTAAAAATTTAGGATTAGGGGTTACTAATTGGCTAGGTAGTATAACGGGAAAATTGGCGAAAGGTGTGATTCCTATTATTCAAGGAATAAATGCAAATGTAATTACAAAAGCAATTTTTTTATATTATGGTATTGAGTAGTAAAAGTATTTAATCCAAATTTAGAAATCTATTGCTAAACTTGGGAATCTTCCTTTTTCTTCAAAGCAATACCCTCATTTTTGATTGCATTGTTTAGCGCGGTTCTGGTCCTGGGCCCGAAGGTCCCTGCTCCGTAACTCGTCGCAGAATCAACCACGCCATTGGCAATTTGAAACTCGATCAGTGCCTCTGCCGTTAGCTCACCAAAGTTACCGGTAATCTCAGAATCGAAGTAATCAAGCTTTTTCAGAACCTCCTGAACTTGCGCGACCTCCGGACCGGAATCACCCAAGGCCAGCTGCTTGGTGAAAGAAGGTGTATAGCTTACGTAAACCGGACGATCCCATGCGGGGTTTTCCGGAAGTGTTGGCAGAGCAAGCAAGTTGGCTTTCAGCGCCTCTTTGAAAGCAGTGAGTGTCTTGGGTCCAAGGTAGCCCGCTCCGTAGCTCAGCGTGGAAGCAACGATTTCTTGCGCCGCCTGGAAACTCGCCAAAGCTGCGACTGTTGCTTCGTTATATTCCCCGGAAACTTTTCCTTCGAAATAGCCGAGCTTCTGCAAGCCTTCCTGAAGCTTCGTCACAACTTCACCACTCTCACCCGGCTGACTAGTACCAGCTGGCATTTCGGCAGCAATCAAACTATTGAGTTTCTCATCTCGTTCCCCCAGGAGAGAAATAAGTGTGGCGCGAGTCTGTTCGCCGAAGTAGCCGGCCCCGTGTTCATTCCGATCAGTAAGTATTCCGTTTTCTTTTTGGAAGGCAAATATACAGTCCTCCATTGCTTCGTTATAGATACCGTTAATCTCACATTCATAAAACCCCGTTTCGGTTAGCGCAATCTGCATATCCCGCACCCGCTCCCCGCTGTCCCCGATCGAGAGCGTCACTGGAAAGCGTGAATTCGTCACAATCACAGCACTGCCGCTTCCCGAAACTGCGTTGGTCCTGGCCAGCAAGCTACTGGGTGGTCGCCAAGTGCGCTGAAAAATTTCAGCATTCAGACTCTCGCGAGTCTGCGTCCCGAGTATGCCGGCACCTGAATCATTCGCTGAGCTGACAATCCGACGCGCCAACTGATAACCGAGTAGTGCTTTGCGAGTTTCGTTGTCAAAGAACCCATCCACGGGCTTCCTGTAGTAACCGTAAGTCTTGAGCTCTTCTTGTAGGCGCTGAACGTCATCGCCCGAATCACCACTTTGTAGATCGGCGACAAAGACCGGATTCATCGCGGGTAAAGTGAAACTCTCCGCAATCAGATGTGAGGCTGGATAAACTTTGGCGGTCACAGTACGCACTCCCCACTGCAATGCGCGAGCTAAACCTTCCTCACCCTTACCCATCCAGACATCGAGCCGGTCATATGTCGCGATTGCCCGTTTACCGGCTTCGACGATCGCCCCACCCCGATCATGAATCGCTCCCACACCCATACCGGGGATTTCGATTTTCATTCCAAAAGGATAGCTCTTCGGCGCAGCAATCATGCCCGGATAAACCTGAGTGCCGTCTGCTCCGTTTGTGCCATTGCCGTTCAATCTTTTGTCGGCTTCGAAACTCCCGCGAAAATAAACCCGCTGAGACGGCAACGGTGAGTAGTAGGCTGAAATCACGAAAGTCTTCTCAAAGGGTTCGAAGTCGGAGTCAGCCAATCCGGCGGGGGCTGCGCCCGCCAGGATCACGAACGACAACAAAGCCCCGAGAAGTTTTTGTGTCAGTTTCTGCATTATAAATCCCCTTATTTTAGCAAAATAAGCCTTTTTCTTCAAGGCTCCCCTCCTTGCCTAAAATAGATTTTATGGTTTAGGTTAAATTAAACAATACATTGGAGAAAATAACTTGACGAGCACCGAATAGAATAAATTGGAGTTGTGTTCATGGTTGTAACGAAAGGCAAACTGAGCCAGATAATACTTCCGGTACTTCTTGGAGATACCATGGTGGATTGTCCTCACAATCCCCTTAAACATGCCCCAGATTCTCTCGATTGTGTTGGTGTGGGCATCTCCACGGGCAAACTCGGACTTGGAGTGGTTTACTGTCTTGTGGTGATAGCGAATTGAAGCGAATCCATAGCCAGTCCAGCCATCGGTATTTAGGGTTGATCCAGGCTCAGCTGTTTTCTTAACCTCAGCATGTAATGTTTTTTCATCTGTGTTAGAGATAGCGCTAAACCTAACCTGCTTTCTGACTCGATCGGTAATACCGAAAACAATCTCTTGATTAGCATTTTTACCACACCAGGCTTCATCACATTCCAGTATGCCGGAAAGTAGTTCCGGATTGTTTTCGGTTAACTCTTTCCTAATTTTCATAAGCAGTTTCCAGGCTGAAGCATGGGATATTTCCAATCTACGGGAGAGTTCTGCCGCTGAGATTGAGCCAGTGGAGACGATCCAGTCCAGAATCGCCCGTAACCAGAGGGATAACGGTATCTTGCTACGGTAGAAAACAGTACCTATCAGTTCTGAGAAGGTTTTGCCGCATTCCCGGCAACG
>JBDRMN010000059.1:0-29425 GCA_043812055.1 Patescibacteria group bacterium
GCTAGAGGCAGCTCTCGAAAAGAAACAGGCTAGGGACAAATTACTCAAGATCGTATTACCCAAACTCTCTGGTACACTATTACCGAAAACCATTACTGAGTAAACATTAGTTCAGGGACTTCTTCGGATGAGAATAGACTATCAACTTCTTGCATGTTAAAATCTCTGAACTTATGCAGCAAGATAACCCTCTAATCTGGGTCGAAATCTCGCAGTCCGCGTTACAGAAAAACATGCAGGTTTTTCGGGAACTCGTCGGGGCGAAAGTTCAGCTCGCGCCGATGGCGAAGGCGAATGCGTATGGGCACGGTTTGGTCGAGACAGGGAAGATTTTTCGGAAGGCCGGTGCCGATTATCTTTCAGTCAACGCTCTTTTTGAGGCGCGCAAGCTTCGTGAAGCGGGGGACAAGGGGAAGATTTATATTTGTGGCTATACGGCTTTGGATGACCTGGAAGAAGCCGTTGAGCTTGGTTGTGAGCTGGTTATTTACAATCGGGAGACTTTGGAGAAGTTAGCCGAGATTGGTAGGCCAGCAAAGGTTCATCTGAAAGTTGAAACGGGGACGAACCGGCAGGGAGTGGGGGCAACCGAAGCGCCTGAGTTTGCCGAGGCGGTTAAAAAAATTTCCAACATTAAGTTAGTCGGAGTGGCGATGCATTTTGCGAATATCGAAGACACGACTGACCACAGCTATGCGCGGAAACAGCTGGCAGAATTCAATCTGATTTGCCGAAAACTGGAAGCGGCCGGCCACAAAGGTTTACTCCGCCACGCCGCAAACTCTGCGGCAACATTACTGTGGAATGAGACGCACTTCGAGATTGCGCGGATTGGAATCGCGGCGTACGGGATGTGGCCGAGTGAGGAAACCTTCGTCTCACTCGCGACTGAACGCAAAGAAAAGATCGTCCTGACTCCGGCGCTAACATGGAAGACGCGAATTGCTCAGCTCAAAACTATTCCGAAAGGTTCGAAGGTCGGCTACGGCTGTGCTTTCGAAGCGCAGCGGGAAACGCGTCTAGCGATTCTGCCAGTAGGGTATTACGACGGCTACGTCCGGGCGTATTCCGAAAAAGCCTCAGTCCTCGTTGGCGGTGTGCGTGCTCCGGTGATCGGGAGGATTTGCATGAATGTCACGATGGTGGACGTTACGGATATTCCGGAGCTGAAGCTTGAAGACGAAGTTATTTTGTTGGGAAAATCCGGTGAAGAAGAAATCACCGCGGAGGAGATGGGGGAATGGGGGGAGACGATTAATTATGAGGTGACGACGAGGATTCGAGAGAATATATTGAGAAAAGTGGTGGAGTGATTTCGAAGTTTGAGCGCGAAGTTCCAAATTCCAAAATCCAAATACCAAAAGACGTTCCGGTGGTTCGAAGTCGTACTTCGAACCAAAGTGCACTAACCGTTTTTCCTCTACGGGAGGATTCTCTGTCAACCACTCTCCCACGAATCAGAACCTCCCCGCCGTGGCGGGGAGAACCTGTTTCGTTGGCGGAGAGGGAGGGATTCGAACCCTCGCGGGGGCATACACCCCCCTACAGCTTTAGCAAAGCCGCCTCTTCAACCACTTGAGTACCTCTCCGTTTATGTTGAAGCTAAAGGATTTTGGCAAAAATTTGGCGATCCCGCAATCAGCTCACTTGAAGGCTGCTGGTAAGGATGAGAGAATGGCCCTTGTCTTAATTTTTTAACTCTTCCCAAAAATGAATCAAACTATTCAGAACTTATCCAAGGCCTTCATCGGCGAAAGTCAGGCCCGGAACCGTTACACAATTTACGCAAAAATTGCGCAAAAGGAGGGTTTCGAGCAGATCGGAGCAATTTTCCTGGAGACCGCTGAGCAGGAGCGTGAACACGCCAAGTGGCTTTTTCGAATGATCAATGACCTCAAAAAAGAGAGTAAGGAAGATTTGTCAGAGATCAAAGTCGAGGCCGCAGCCCCGACAACTCTGGAGAATACTGCCGAAAATTTGAAAGCAGCAATTGCGGGAGAGAATTACGAATACACTTCGATGTATCCCGAGTTTGCCGAGACAGCAGAGCAGGAGGGTCATCCGGAAATTGCGATAAGACTGAAGTCAATTGCGAAAGCTGAAGCTCACCATGAGGAGCGTTACAAAAAGTTGCTTGCGATACTTGAGACTGAATCAGTTTTCCAGAAGAAAGAAGAAGTTGAATGGGTCTGCCGAAAATGCGGCCACATCCACACCGGCAAAGAGCCTCCCAAAAAATGTCCTAGCTGTGGTCATCCAACAGCTTATTTTCAGAGGAAGTGTGAAGAGTATTAGCGAGTAAAGGCTGGCCTGCCATTCGTAGCTCGCTGTGGACCAACTTTTAATTTTGAGTCGATTGCCCTTCTTCGCCGAGGCTACGAAGGGCATTCTTCGCTCTAGCGAGCGAAGAATGGTGGAGCTGACGGGAATCGAACCCGTGACCTCACGATTGCGAACCGTGCGCTCTACCAACTGAGCTACAGCCCCAAGGTGCGAGGATTTTAATCTTGGCGTGAGGAAATTTCCATCTTTTTTCGGTAAGGGTAAACTCCCTTCTGCCTTTTGTGGTAAATAAAAATCCTCCCTAACATTTTATCTGCATGAACTACCAAAAATTCGATAACACTTACGTAATCAGAATTGATAAAGGTGAAGAGCTGGTCGGGACACTCAAGGAATTCTGTACGAAGGAAAAAATTCAATTAGCCACACTTACAGGCGTCGGGGCGGTGGACCAAATAAAAGTTGGCTTTTTCGACACCGAAAAAAAAGAATACCATTCGCAAGAATTCAAGGGCGGATTCGAAGTCAGTTCACTCTGTGGCAATGTTAGCTCGATGGATGGAGAAAGCTATCTACATCTGCATGTTAATTTTTGCGGTCAGGATAATCGTACTTACGGTGGTCATCTCGATTCCGCGCTAGTGGGTGCTACTTTTGAGGCAACTCTTATCTCGATTGAGGGGAGTGTGGATAGGAAATTCAACGAAGCAATCGGGCTCAATCTGCTTAAATTCGATGGAGATAGCTAGGCGGCTCCTTCGGGGCTGCGTTCGTACAAAGAAAAATCAGTATTTTCGGGTATGAGGTATAATGGCGGTCAAATAAATTCCTGCCATGCTTACCCATGCACTCTACCATCTCCACCGCCAACGGCGAATGGTCAAAGTCCGCAAACCGCTTTTTCCTCCCAAGTGGATCCGCTTTCTCGACAAGGTTGCCATGGGAGTGGCAATCATCGGCCCGCTCTCGGCGGTTCCCCAGGCTTACAAGATCTGGGTTTATCAAAATGCGACAGGGGTCGCCCTTTCCTCTTGGTCGATCTTCTTTTTCTGCAACATCCTGATGCTGATTTACGGAATTGCGCATCGGGAAAGGGTCATGATCACGATGTACATTCTTTGGATGATGATGAATGGTTCGATTGCGCTGGGGACTTTTCTTTACGGTTAAGTTACTTTTTCGAAATTCTCACGTAGTATTTAGCGGAATTCCAATTTTCTAAATGGGCTTAACCGAGAGTGAGATTATCTCGCGGGTTCAGAGCGGTGAAACTGAAATTTTCAGTGAGCTTTATGAAGCCTATGTGCGGAAGATTTACGCTTTTATTTTTTACAAAACTCATCATCGCGAAAGTGCCGAAGATCTAAGCTCCCAAACTTTTCTCAAAGCTTTGAATAAAATTAATTCATTCGATCAGGAGAAAGGAACTTTCCAAGCCTGGTTGTACCAGATTGCGCGCAATGGCGTGACCGATCACTATCGCTCGTTGAAAATCAGCTCAAACATTGAAGACGTCTGGGATTTATCTTCGGGAGATGACGTTGCTCGCGATGCTTCTGTCCGTGATCAACTCGCTGAAGTGCAAGGAGCGCTTCAAAGGTTCTCACCCGCGCAGCGGGAAATCGTGATTCTGCGGGTCTGGGAGGGATTGCACTATGCTGAGATTGCTGAAATTGTTGGAAAATCGGAGGCGGCCTGTAAAATGGATTTCTCACGAACAATTAAGAATCTAAAAAAGGAAATTATTCTCACACTTCTTTTACTTCCTCTGACTTTCTAGCTGTACTTTATATCATGGAACACATAACACATAACACGTAACACGTAACATGGAACCTTAAATCTACTAACTTACCAACCTACCAACCTACTAACCTACTAACCTACTAACTTACTAACCTACTAACTTACTAACCTAGTCTCATGAGTACGGAAAAGCTTGTCACCGAAATCGTGAATGATCTGATCGCCGTTGATTCCGAATTTGCGGGGATGGGAGAGGATTTGCAGAAACTTGTGAAAAAACTGATTGAGGCGCGTCCGGATGCGATTCTGGATGAAAATTTCAAAAAACAGTTACGCAGTGAACTGAGGATCAAGGCCCAAGAGCTAAAAGGTGAAACAACGGAAGACTCAGAGTCTTCGCCAGAACAAATTTCTAACCTCTTTAAAATGCAAAAACTCATCTACAGTCTCGCGGGTGCTGCTCTCGCAGTCATAGTTTTCTTCAGCTATCAGCAGTATGGTAGTGAAATCTTTTTAATGAAAGGTCTTGATTTCGAGACTGGGATTGAAAAAGTGGAGTCACAAGCCTTCGGTTCGCTCGCGCAAGATGTTCCGGCGGAAGCTGCCTTCGGAAGAGGCGGTGGTGGCGGTGGCGGAGGCGGAGCTCCCGAGATGATGGACATGAGCATGCCTGCTCCGGAGTACACGGTAGATAAATTTATTTACAAAGGTGATATTTCGTTACCGGTTGGCGGTATCAATGTTCTCAGGCGCGTGAAAGATGCGGTTTCTACGGGCAATCTGGTGCGCTCACTGACGAAGCTTGATTTCGATCTTGCCGACCTCGGCGTATTCCAAGAGGCGAAACTTCAGAACTTCAATATTGTCGAGGATAAGGATTTTGGCTATATGGCTTCCGTAGATCTCAGGGAGAGCAATATTTCCCTCAGCCAAAATTATCAGCGCTGGCCCGATCCCTACCGTGACTGCAGCTACGAATCCGAGCCGGACTGTTACGACAGCCTGCGTTTAGGAGAATCCGACATGCTAACCGATTCTGAAGTTCTGCGCGTAGCAGCCGAATTCGTGAATCAATTTGGGATCAATCTCGCGAATTATGGAGAACCGAAAATTGCTTACAGCTGGAAAGAAGAGCTGGCCAGGATGGAGGCCGAGGAAGACTTTTATTTCCCCGAGTCGGTTTCAGTGACCTATCCGCTGCTGATCGAGGGAATGCCTGTTTATAACCAGGGCGGAGGAGAAGAAGGTCTCAACGTGACTGTGGACCAGCGCAACAAAAAGGTTAGCGGAATCTGGGGACTGAATACTCAGCTCTACCAATCTTCGGAGTATGAAGCGGTGAGCGATGAAGCTTTATTCCGGAGATTTCTCGAGAAAGGCGGGCTGTGGGGCTGGATTCCCCCGGAAGATGCGGAAGTCAAGATCAATGAAATTATACTGGGAGAACCGGAAGAGGTGCTCATGAAGCACTGGAAGTACGAAGACGGTGAAAACGAAGAGCTGATCATTCCCGCGTTGCGCTTCCCGGTACTCGAGACAGCCGAAGATCGTTACTTCTACCAAGAAGCGGTCGTAATTCCGCTGGCTGCCGAGATTCTCGTTGAACGCGAAGCAGAGCCGCCCTTTATCGGTATTCCGGAACCAATGCCTTTAGAAACTGAAGTGCCTGAGGAAGAGCTTCCTGTTCCTGAGGCTGAGGCGGCGGCGGAACTAAATGAGGAAGTTGAAGATGAAACCGAGTAGGACGATTCCGACCGCGACCACACCGAAAAAAGTTACTAGCGTCTTCCCGGAAAGCACTCGTTTGAGTATGATGGCTTCGGGTGCGGAGAGTCCGGCAGCGCTCATCATGAGGGCGAGCGCGGTGCCGAGCTGCAAACCTTTTTCGGTGAGTGCGAAGATGACGGGAACGATAGAAGCGGAGCGAGCATAGATCGGCACACCCAAAGCAACTGCAGCAGGTACACCCCAGATTCCCGAGCTTTCACCCAAAACTTTGAGGAAAAATTCCGCGGGAACAAATCCGTGGATTCCTGCCCCGACGGCCACTCCGATCAAGATAATCCACCACATCGTGCGGAAAATCTTGAACCCACGCAGGACGGAATATTTCACCCGTTCTCGGAAAACTGTCGGCAGATCGCCCTGTGTGCCGAAAATATTCTCGCCTTTGCCAGAAATTTTAATAGCCTTGTTTCCAAGAATTTTTTCAATTATCAACCCAGCGGCGACTCCGAGGATGATCCCACTCACTGCGTAAATTCCCGCGATTTTCCAGCCAAAGGTACTGCCCATGATTACGAAGACCACCTCATTCACCAGAGGAGAAGTCGCCAGGAAGGCGAACGCGACACCAGTAGGCGCTTTCGCCTCGAGGAAGCCGAGGAAGAGGGGGATACTGGAGCAGCTACAAAATGGGGTGATTGAGCCGAGGAAAGCAGCGCAGAGATGAGAAATTCCGAAGCGGGCTTTGTGAAACCAGGCCTGCAGCTTTTCGGTTGGTAGCAGGGTGCGGATGAAAGAAATCACCGTAATCACCGCAATCATGAGGGTGAAGATCTTTAACGTATCGGCGATGAAAAAGATTAGGCTTTCGCTTAATTTGCCGACTTCGAGACCGAGGAGATTGAAGACGAGAAAATTGGCGATATTGCTAAACATAGGATTATTAGTTGCGAGTTGCCAGTTACCGGTTGCCAGAAGCTAGAATCCAAAACTCAAGTCTGATAACTGGGAACTCGCAACTGGTAACTTCTAAACCTTTTCTTTCCGAATTTTTCCAACCGCTTTATCGAGGAAGAGAATTCCGTCTAGATGATCAATCTCGTGTTGCGTTGCGCGCGCGTTCAGGCCGTCAAGCTCCAGTACTCTTTGCTGGCCTTTTTCATCTTGGAACTTCACAGTTACAGTTTGGAAGCGCTCCACGTTTCCGTACTCGCCGGGAAGTGATAAACAGCCTTCTTCAGCTACCACCGTCTTGATACTCGCATCCACGATTTCCGGATTTACAAGTACGATTGACCGGGCTGTCTTTGAATCAGTTTGAAAGTTCAATACGGCTGCCCGTTCGTTCACGCCCACCTGCGGAGCAGCCAAACCCACCCCATCTTTTTTTAGCGTTGTTTCCGTGAGATCTTTCAAAAACTTCGCCAGCTTTTTATCGAATTTAGAAACCCTCTTCGATTTTTTGCGGAGAATCGGATTGTCGAGACCGGTCTGGATATTAAGTAACAAGAAAAAAATTTTAAATTTTAAGTTTCAAATTTTAAGACAAGATCGAATATCTTAATGTTTAAATTTTAAAACATTCAGTCATTTAAAATTGTTTTAAAACTTAAAATTAGAAATTTAAAATTACCCAAAGTCTAATTTTAACCGTTTCTCGTAAGATACGCACGTAGGAAGTCCTCCAGCTCGCCATCAAGCACTTTCTCCGGATCGTGGGTTTCCAGTCCAGTCCTCGCGTCTTTCACGCGTTTGTCGTCGAGCACGTAACTGCGGATCGTATCACCGCCGAAATCCGCTTTCGGAGTTTCGCCCCGCAATTTACGTTCTCGCGCCTCGAGTTCTGTCGCCTGCTTCTCCGCCAATTTTCCCCGCAAGACTTCCAGCGCCCGGGCTTTGTTTTGCGCCTGGCTTCTCTCGTTTTGGCAAGTCACGACGAGTGCACTGGGTAGGTGAGTGATCCGCACGGCTGAATCGGTGCGATTCACATGCTGGCCACCGGCGCCACTCGCGCCGAAAGTCTCCACTTTGATCTCGTCCGCTTTGATCTCGATTTCGCCACTTTCGGGAATTACCGGCAGGACCTCCACTTTGGCGAAACTGGTTTCCCGCGAGTGCGCGCTATTGAACGGGCTGCGGCGCACCAGGCGGTGTCCGCCTTTCTCGCCTTTCAGAAACCCGTAGGCGTATTCGCCCTTGATTTCAACTGTGGCGGACTTGATGCCGGCTTCTTCCGCTACCGATTTATCGAGAATCTCCGCCTGCCAGCCTTTCTTCTCCGCGTAACGCAAATACATGCGAAGCAGCATCTCCGCCCAATCGTGGGCGTCTACGCCACCTGCGCCGACGTGAATGGTGAGGATGGCATCACCCGCAGCGTAACGTCCGGAGAGAAAAAGCATTATTTCGGCCTCCTTTAACCTTTTCTCAAATTCGCTGGCTGCTTTCGCCAGCTCCTCAATTGCTTTTTCATCTTCCTCTCTCGTCATTTCAATTAGCTCGAACAGATCAGCGTGTTCGATATTCAATTCATCCCAGGTTTCTATGGTTTTTTTGATCGCCGCTAGCTCCCGTGAAATTGCTTCAGCCTTCACATGATTATCCCAAAAATTCGGAGCACCCATACTACTTTCCAGTTCCCCAATCTTGTCCCGCAACTTAGCCTCTTCGACATGCTGTTGTCCCTGCAAAATCAGGTCGGTAGCTTCGTGGAGGATTTGTTTGATATTTTGCATTGACTAGGTCTTTAGGTTGTTGGGTTCTTAGGTTTTGGGTCTTTGGGTCTTTAGATAGTAGTGTTTCAGCCAGAGGCTTGAGCCAGAGGCTCATCCGCCTCTGGAGGAGATCCGCCTATGGCGGAAGTGGATAGTGCTTGCCCGCCGTAGCCCGGAGGACGAAGGCTGGGTTAGTGTTATTTTTTGTCTTGAACCATGATTTATGTGATTTTTTGATTACCATGATTGCAAAGAATCATAGTCAATCATTTAATCAGCTTGCCCTTCGAAGCTCGAAATGAACGAAGTGAATGAAGAGTGAAGGACGGGTGTAATCATAGTTCCAGACAATAAGTTCTTAATCCTTAATCCTTAATTCTGTTACGCTTGAAGGAGTTTAGCAAAACGGTTTGCAGAAATTGGGAAAAACCATTGCACACCTGTCCCCACGAAAGCGGGGATTAAACATTGATCTACCGTACCAACTTCTCCGCAATCCCAGTGTACTTTGCTGGGGTGAGTTCGAGCAGTCTTCGCTTCTCATTTTTCGGCAAATCCAGGCCATCAACGAATTCCTGGACTTTTTCCAAAGTTAATTTCTCCCCACGAGTAAGGCTCTTTAATTTTTCGTAGGCGCCGCTGTCACCATTCTTCCGCAACACAGTTTGGATGGCTTCGGCGAGGACTTCTGGATTGGCGTTCAGATCGTCTCGTAACTTTTGTTTATTCACTTCGAGTTTAGAAATTCCCTTTAATAAACTTTTCCAGCCAAGCAGGGAGTGGCCGAAGGCGACGCCGAGATTGCGTTGGACAGTTGAGTCAGTTAGATCGCGTTGTAAGCGGCTGATCGGCAATTTATTACTTAGGAAATCGAGGAGGCTGTTTCCGACACCGAAATTGCCTTCCGCATTCTCGAAATCAATCGGATTTACCTTGTGCGGCATCGTGCTGGATCCAATTTCGCCCGCTTTCTTTTTTAGCTTGAAATAATTGCGGGAAACATAATCCCAGATGTCTCGCGCGAGATCAGTGAGAATGTTATTCGTATGGCGGATTTTGTCCGTGAGCTCCACAATCCAATCGTGCGGCTCGATTTGCGTGGTTTCGAGATTCGGTTGGAGTTTCAGACCGCGGATGAACTTTTGTGCGAAGGCTTTCCAGTTCACCTCCGGATAGGCGATTTGGTGGGCGGCGAAAGTTCCACTCGCTCCGGAGAGTTTGCCGAGGATAGGTTGATTTTTGATGCCCTCGACTTTCCGCCGTAAACGTTCTGCGAAAACAAAAAACTCTTTTCCGAGCGTAGTGGGAGTGGCCGGCTGACCATGAGTTCGAGCAAGTAACGGAATGCGTTTCCACGCCCGCGCACGTTTCAAGATCTCCGCGTAAACCGTTTTTAGTTCCGGCAGCAAAATATTCTGCACGGCGTCCTGAGTCATCAAAGCGTAAGCAAGATTATTCACGTCTTCCGAAGTTAACGCGAAGTGCAGGAAGGGGATGCGATTCTTCAAACTGGTTCGCGCGAGTTTTTCCTGCAAAAAATATTCGACTGCTTTCACATCATGATTCGTTTTTTTCTCAATAACTTGAATTCGCGCCGCGTCTTTCTTCGAAAAGTTGGCAATAATTTTGTCCACCAACTTTTTTTCGCTTGCCGAAAACTTCTTAACTTCCTTAATTTTCGCCTCGTTGCCAAGTGCTTCGAGATACTTCAGTTCCACTATGCAGCGGTATTTATGCAAAGCAAACTCCGAAAAGTACTCTCGCAACGGGTTGAGCTTTTGCTCGTAGCGGCCGTCGAGGGGAGATAGGGCAGTAAGCATTTGAACTTGGGAACGGACGGTATTTTACCTCAAAAGTTTGCGAAATGAGAGTTTTTGGTTAAAATCACAAACCTTAATTTTTTAAAATGGCCGGATTTGAATTTCCAGAACCTTATCAGCCAAAATCTTTGCGAGACGAATTAAGACAAAGGCTTATTTTTTACGACAAAGATGGTGATGTCAAAGGAGGCGGCGAATTTCCGCAAAGGAAAATCAACCGTGTGCCAGGATTTTTATGGGATGACAGTAAGGACTTTGATGATCCAGAGTGTACAGAGCCACTTCCAGATTTTGGTCTTATTAAAATAGAAGGTGTGGAGTTTACGGTTCCTTTTGAAGATTTAAGTCAACTTCAAGATGCCTGGAAAGGGTTCAAAGAAAAAGGGATTTATAAAGAACTGTCTCTAGAACAAAGAATAGAAAGATTCCAAGCCCTACTCGACAGACATCATCTTGTTTATCCTTCGCTCTATTCTTAAGTTTTCGCTAAAATCTCCGGGTGCAACTTTCGCTCGACTGGCTTTCGGATTTTGTAGATATTTCTGGGATTTCTCCGGAAGATTTGGCGGAGTTACTGACCGAAAGAGTGGCGGAAGTGGAACATATCCACAGCAGCGGAGCGGGAATCGAGAACGTGGTTATCGGTGAAATTAAAAAAATCGAACCGATCAAAGATGCGGACAAGATTCAGCTGACTCATGTCGACATTGGTTCCGAAGAGCTGCAAATTGTTTGTGGCGCCAAAAATATTCACGAGGGAGCGAAGGTGCCGGTGGCGCTAGTAGGTTGTGTTCTCCCTGGCGGGTTCAAAATAGAAAAAAGAAAAGTGCGCGGAGTTGAGTCGAACGGAATGATTTGCTCGGAAATGGAGCTGGGTCTGGCGGAGAAGAGTGAAGGAATTATGCTGTTAGACAAGGACGCGCAGGTTGGCGAGCCGTTTGGTACTGGCGGTTCTTCCGACGTCGTTTTCGAAATCGATAACCACGCGATTACCCATCGGCCGGATTTATTCGGCCAGCTTGGTTTTGCGCGTGAGATTGCCGTTTTACTCGGGAAGAAGTTTGAGTCTCGCGAGTTGGCTATTCCGGCAGTTTCGAAGAAGGTGGATGTCGAGGTTGCCGAACCCAAACTCTGTCCCCGTTACTGCGCGCTGCGCATTTCCGGAATAAAAGTACAACCTTCGCCGCAAAAGATTCAGGATCGCTTAGAGGTATGTGGAGTGCGGGCGATCAATAACATTGTCGACACGACGAACTACGTGATGCTGGAGCTGGGGGAGCCGATGCATGCGTTCGATGCGTGGAACTTGAAGGGCGGCTGGATTATCGTTCGCCGGGCCAAGCAGGGGGAGAAGATGAAGACGCTGGACGGGGAAGAGCGGAAACTGAGCGAGGAAATGTTGGTTATCGCCGACGCGGACAAGCCAGTGGCACTGGCGGGCGTGATGGGCGGAGAAAATTCGGAAGTGGATGAAAAAACCACGGAGATTATTCTCGAGGCGGCTACTTTCGACGCGGTAAGCGTGCGGAGAACTTCGATCAAGTTGGGACTGCGGAGTGAATCGTCGTTGCGTTTCGAGAAACGTTTAGATCCGGAGCTGCCCCCGAAAGCAATTGCCCGCGCAGTCGAGATTCTGCGGGAAACTTGTCCGGAGTTGAAAATCGAGGCGGCGGCTGATGTGAAAAATTTCGAAACAAAAAAACGCGTGATTAAACTTTCCTTAGCTAAATTAAGCAAAAAATTGGGAGTCGCGGTGAAGGAGGAAAAAGCCAAGGAAATTCTCACGGCGCTGGAATTCAAGGTTGTCGGCGCCAGTGGGGAACTGGAAGTTACGGTTCCGAGTTTCCGGGCGGGCAGAGATATCGAGCAGGAAGATGATTTGATCGAAGAAGTTATCCGGCACCTGGGCTATGCGGATTTGCCTAGCGATTTTCCGCGTATTCAAATGGAGTCGCCGGAGCGGGATCGGGCGCGGGAACTGGCCGATGAGTCGCGCGATGCGATGGTAGGTTACGGTTTTCATGAAACCTGTACGCTAGCCCTCGTTTCCGAAAAGTTATTGAAAGACGCCAATCAAAAGCTGGAGCGGGCGGTGCGGCTAAAAAATCCACCCAGTGAAGATCACCGTTATCTGCGCAATAGTTTGCTGGCCAGCCTGCTAGATGTTGCTTCCCGCAACATTCACAACCAAAAAGACTTCCGGCTTTTTGAGATTGCGACTGTTTTTTTGAAGACGGAGGAGGAGAGTGGGGAGCTCACGTACTTCGCCGCTCTCGTCGTGAACGAGGAGCAGCCCTATCCGCAGGTTCGCGGCGTCCTGGAAAGTTTATTGCGTGATTTGAAATTTAAGGCGGAGCTGGCCGAGGCAGTCCCGGTGGCCGCGACTGCGCATCCGGGCCGGACGGCGGATCTGAAGATTGCCGGGAAGAAAATCGGGATGTTGGCCGAGCTACATCCCGCCGTAGCGCAGAAATTTGAACTGCCCCGGGCGGCGTTTTTCTGCCTGGATTTCGCGATGTTGGCAGCAGCTCCCCGCCAAGTCGTGGTTCCAGAGGACTTACCCCGTTTCCCCGGTGTTCCGCGCGATTTAGCGGTTCTCGTTAGTGAAAAAACACTTGCTCAGGATGTGGAGAATGCGATCAGCTCCACAGATGAGAAGATTTGCGATTTGAAACTCTTCGATGTCTACACCGGGAAAGGAATTCCGGAAGGGCAGAAATCACTCGCTTTCTCTTTCTCCATCCGCGATCCGGAAAAAACCCTCGAGGATGCCGAGTCCGAAGAGATCATGCAGAAAGTAGTTGCAAATTTAGAGGAGATTGGGGGAAAATTGAGGAGTTAGGTCAAGGAACTGGAGTTGAAAAAAAGGCTTAGAAATGCTAAAATTACCTAATAACAAAAAGTAGAAATGCCCTCACAGAACAGAAAATCTGCACAACCGTCCGGGAATTACCTGATTCCCACAGTTATCGAAAAATCACCCCAGGGAGAGCGAGCGTATGATATTTACTCGCGCTTGCTGAAGGATCGGATCATCTTCCTCGGCAGTGCGATTGACGACGGCGTGGCCAATAACGTGATTGCCCAGCTGCTTTTCCTCGAGAACGAAAACCCGAAGAAAGACATCACACTCTACATCCATTCTCCGGGAGGTCACGTGACTGCGGGGTTGGCGATTTACGACACGATACAGTACATCCAGCCGGATGTTTCGACAGTTTGCGTCGGGGTCGCGGCTTCGATGGGAGCTATCCTGCTTGCTGGTGGAGCGAAAGGGAAACGCTTTGCTTTGCCAAATAGCGAGATAATGATTCACCAACCACTCGGCGGTATGGAGGGCCAGGCGAGTGATTTGGAAATCCATGCCAAGCACATCCTGCAGACCAAAAAAAGATTGAATGAAATCCTGGCCGAGCACTCCGGTGCGCCACTTGCGCAGATCGAGAAAGACACCGATCGAGATCGTTTCCTCTCTCCGAAGGAGGCGAAGGAATACGGGAAGCTGGGCTTGATTGATGTGATTGTGGAGAAGAGGAAGTGAATAATTTTAGATTTAAGATTTTTTTCAAAAACTAAAAGACCCCTGCTTTCGCAGGGGCAAGAAACAAAAACAAAACTGACTCCCACTGTGCTGTCTTCTCGCAATGTCCTGATTGCTCGGATGCCGCGCACGCTCGAGTTGGAGGTTTTTGAGTTGAAGGATGAATTTCCGGATTGTACGGAATCACAACAGTACAAGAATTTTCGTAAAGAATACTCCACCTGGAATGGAGATGAACTGATTTCGAGATTGCGGATTCTCTGCATCAATTCGCGGAAAAATCTGACAGAAGTAGTGGCGGTTTACGACGAATTTACTTCTCATTAAGGGCTATCCATGAAGAAATACATTCTATTTGGCTGCGTTTTGGGTCTGGCGGCAGCGAATCTCTTTAGCTTGGAATTCAGCTTTTTACCAGCGGACAAGTGGCAACACCTGGAAATTTCCGCGGTACTTTTTTTACTGATTTTAGGCGCGCGAATAAGTTTTCGGGCTCATGTTTCCGAAGCAGTTGCCCTGATCTTGAGTCTCCGGGATGTTTTGATCGTTGGGCTTCTGAAAGAATTTTTCGACGCCTTCGGATTCGGGGCGCCGCAGGTTTCTGATCTGGCGGCTGACGCAGTTGGCATACTGATTCCGTTTGTCGGACTGCTATTCGTGGAGGTTTTTGGAATCGGTTACGAAACCCTCGTTCACTCCGGTTCGCGTAAAATTCTCAAGCATGAAAAGAAATATTTCCGACAGCAGTGGCATTTTCTTTCTCACGCTGGAATCAAGCTCTTTTATCAGATTTAATTTAGGTCTTTAGGTTCAAATGAAAATAACATCCTTCGGTGGCGCAGAAACGGTGACGGGCAGTAAACATCTGTTGGAATTCGAAAACGGTAAAAAACTGTTGTTAGATTGCGGGTTATTCCAAGGTCGGCGCAAGGAGAGTATGGTACGCAACCAAAATTTCCCACCAGAAGTGCTACAGGCCGATGCAGTGATTCTTTCCCATGCGCACATCGACCATTCGGGAGCGCTGCCGAGTCTAATCAAAGCCGGCTACGAGGGACCGATTTACGCGACACCGCCGACCCGCGATCTCTGCGAGATCATGTTGCTGGATTCGGCTTATATCCACGAGCAGGATGCGCGTTATCTGGCAAAAAAAGTCTGGCCAAAACCCCAACCCCTTTACACACAGGAAGATGCGGTGCTGACGATGGGGCATTTTCAGTTAAAAAATTACGGGGAAGAATTCGAACCGATCCCTGGAGCCAAAGTACGCTTCATCGAAGCGGGCCATATCCTCGGCTCAGCCCAGGTCGAAATTACATTCCAGGAAAATGGAACAGAACGAAAGCTTGGCTTTACCGGAGATCTGGGTAGGCGCAATCTACCGATCTTGCGGGATCCGGATCAATTGAAAAACCTGGATATCCTGATTACGGAGTCGACCTACGCGAATCGATTTCACGATGACATCAAGCAATTGGAAGATAGATTTCTCGAGATAGTTGAAAAGACGGCCAAACGGGGCGGGAAAATCATCATTCCGGCTTTTTCGGTGGAACGAACTCAAGAAATTGTTTACGTCTTGCATGACCTGCACGCTTCCGGACGCTTGAAGTTCGACATGCCGATTTTCGTGGATTCTCCGCTGGCGGTGAACGCAACTGATATTTTCAAGAAACACCGCGCTTACTACGATGCCGAGACCTACGAAGACTTTATTGAGAAAGGCAAGGGTCCGTTTACCATGCAGGGACTTGAGTACGTTCGCGACGTAGAAAGATCGAAGGAGCTCAATACTCTGAACTATCCGGCCATCATCATCTCGGCCTCGGGAATGTGCGAAGCCGGAAGAATCCGCCATCATCTCAAAAATAATATTGGCGATCCCAAAAATACGGTTTTAATTGTTGGTTTCCAGGCCGAGAATACTTTGGGTAGGAAATTGGTGGATAAACTTCCCGAGGTAAAAATATTTGGTAAATCAATTCGGAGAAAGTGTGAGGTGGAAATTTTGAATGCTTTCTCGGCGCATGCGGACAAGGACGAGCTTTTTGAAAATATCAAAAAATCTGGAGCCCAGCACATCATCTGTGCACACGGTGAACCGAGCTCAGTTGAATTCTTGGCCGAACGAGTTAGTAAGGAGTTGAGTCTCGAGGCAGTGGTGGCGAAAGAAGGGAAGGCGGTTAGGGCATAGGTTCTAGGGACCAGGGTTGAATGCAGCAAAGCCGGAGCGCACTTGTAGTGGGCTCTGCAATGTTTGAAGTTTGCAGGTGGTTGAAATATGGATCCTGCCTGGGGCAATCTACAAGATTGCCTGGAAACGTTACGAAACGGAGTACAACTCCGTTCCGGCCTCTAGTTCCCCGCCTTCGCCTTTCAGGCTTCCATCCTTCGCTTCGCTTCGGAGGACAAGTCGGCGGGCAAGCAAATCCCAGACAAATTCCAAACTCCAAATTCGAAGAGTTTGAAATTTAGAAATTGGAATTTATCTGCCTGCCCGCCGTAGCTTGAGTGAAACGAGAAGCGCAGGCGGGGTTCTTGGGATTTGGAATTTTAAGTGCCCGACCTTCGCTCCGCTTTGCGAAGCTACGGTGGGCAACCTTCGCTTCTTGTTGAGAACTTTACGCAGAAAAATAAGCTGGCGAAGCCAACCGTAGCTCCCGAACAAAGTGAGGGAGCGAAGGTTGGTGGGTGCTGAGGGAGTCGAACCCCCGGCCTTCTCGGTGTAAACGAGACGCTCTAACCAACTGAGCTAAGCACCCGAAGTTTTCAAAACATTTTTCAAGATTTCAGTTTTATTAGTATGAATCCGCCGTGGCGGACTCTAACCCCCGCCAGAGGCGGGTCTCTGCCATAGGCTGATGAGCCTCTGGCTCACGCCTGTGGCGGAAACTGCTTGTCCCCCGTTCCCGCTTTGCGGGACGAAGGGGGAAGCTAAGCACCCGAAGTGCTGAGATTTTAGCGGAGCGAGTAACAGCGAACAAACTCGAACTTAGTTCTTGAGCCGCTTCTGCCACTCCTTGAGAAACTCCTTCCGCTGATCAGTTTCGTGGAATTTCAGGATGCTTTCGGAGATCACTACGGCGTTTGTATCACGATTTTTTTGTTTGCTGCTGGCGCGACCGAGTTGCCAGCGCCTCAAACGTTTTTCAAGCCAATCGCCCAGCAACCCATTCAAAAATTTTTCCAACCAGTTCGCCCGGCGGAATTTTTTTTGAGTAGTGCGCAAGCGGAAGTTGGGGAAGTAGGGCTTGATCCAAGTATTAGCGGCGAAGAATTCGGGGGCGGCGTTTCCGAAGATCGGAGTAAGGGTGACAACCCAAAATGCCAAATAGGGATCCTGTTCTCCGATCTTGAGTGGTTCGAGATTGAGCGAGTTGTCGTCTACGAAGAAGGAAAGACAGAAACGGCCACTGATTTTCTTTCCGTGTCTGCGCATGCGGAAAAGCTGAGTCCAGAAGGTGAGGAATGCACGGGTCGTAAAAAGTCTTTTTTTGCGGGCGACAGCGAAGAGGTCGATATCGGAATTCTTCTCCGGCCAGCCCATCGCGAGCGTATTACCGACGGCAGCGAGACGGAGGAAAGGAATTTTGCGGAGGATGAAGACGTGACGCAGGACGCGACGCCAGAGCTTACCCGAGCGGTACTGGCGCTGGCAGCGTCGTAAGACGCTGGTGCTTTTACCCTGGAGGAAATAAAAGCCAAAACTTTTACCGATTCGTCTATCACTTTCAAGAGCCTGTTTCACGTCACTGATTTTGGCTCGTTCCCAAAAAAGATAATGATGCACTTCTTCGGCGCTTACGGGTTGGCCGAAGACGTCGAACCAAGCTACTGTCGCGAATACGGCCCCCTTTATACTCATTAGAGCTATTTTAGCGTAAAGAATTCTCCGAGCTTCCCTAAAGTCTTTTTCCTACTCCAATTTCTAATTTTAAATTTTAAAACAATTTTTAATTCCTTAATGATCCAATTTTCAAACTTCTCATTCTGGCAAAAAGGCTAAAATACTCGCCATGAGCAAAATTAAAGATTTATTACGCAAGTTACCTGCTTCGGCAGGGGTTTACCAGTTTCTCGACGAGAGCGGAAAGATTGTCTATATCGGCAAGGCGAAGAATCTCAAGAATCGAGTGAAGAGTTATTTCCAAAAGTCGGTGGATAAGACTCCCAAGGCTGAACGTTTAGTGGAGGCCGCTAAAGACATTAAATGGATCGAAACTGCGAATGAAGTGGAGGCACTGACTTTGGAGTCCAACTTAGTTCGAGAACAGCAGCCCCGTTTCAACGCGCAACTGAAAGACGACAAGCACTTCCTCTATTTCAAAATTACTAATGAAGATTTTCCACGGCTTCTGACGGTTCGCAGCATCGAGGACGATGGAGCTAAATATTTCGGTCCCAAGACAGACAGTAAGTCTGTGCGCAACACCATTCGTTTGGTCCAAAAGCTTTTTAAGCTGCGTACTTGCAATCTGGGGATGGAAGATCATCAGGGGAAAGTTCACATTACTAAAAAAGGAATTAAGTACCCGTGCGTGGATGCACACATCAAGCTCTGTGATGCTCCGTGCACGGATGGAATTTCCAAAGCGGAATATGCGGAAAACGTCGAGCAGGCGGTGGCCTTCCTCAAGGGGGATGCCCAGCCGATTCTGCGCTCATTGCGGGAAAAAATGCAGGCGGCGGCAACAGGACGGAAATTTGAACTGGCGGCGCAACTGCGTGACAAAGTCCAGTCAGTCGAAAATATGAGTGCGAAACAACTGGCGAGCGATCCGGATTTAGCTTCGCGGGATGTCTTTGGTATGCAGATTGATTTTAGTAAGGCGTACTTCGCAGTGCTGCAGATCCGTAACGGGAAATTGATTGACTCGAAAAATTTTGTTGCCAAAACCGGCGAGAGTGAGCCAGCAGAGGTTTTGGCCGCTTTCATCGTCCAGTTTTACGAATTGGCGACCGACTTTCCTAGAGAAATTTTGTTGCCGACCAAGTTTGAGAATTCGGAAGTTCTGGAGAGTTGGCTGGCAGAACGCGCTGATCAAAAAGTTAAAATTCTGATACCACAGAAGGGCAAGAAGGAAAGTCTGCTGCAGTTGGCGGAGAAAAATGCGGCAGCCTTCGCAGTTCAAAGCAAGGCTAAGTATGAAAACGCGACGGAACGAACGGTGGGGGCCGCGGCGGAGCTGGCCCGCGAACTTAAGATTGATCGTGAGTTGAAGCGCATTGAGGCCTACGACATTTCTCATCTCAGTGGAGAGGGGACTTCCGGTTCGATGGTGGTGTTTGAGCGGGGCGAGCCGACCACCTCAGCGTACCGGCAATTTAAAATCAGAACACTCAAGCAGGGTAAGGTGGATGATTACGCGAGCCTGAGTGAAGTGCTCGGTCGGCGGATGAATTATCTCGTGACCCAAGAGCTACCCGGCTACAAGATCCGGCGAGCTTGCAAAGCGGACTCAAAAATTCTTGAAAAATCAAAATTACAAGATTTCAAGACCAGGAAGCAGCTGAGCCAGCTGAGTGACTACCTGGTAGTCGAAGCCGAGAAAAAAGTTGTCGCACTGGCCCAAATCCACGAATGGAAAAAAGAAAAATTACACGGACTTTATAGCGTGTGGGTAGACCCGGCGCATCGCGGAAAACGCCTGGGGCAGCGACTGGTGCGAGCATTATTGAAAAAAACCAAAGCCAAAAAGGTTTATCTCAACTGCCACTATAAGCTCTCCGAGTATTACACTGAGGTCGGTTTCCAGGAGATTCGCCAGACACCGAGCTTCCTCGAAAGCTCCTTGCGGAAATACTGCCGCAATACTCCAGAAGTGAAATTTGCCGATCAGATATTCATGATGTGGGAACGCAAGAGTGCCAAGACGGATGCTTCGTTCGCCGCCAAGCCCGATCTCGTGATTCTCGACGGCGGGAAAGGACAACTTTCCACAGTTCTCATAAATGTGAAATTTCCCAGAACTACACATGTCATCGCGTTAGCCAAGCGTGAGGAGGAAATTTTTAAAGTCAAAAGTCCCCGCAAACAGCGGGGCAGGCGCCAGTCAAAAGTCAAAAGTGGAAAGGCCGACTTCGAGAAAATACTTCTTCCAAGAAACTCTCAGGCGTTGTATCTGGTTCAGAGGATTCGAGATGAAGCGCATCGTTTTGCGAATAAGTTAAGAAAAAAACAGGACTCATTGGGGTAGGTCTCTGGGTGGGATTATTGAGGGATTTTGGGAGATTATAGGCGAGGGTCTTTGAGTCTTTAGGTCTTTGCGTCTTTAGGTTTCTTAATCCTTAATCCTTAATCCTTAACCCTTAATCCTGTATCCTTAATCCTGTTATGCAAACTCCTCCCCATACCCACACTTTGCGCTACAAGATTATTTTCTTTGGCAGCATTCTGGCTGCGTTTTTGCTGGTAGCATTGCTCTTCCTGCACCTGGAAGACATGCGAGAGCTCTGCGGCGGAGCCAATTATCAAAATGTGATTTACGGAGTAATCGCGCTATTTTTCCTGACACTCGCTTTGGCGGGCTTATCCGTTCGCAAGGTTTTTCATGACCAAATTATCTACAATCTCGAGCTCGAGAAGGTGAATACAAAATTGCGGAAAGCCTCGATTACCGATGGGCTGACGAAGGTATTTAACCACCGTTATTTCGAGGAAAAGCTGGCGAAAGAATGGGAACGCGTACAGCGTTTTCAGCACGCGCTCAGTTGCGTGATGATCGACATCGATAATTTCAAGAAGATTAATGATGCATACGGACATGCGGCAGGGGATGCGGTACTGCGCGGAGTGGCTAGTTTGCTCAAAAGCGAGTTGCGAGAAGTTGATATTATTTCGCGTTACGGCGGTGAGGAATTCACGATTATTCTTTTTGAGAAGCCGTCCCATATCCGGGGACTCAAAATCACGCTGGAACGCCTTCGGAAAGAAATTGAAAAAGCTAAATTTAGTTTTGGTGGCAGGCAGATCAAGGTTACGGCGAGTCTCGGGGGAGCTTTGATCCCGAACAATAAAATCAACTCATCAAGAAAATTAATTCAACTGGCTGACAAGGCAATGTACCATGCCAAGTCCCACGGGAAAAACCGCAGTGCTGTTTTTGGGGACCAGGGTTGCTGCTAAACTCAAGGAATGGAGGTGATTAGACTTTCCGAAAACGATTCAGCCGCAATTAAGGATTTTCTCGCCAGGCAGGAATTTGTGCCGATCCAACAAACCTTAGCTTGGGGGAAATTTCAGGAAGCAATCGGAGTTGAGAGCTTTCGGATCGGAGTCAAGGAAGGCAATGAGCTAATTTTTTACGCCCAGGGCTTCGTTAAAAAACTTCCGTTCGGTTTGTGCTGGTTGCATGTGCCGAGGCAGTTGCCAGTTCCGAGTTCCCAGTTCCCAGAAGCTTTTGATTTGCTTATTTCTGGAATCCAAAAGCTGGCCAAGGAGAAAAGTGCTATTTTCGTCAGGTTTGATTCTCAAAAGAGTTGCGACTGGCAACTGGTAACTGGCAACTCGCAACTCCGCGAAGCGGGGGAGGGTAATTTTCCTGTAACGACTTTACGCTTGGATCTAACTAAATCAGAGGAGGAGATTCTCGGACAAATGAAGCCAAAGGGCCGCTACAACATTCGTATCGCCGAGAAGCATGGGGTGACCGTTCGAGAAACGCGGGAACCGGAGGCGGCGAAGATTTTTCACAAACTGCTGAAAAAAACTACCGCGCGAGATAATTTCTCAGCACATCCGGAGGCGTATTACGAAAGTTTTTTGCGCGAATTGGGAGAGTCAGCGAGTTGTTTTATCGCTGAAGTTAACGGCAAAGCAATCGCCGTGAGCCTCTGTACTTTCTATGGGGACACGGTGACTTATTACTACGGGGCGAGCGATTACGAATACCGCGATCTCATGGCGCCCTATCTCGTCCAGTGGAAGGCGATTTCCGCGGCGAAGCGGCGGGGGATGAAGTTTTACGATTTTCTCGGGATTGCGCCGGAGGGTGATGAGAAGCATCACTTGGCGGGAGTGACTAGCTTTAAGAAGAAATTTGGAGGAGAGATTATCGAATATCCTGGTCCGAAGGAATTGGTGCTAAAACCGTTTTTGTACAGAATTTTCAAGTTGGCGAAAAACTTACGGAGATAAAATTCCAAACTACAAATTCCAAATCTCAAATAAATTTCAAACACCAAATCCAAAACGCCTTTGCTTTGAAATTTTGGAATTGGAATTTATCTGGGATTTGGTGCTTGAAGTTTGGGACACTGATGCTTCAAGTCTTTTGACTTGAATCGTAAAGAGGTTTTAAAATGCCCAGAGGTAATTTGATTTATTCTAAATAACCGCGCATGCATAAATTTTTTTCTTATAAGGGGTTTACATTGTTTTTGTTATCTTGGATGTTTTTAGGTTTCTCATATTTAATCTTGTGGTTTGAGATAAACATTTTGTATCTTCCCCTAATTTTAGCCCTATTATCATTATTGACTGCATTGATAGCAGTGGTAACGGCAAGTATAAGTTTATTTAAAGGCGAAGCTATCACTCTAAACATTATTACATTAGTACTCGTTTTGCCCACCATTTTTATTCTTTTTATGTTCACAACAGCCCAGCTTTTTTTTATAGGATTAACTGGATAAAATTCTTTAACACCCTGATGGTTTAAGTTTCAGAACGGGTCTCAGACCCGTTCCTACAAGTGTTCGATTTACAAAATCGAACAGAAAACCTACGGTTCAGATTGCAAATCTGAACCTGCGTTTAATTATTGTCTGGATCCCCGCTTCCGCGGGGAGTGTTTTCTGGTTCCCTGCTTTCGCAGGAATGACATTATTTCCCCTTTTTGTTTTCCCGCCACAGCCTCAAAGCATCTTCCGCATTTTTTACTTTCTTCCTATCTTCCCCAAAGACCCACGTGTGGCGGGAGATGATTTTCTTTTGAATCTTCCGGAGCACTCCACTCATGCGGAAATATTTCTTTTGCTCGGCAATCTGGGTGATCATGATGATATTGAAAAGCAGATCTCCGAGCTCTTCTTCCAGATTTTTGTGATCGCCTTTTTTGATCGCGCTCAAAACCTCATCGGATTCCTCCTCCAGACTTTTGGCGAGCGAAAGAATCGTTTGCTTACGATCCCAGGGGCAACCGTGCGGGCCACGTAGTGTCCTTGCGAGTCGGATAAGTTTACTGAATGATTTCATCGTTGGAACTATAGAAATTGGTGTGAATAATGGAATATGGAATACTGGAATAATGGCTATTAATTTTGTCTAGAATTTCCCTTATTCCCTTATTCCACTATTCTATTATTCCGTTGGTCCGTCTCTACTTGCCAAAATTGCGCTTCTGTTTACGAAACCAGCTCAAGGCCTTGCCAAGTTCCTCCTCGCTAAATTCCGGCCACATTTTTTCCGTAAAATAGAGTTCGCTATAGGCGAGTTGCCAGATCAGAAAATTCGAGATTCTTTTCTTCCCACCGGTTCGAATCAGTAAATCCGGATTGGGCTGCGCACCGGAATCGAGTGTCTCGGCAAGACTTTTTTCGGTTATTTTTTTCTGGCTCTTCGCGAGCTGTCCCGCTGCCCGCACGATCTCATCCCGGCCGCCGTAGCCCAGTGCCAGATTGAGATTGAGCTGGCGATGATTTTTCGTTCCCTGTGAGAGCTCTCGCAAAACCTTTTTTGTACTTGCCGGAAATTTTGTGAGCTTTCCAAAAATCTGCAGCCGAATTCCGTTTTTGTGAAAAATCTCAGTATCCGCGGCGAAACGCTCGATTTCTCGAAAAAGATTCTTCAATTCGCTCGTGCTGCGTTCTCGCAAATTCTCCGTAGAGAGCGCGTAAACCGTGAGGTGGGTGATGCCGTTCGCGCTGAAAGCGGGGAGTAGATTTTTGAGATTCTCCACACCTCTCCTGTGGCCGATACTCTTCGGCAAAACACGCTTCCGTGCCCAGCGGCGGTTGCCGTCAATGATGATTGCCAAATGGAAAGATTTTTTCACATCAGAGATTCTACTTCTTCTTTTTACCTTTCGCAGCCGCCTTTTTGATCGCCTTCCTACCTTTGGCATCATCCTTCTTTTTCTTCACCGGGGTCTTCTTTTCCCTCTTTTGCGCTTTGACGTCATGCTTGGCGCTCTTGATCAATTTATCCAACTGGGCCGCATCGGCGGCTGACTCAGCTTTGAGTCTGGCTTCCTCGGGGGTGATCCCCGCTTTCCGTCCTTCGTCCGCCGTGGCAGACTTCGGAGGACGAGTCGCAGAGACAAGCCTTTTTGATGAAGCCGGTTTTGGTGCAGATTCAGATTCTTTGGCACTTCCATTCAAAACACTCTTCACTTCGCTGCTAACCTTTTCGATAGCGACCTGGATTGCTTCAGGAGTCTTCTCTAGCAGGGAGATCGAAGCGACGGAATCATTCTTCACGCGCATCAGAATCACACCCTGGGTGGCCCGTCCGCGAGTAGGAACGCTCTTCACATCCATCCGAATCGTTTGTCCGCGTTTGGAAATCAAGAGCAAATCGGCATCGAGATCGGGAGAGAGCACTTTGGCCCCGATGACTTTGCCGGTCTTGGCGGTCACGTTCACAGTCTTGACCCCACCGGCTCCGCGGTGAGTCATCCGGTAGTCCTTCACGAAGGTGGCCTTACCCAGTCCCTTTTCGGTTACGGTCAGCAATTTCCCTTTGTTGGGATCTTTCACGATGTCCATCTCGACCACGTGGTCAGCCGTACCGAGCTTGATTCCCCGGACACCGGCAGCACTGCGCCCCATCGAGCGCACGTCTTTTTCGTTGAAGCGGCAGCACTTACCATCGAAGGAAACAATCACGATCTCACTTTCCCCGCCTGTTCCCTTGACCCAGTTGAGCTCATCATCGGTATTCAGGCGGATCGCGATCAGACCGGATTTACGCACATTGCAGAAATCTTCCATGGGAGTGCGCTTCACGGTTCCCTGCACGGTGCAGAAGAACAAGAATTTTTTATCCTCCTCGGCGTTTTCCCGGATGACCCGCATCGCGGTGATATACTCGCCGTTTTGGATTTGAATGAGATTCGCAATAGCAGTGCCCTTGGCCTGACGAGTAGCCTGCGGAACTTCGTAAACCGGTAAGCGGAAAACCCGACCGGTATTCGTGAAAAACATCAGATCGTCGTGGTTTTTGGCATGGCGAATGATGTTTATCTCGTCCTCTTCTTTCGTAGTCAGCCCGATCACGCCCTTGCCGCCACGTTTCTGGGCCCGGAAGGAAGCCGGAGCGACCCGTTTCACGTAGTTTTCGGTTGTCAGCATAATCACCATTTCCTCATTGGGGATCGTGTCTTTCGCGCTGAATTCTCCGATTCCACGAGCCAGCACTTTGCTGCGGCGATCATCGGAGTACTTTTCCTTCAGTTCGGCGAGCTCGGTCTTGATCACGCTCATCAATTTTGTCTTGCTGACGAGCAAGCCTTCGAGGTATTTAATCAATCTGTACTTTTCTTTTAGCTCATCCTCGATTTTCTGCCTTTCCATACCAGCGAGAGTCTGCAGGCGCATCTCGAGAATCGCCTTGGCCTGGGCGTCACTAAGCTTAAAATTCTTCATTAAAGCCGCGTGAGCATCTTCTTTAGTTTTACTTTTGCGAATCGTGGTAATGACGGCGTCGATCTTGTCGAGGGCCAGCTTCAAACCTTCGAGGATGTGAGCCCGCTCTTTGGCGACTCGTAGCTCGAATTCTGCTTTGCGGGTAACGACCTCGACCCTGTGCTCGACGAAGTGCTCAAGGATCTGTTTTAGGTTCAGCAAATGGGGTTGCAGTCCTCGTTCCGTAAGCGCAATCATGTTGACATTGAAATTGCCCTGGAGCTCCGTGAGCTTATAAAGCTGGTTGAGGATTTTGTTTGGATAAGAGTCTTTTTTCAATTCCACGACCACCCGAATACCATCGCGCGTGCTTTCATCGCGAATGTCGGTAATGCCTACTAGTTTTTTATTTTTCGCGAGTTCGGCAATTTTGATTACGAGATTGGCCTTATTGACCTGGTAGGGGACTTCGGTAATGATGATGACCGGTTTACCCGCCCGCCCTTCTTCGATCGTGGCCTGACCGCGGACAGGGATGCTGCCCCGACCCGTCGAGTAAGCCTCGATGACCTTTTTGCGGTCGTAGATTACGCCACCGGTTGGAAAGTCCGGACCCTTGATAAATTGCATGAGCCCATCCACTTCAATCTCAGGATTGTCGATCAAGGCGATAACGCCATCGACGAGTTCGCCGAGATTATGGGGAGGAATATTGGTCGCCATGCCTACGGCGATACCGACTGTCCCGTTTAGGAGCAAGTTCGGAATCTTCGCCGGCAGGACGATCGGCTCCTTCCTGCTCGCGTCGTAATTGTCTCTCCAGTCAACAGTCTCTTTCTCGATATCAGCCAGCATTTCCTCACTGAGACGCTGTAGCTTGGTCTCGGTATAACGATAAGCCGCAGCACTGTCTCCATCAATCGAGCCGAAGTTACCTTGTCCGTTCACCAGCGGGTAGCGCAAGGAGAAGTCCTGGGCCATGCGCACCATCGCGTCGTAGACCGCGCTGTCTCCGTGGGGGTGGTACTTACCAAGCACTTCACCAACCACGTTCGCGCTTTTTTTGAATCTCGCCCCGGGTCGCAGTCCCATCTCGTGCATCACGAAGAGAATGCGGCGGTGCACTGGCTTGAGGCCATCGCGCACATCCGGCAAAGCCCGGGATACGATCACGCTCATCGCGTAGTCGAGGTAGCTCTTTTGCATTTCATCCTCGACATTGCGCGTTAGTGCACCGTCGTCGGGGGCTTGGATTATTTCCTCCTCCTTTTTTTCGGGAGGGGTGTTTTCTTCCGGATTTTCAGAATCCTGGTCGCTCTGAGCGGCGTCTTCAGCCAAAGTTTGAGAAGTTAGCGAATGGCAATTTAGCTTATTTTATTGGTTGAAACTATAGAAAAGAACTTGCTCGGCTGGCAAAAATTGTTCAATGACAAAGATACCTCAAAACTATTTGCGCAGCCCAAGACGCTTGATGACTTCCTCGTAGACTTTCTTTTTCTTCGTCTTTAGGTAGTTGAGTAACTTCCGTCGTTTGCCTACCATCATGAGTAGCCCCCGTCGGCTATGTTCATCTTTTTTGTGGGTCTTGAGATGCTCGGTGAGCTGATTGACACGGTGAGTGAGGATGGCGACCTGCACTTCCGGACTACCCGTATCTTTGGCGTGGCGACCATGGTCACTGAACGCCTGTTTTTTTGCTTCGCGTTTCATGTGAAGGAGGTTAGGGATGCAGCTTTCGCAGCGATTTCCGCGTGCCAAAGCAGCCTACTGTTCAATTATAAGTGTGCAATGTGCAATGTGCAATGGGCTTGTGGTTGGGATTACTGGGAATATCAGGAGTGTTAGTGTTTAGTGTTAGTGTTGGTTGTTCCATGGTACGTGATCCATGTTTCACGACTAAGTTCTTAATCCTTAATCCTGCCTACGCCAAAGGCTCCGGCAGGCAAGCCTTAATCCTAACTTAGTAACTTCCAAGTTCAACAACACTAGCAATCTTCTTTAGCTCACGAATAGCTTTCTTGAATTTCGGAGACTTGCCAGTTACTTCACACTCGGTAAAGAAGAAAAACTCACCTTTCTTTTTTTCAGTCGGAATACTTTCGATGCGTGAGAGGTTGATTTTTTCGGCGGCGAAAATATTCAAAGCAGCGGCGAGTTGGCCGGCGCGGTTGTGTGAGAAAAAGAAGGCGAGAGCGGTCTTTTTACAGGTTCTAGGTGTTAGGTTCCAGGTTCCAGAACCTCTAGTGATAGCCACGAAGCGGGTTCTATTACTTTTATCGTCTTCAACATGTCGCTGGATTATTTTCAGCCCTGCCTCTTTGGCTGCTTCGACGGGACCGATGGCGAGTGAGTTTGGAGTCGTCTTCACCGCTGTCAGTGCTGCGCTTGCGCTGTCGACTTCCACGATTTCGGCTTGAGGAAGTTTTTGTTGGAGGAATTTACTGCTCTGAGCGGCAGCCTGTGGGTGAGCGAAAACTTTACTGACTTTTTTTAAGTTCTTTTCTTGTCCTAGTAAAGCGTGGGAGATTGTCCGGGAAAACTCGGCAAAAATTTTGACTTTACCCTCAGCCTCAAAAAGATTCCGCATGGTTTCGCGCACGGGTCCGATCGAGAGATTCTCGAGCGGTACGAAGCCAAGCTTACTTTTGCCGCTCAAAACTCGGCGAAACACTTCTGAGATCGTGCTGCAGTCGGCGAAGCCAGTTTTTAACTTTTGTCTGGCTACGAATTCTCGAGCAGCGATCTCGGTCTGAGTGCCGGGACCAAGCAGGGCGATTGATTTTTTGGAAGGGGTTTTTCGTTTGGTCTTAGCGACTAACTGTGGTGTTTCAAGGTTTTCAAAAATTCGCGCGCTTTCAGCCTCCGCGAATGCTTTCCATTTCCCGAAGTGTTTACTTGCAGATTGGAAGCTTTTCAAAAGGTTCTGGCGCTGGCCGGCAACGGTCAGGCAGGCGAGCTGCACGAAAATTTCAGCCAGTTCAGTGACCGCTTTTGCTGCCGCCGGGTTCTGCAGCTGGATGTCGGTGTACATCTCGAGGTTCTGAGCGAGGAGCCGGCCGAGACCGAGGAGCTGGACTCTCGCATTAGGAGCGCTGATCGCAAAAAGTTTTTCCGGAGAAATTTTACGTTTACGGAGCAGTTGTCCGAAGGCGAGGGCGCCGAGCTGCTGGGCGGCCTGATGAATCGCCGCGAGCTCATCGTGCTTTTTTGCCGAAACTTCGTGCACATTGAGACCGAGATTTTTCAAAGTCTCTTTTAGCCACGGCCACCAGCGCTTAGACCGCACCGGACAGGCGAAAATATTTTTGCCGGCAAAGCTCTCGACTTTGCCAAACATCGGGTGCAGGCCGACCACTTCGGACCGGGACTTTTGCATGAGCAGCAACGGCAGTTCCTTGACACTGGTAAAATCACAGAGCAGCTGATTTTTTTTCAGTAGGGGAATGATTGATCGCAGAACTTTTTCCGTATCTTTTAGAAAAACAGAAACGATGACGATATTCGCTTTTTTGACAAGATCTTTATTCGAAAGAACCTGCTTGCCATCCGGTTTGCGTCCCGAAATCAATACGCGCAAACCCGTCTCCTCGAAAGCTTTTCTGAACTGCGAACCGAGAAGGCCACGGCCACCGATGATGCCGATTACGGGATTTTTCTTTGCTGCTTGCATGAACATAATTTTACAGCAAAATCTCTTTTGTATCCTAGAGTGGGAGTGTTGGGATTGTTAGGAGATATTAGCTGTGCAGGTTCAGATTTATAATCTGAACCGTAAGGTTTCCGTTCGATTTTGTAAATCGAACCTAGTACCTACTCACGTTTTATCCATATGGAAACGTTGTCGTCCGCCTGAAACACAAGGTTCGGGTTGCAAACCCGAACCTGCGGTGGTTGTAGATCGCTCTAGGCACGATGCGCATTTTTGGCACCTGCCGGTAATCAAACGTTGCGGAGCCCACTACAAGTGCGCTCCGGCGTTGTTAGGAAAAAAGAATTGCAGAGGCAATGGCCACTCCGGCGGTTTCGGT
>JBDRMN010000060.1:0-12718 GCA_043812055.1 Patescibacteria group bacterium
TTTTTTGAAGATAGCTGGTGCGTATATCCGCATCCGCAAACATCGGCAGATTTTCCTCGCGAAAAAAAGTGGTAAAAATCGGCGCATCGGGAAAAAGCTCGTGGAACGCCAACAGCACTCGCTCGGCCCCACCAAAATCAGTTAACCAGTCATGAACCAACGCTACTCGTAATTTTTGGGAAGGCATTTCCTAGATTTTAGCATTCCGCAAAAAATTTACTCCTTCCAATTGCACATTGTACATTGCACATTGAAAATTGTTTATTCTTCAACTCTCAAGACCACCGTCTTCTCCCGCGAACAACTCAAGCGATTAATTTCCCGAACCGCTTTACAAACAACTGCTTCTTTCGCTGAATGCAACAAAATCACCAGCGGTACATCTTTTTTGAATTCCCCAAGATCAAGCTGGAGGATATCGCGAATGTTAAGCTTGTGCCTCGCTAATGCATTCGAAATATCACGAATCACTCCCGGCTGATCCTTCACGCTGAAGCGCAAGTAGTATTCACTTTCAACCTCAGCGATAGGCTTGATGGGCAGGGCTTTCAGATCCTTCGGAGCGACTCCGCGAACCGGAGCCGAGCCGCAATTACACCTGCAATCGCAGTCGCATAGTAAGGCTCGCGCCGCTTCGATCACATCACCCACTACCGCAGTCGCCGTCGGCAGTGAACCCGCCCCCGGACCACTGAGTAGGATCTCGCCCAAATTTTCCCCGCAAAGCAAAACCCCGTTAATCACGCCGTTAATCTTCGCCAGTGGAGAAGCGGCGGGCAATAGGGTTGGGTGAACTCTAATTTCGATCTTGCCATTTTCCTTCTTGGCTACGGCAACGAGCTTGATCACCCGATTCAGCCGCCGAGCGAATTCAAAATCAGCTGCCGAAAGCTTGGTGATTCCTTCGACATAGATTTTCTTAAAATCAACTTTCGCGCCGAAAGCCAGCATCGCGAGCAAAGCAATTTTATGCGCCGTATCTTTTCCCTCGATATCGAGAGTTGGATCCGCCTCTGCGTAACCTTTTTTTTGCGCTTCTTTCAAGACGTCTTTGAACTCGCCTCCGCCGGCAGCTAATTTACTGAGAATGTAGTTACAGGTTCCATTTAGAATCCCGTAGATTCGTTCAACTCTCTCCCCGGCCAAACCAGTTTTGAGAGTACGTACTACCGGAATCGCTCCCCCGACTGCCGCCTCGAAAAGGAGCAGGCGACTTTGCTTTCCCGCCAGAGCGAAAAGTTTTTCGCCTTTTTCGGAGAGCAAAGCCTTATTCGCCGTGACAACATGCTTACCATTTCTGAGAGCCGTCTCGATAAATTTCGCCGCGATGCCCGTACCGCCAACAAGTTCAATCACGATATCGATTGCTGGGTTGCGACAAACTGCCAGGCCATCTTTCGTCAGAATCTTTCGATTAACTTTCACTCCCCGATCACGCTTCAAATCCAAATCCGCAATCGCTGCGAGCTCAACTTTCGCGCCAACCCGCTCGGCAATGGCGCGTGCATTTCTCTGGAGCACTTTGACCACTCCAGAACCCACCACTCCGAAGCCGAGAAGACCAATTCGAATCTTGGAACGTGAAGCGTGAAACATAAAACTTAGGTTAAGGATTAAGAACGAAGCCCCCTAATTGTACCCCAAAGCATCGCTCCAATTTTATCAGTAATTTTGGAAGCTTCCTTGTAGTTTTCCTCATTCATAAATTTTTCCTTCCAGGCGAAGTGAAGTAAATACTTGGCTTCTTTGAGGGAACCATAGGAAATCTCGAGAAAATTCTTATGCACTTTACTTCTCACACGAGCATAACCCTCTATGTAGTTCAAAACGACAGAAAGAGCAGCTCTCCTCAGCTGAGAAGTAATTCCATAAAGCTCTTCTCTGGGGAAATCTCGTGTAATTTTGTAGACCAAATGAGCAAATTCATCCATTTTTAATCTTAACTCTCCGTGAAAACTTTTTGTCCCAATCATGTCCACTATTCTCTTTCCCTGAATTCTGAAACTCAAGTTAGTTCATTAAATGTTCATGAACTTCAGGTTTCACGTTTCGTGTTTCAGGTTTCATATTTCACGACACCCCCGGCACCGGAAAACCCTTCGCCAATTCTTCCACCTCTTTTTTAATTTTCCCTAACTCATCCGCATCTTCCGGTTTTTCCGCAACGCGGGAAATCCACTCCGCGATCTTCACCATCTCCGCTTCCCCCATTCCCCGCGTCGTGATTGCCGGCGTACCAAAACGGATTCCGCTCGGCTGCATGGGTGGGTTCGGATCATTTGGAATCGTGCTCGCGCTCGCGGTGATTCCCGTCTTGTCGAGTGTTTCGGTGAATTTCTTTCCACCGATATTTTTGTTACGCAGATCGACCACCATCAGATGATTATCCGTGCCGTCGGAAACGATTTTGAAATCTTTCTGCATTAATTCTTCCGCAAGTTTTTTGGCGTTTAGAATAATTTGTTTGGAATATTCAATGAACTCCGGTTTTAATGCCTCACCCAGCGCCACTGCAATCGCCGCAATAATGTGCTCGTGCGGCCCGCCTTGAATCCCCGGGAAGACTGCCCGGTTAATTTTCTTCGCAATCTCCTCATCCCGACTTAGGATCAGCGCTCCGCGAGGTCCTCTCAAGGTCTTGTGCGTAGTGGTCGTGATCACATCGAAACCCGCCTCCACCGGCCCGGGAATCTGTTTCGCCGCGATCAGTCCCGCCACGTGCGCGATATCGGCGAAGGTAAGCGCTCCTACTTTGTCCGCAATTTCTTTGAATCTTTTCCAGTCAAAATCTCTCGAATAAGCGGAAAAGCCGGCAACAATCATTTTCGGTTTGTGTTCTTCTGCCAGCGCATCGACCTCATCCATTTCGACCAAGCCAGTTTTTGGATTACAACCGTATTGCACGAAGTTGTAAGTCTTGCCCGTGAAATTCACCGGGTGCCCGTGACTGAGGTGACCACCATGATCGAGCTTGAGCCCGAGGATTGTGTCCCCCGCTTCGACGAGAGCGAAGTAAACCGCCAGATTGGCGGGCGAGCCGGAAAGCGCTTGGACGTTGACGAAGTTCACGCCAAAAAGTTCTTTCGCGCGGTCAATCGCGAGTTGCTCGACCTTATCAATCACTTCATTGCCCGCGTAGTAACGCTTCCCGGGATAGCCCTCGGAATACTTATTCTGCAAAACCGAAGCCATCGTTTCGAGCACGGCTGGTGAGGTGTAATTCTCACTCGCGATCAGCTCCAGCCCGCTGGCCTGGCGCTTTTCCTCAGCGGCAATCAATTCGGCCACTGCCGGATCGGTCTGGGGAAGGAACTTATAATCCATTGGACAAGATTAACGAACCCGCGCATTTTAGCTGAGCGCATAACTTTTCGCGAGAAACAGAATATAGGATATAGAATTAAGAACAAAGAACCAGGAACCAAGAACCAAGAACCGCACTCAAAGACCCAACGACTTAAAAACCTAGAGACCTAAGTCAAATGACACCCTATATCCTGTATCCTGTGTCTTGAAATGTTCAAACAGAGAATCTTTCTCGCAGCCGGAATCGCCATAGCCCTCTTCTTGGATCTCTTTACGAAACGCTTAGCTGAGAAATATTTTGCCGAGCCATTCGAAATATTCCCTTTCTTAAGCTTCGAACTCAGTCACAACCGTGCTCTCGCTTTCGGGATTCCCTTCCCCCTCCCCCTCACTATCCTGCTCTCGGTCAGCGCTGTCGCAATCCTCGGCTGGCTTTTCGTGAAAAATCTTCGAAAAGATTCTAAAATTGGGCTAATCAGTCTCACCCTCCTACTGGGTGGAGCGCTCGGAAATCTCCTGGAGCGTATATTAACCTCCCAGGTCACGGATTTCATCGCACTCTTCTTCATCCCCAACTTCAATCTCGCCGACACCTTCCTCACCTTCGGCGTCATTATCCTCATCCTCGGCAGCAAAAAAATCTTTAAAAATTGAAAGAGGATTGAGGAGTAAGAACTCAGAGACTTAAAATCCACAACATCGAACACATGCCGCCCACCATTGAGCAAATAACACTAACACTATCCACTTCCGCCATAGGCGGATCTCCTCCAGAGGCGGATGAGCCTCTGGCTCAAGCCTCTGGCTGAAACACTACCACCCAAAGACCTAAAGACCTAACAACCCCTAACTACTCACACTAACTACTAACTACCCCTAGACCCTATTCCCTATCCCCTAACCCCTGCCTCATGCTCCCTCCCCGCGAAGTCAAATTCTCTCTCATCTTCTTCAAATCCCTCTCTGGTCTCAGCACTGGAGTCGTCGGCATGATCATCCTCCTGATCTTCGTCTTGCTGGGACTGGGGACGGTAAGTGGTGGATCGGTAATTGGTCCGTTTTTGATCTTTAGCGCGATCATCATGGGGCTTGTCACAGCCTTGATCGCAAACTGCTTGGGAGTGTTTCTCTTTGGTCTTTTGGATCGAGCGAAGTACCCCGACGTTCGCAACGTGGTCAAGCACGTGATTTCGCTGAACATCCTGATCTTTATTTTTCTCCTACCGGTTTATTTCTTCGGTGTGATTGGCACAGCGAATAACGTACAAACTATCTTTTTCATCGCGACTCTCCAGCTCATCGTCTCCGCACTGGCCAGCATGTTTACGCTCGAGCTTTCGGCTTCACAATCCCCACGCGATAATCTGATTGCGATTTACGGAATTGTCTTCAGTGTGCTTGCGGCCATCGTGATCAACCTCCTGGTCTATAGCCTCTTCCAAAGTCTTTCCACTCCGGCGGAACTCACCGTCGGTGGCAGCGGTGGCAAAGGTCCGACTGCCGTACTTTTTGCAATCCTCCCCATTACCTGGTTTCTCTTCGGTTTCTTCACGACCCTCGTGGAAATGCTCTACCGCTGGATTTACGAAACCTGGGGTATTGACATCCTGAACCGCTAGATGGCTGACGAAAGCGAAAATACCGAGAAAAAAGGAGGCGGCGGCAAGCTCCTCGCCGGTTTCATCATCGGCGGCGCGATTGCCAGTGTTTTGGGCTGGAAACACGCTCCGAAGAAAACCAAGAAGGTAATTAAAAAAAGGGTCAAACAGGTGTTACAGAAGATTGAGGAAAAGATCCGGGAGCTGGAAGAGGACGAAGAATAGTTGCCAGTTGCGAGTTCCGAGTTGCTAGAGGTTTTTATTTGACATTTGGATTTTGAGATTGAATTGATATTTAGATTTTGAAATTTTAAATCATAGTATTCTGCTATTCTGCTTGCCCTGAGCGAGCGAAGCGAGTCGAAGGGTATCCTGCTATTCTATTTCCTAGAACCTAGAACCTAACACCTAGAACCTAAAAAATGGGCCTCGAAGACCTCAATCCTCTCGACAACGAAGAAAGCGGCAGTAAGGCCACGGAAATTTCTGACGAAGTTTTTCGCGACCAAGTGAAGAAAGCCCAGAAAACTCAAAAGGCTTTGAAGAAGGCTGAAGGTAAGGCGCGGGCGAAGGATGATCGGCTGGCGAAAGTCATTGGCAAATTCCTGCAGACGCAGTCGAATACGGCCGTAATGTTGCTCATCTCTCGTTGTCTGGACCACAACATCCCGGCGGGGCTGATCCTCGGGATTTTGGCCCTGGTCGAACCCGAGGCGCAGAAAGAGTTTGAAGTCGTCCTAGGTGAATCCGCCCAGCTCCTCGAAGCGCCGCAGGTCGATAAACGCGAAATCGTGAAGGCGGGTGAATTCCCACCCCACATCAAACAAGCCACCGACGTCTGGGGTTTCGGCCTGCTTGAATTCGGCCTGACTCAACCAACCCGCCTGCTCGCCACAGCAGTCTCACCCGAGGGTGAACTCTTTCCCAGCCTCCTGAAGCTAACTAGCTTCATCCTGCGCGAATATCTGGAAAAGGAGAAGGTGGAAATCGAGTTCGCAAAAATTCAAACTTTCTCTGAGTTCATCCTGCAAGGAGTGCTCAAACGGATTAGTAAACAGATGGAGGAGACGAGGGAGCTGAAGGAAGAAGGGAATTAATTTTCTTCAGGCTCTTCGAGAGAATCACTAATCCCGGCTTTCTTAAGAAGACGTTTGAGATCTCTTATTGTTTTTGGCCTGTGAGTTATAACTACTTTTGATTTTCCAGGCCCGACTTCCTCTTTTTTTCCAAGCGCGTATTGGTGATTAAGTCCAGCTGGCTGGTGATCCCGAGTCACAACAGCTCTTCTTATTAAATCTACGAAAGTTTGTAAGATTTCGGCTCTCAATAGCCTTTTGGGACCGGGATGCCTGCTTTCTCCTTCTATTTGCATTAGTCTTTTGATAAGAGCTCTTTGATGTAAGAATTTATCAAATTTATTATAAGGTTTGCAAAAGAATAAATCTTTCTCTAAACTCCCCCGGCTCTTTACATTTAGGCGGAAAACGCATTGAGCCCTTACTTCTTAACCCGCCGCGATTAAATACGATGGATAAATCTGACAAGTCCAGCAGCCCGATGGGCGCCCTTCTTGGAGAAGATCAAATTCCTTCCCCGCCAGTCCCCGGAAATCCTGTCACCGGTAAAGTAGTCAACATCCAAAACGGCCGGATTCTGGTCGAGATTGACGGAACCTATACCGGGATCATCTCCGGCCGTGAGACTGTCGATGGTTTCGACACGGCCAAGAAACTTTCCGTAGGCGACGAAGTGACCACTTATGTCGTGGAGGATGAAAACGACGAGGGCTACTACATCCTCTCGCTCCGCAAAGCGGGTCGGGAAAGCGCCTGGGAGCGTCTCGCCAAAATGAAGGAGGCGAGCGAGGCTATCGAAGTATCGATCAAGGAAGCCAACAAGGGCGGACTCATGACCGAATTCAGCGGAATTCGTGCCTTCATCCCCGTGAGTCAGCTGAGCCCTGAGCACTACCCCCGTGTCAGCGGCGCCAATTCGAATGAGATTCTCTCGCGCCTGCAGAAGTACGTAGGCCAGAAATTTACCGTCCAAGTTCTCACCGCTGAACCCGGGGAAAACAAACTCATTTTCAGTGAAAAGGCGGGCCTGGCAGCGAAGCGGGAAGCGACGCTGAAGAAATTGAAGGTTGGTGACAAAGTCACCGGTAAAGTAACTGGTGTGGTTAATTTCGGAATCTTTATTCTTTTCAATGAATGTCTGGAGGGTCTGGTGCACCTGAGTGAAATCGCCTGGGGCAAAGTGACTGACGCAGCCAACTACGCCCGAATTGGTGAGGAAAAAGAAGCCGTGGTGATCGGCATCGACACCGACAAGATTTCGCTTTCCGTCCGCCGCCTTACCCCCGACCCCTGGCTAAAGCTTGTCGAAAAATATTCCGTCGGTGACGAAGTCGAAGGCGAAGTCAGCAAGATCACCTCTTACGGAGCGCTGGTTGCTCTCGAAAAAGATCTGAACGGTCTACTGCACGCTTCCGAAATTTCCAAAGAAGGTGAAGGCGGTGAAACCGAAATCGATTTGGAAGTCGGTGACAAAGTCAAAGCCAAGATAATCGAGATCAGCCCAGGGGAGCACCGGATCGGTCTTTCGATCAAAGAATTGGGTGAGAAAGCTGTGAAAAAAGCGAAGTCAAAGTCGTCAGCGGCGAAGAAAGAAAAGCAAGAGGCGAAAGATGCTGACAAGGACAAAGAGAGTGGCAAGAAAAAAGAGGAGGAGGAAAATATTGAAAAGGATAAGGAGAATGATCAGAAAGAAGAGCAGGAAGCAAAGAAAGATGATAGTGAGAAAAAAGAAAAGAAGACTGCTAAAAAGACTACTGCCAAGAAAAAGACTGCGGCTAAGAAAGATAAGGAGGAACACAAGGAAGAATGAGATACACTGGTTCGAAGTTGTACTTCGAACCAAAGTGCACTTATGACTCCAATATGTCGATCGTGGTTAGGGTAAGAAAGTGGATATTCTGCCCATATTCGACATGGATGTTTAGTACGGGTATTAGTGCATTTTAGGTTCCAAGTGTTCCGCTACGCCCCAACGGAACCCCTTTGGGGCGGAACAACTTCGAACCATTGCGAGTCTGAAATTTGGGATTTATCTGGAATTTGGGATTTGAAATTATTACCTTGCTGTCTTCACTTGACAACATCCATTTTTTAACGTAATCTTTCTCCCTTTTTTAAAGGCTCATGTTCTACCGTTTGCTGTTACGTCTCTACGTAATCGCCCTCCTCCTGGTGCTCATCGCCATCGGGACCGACGCGGCGACTAACTTGTTTGGCGAAGAAAAGCTCTATCCCGTAGAGAATTTCGTTGGTGTCCGAGATGCCGAGCTAAGTCAGCCTGCGATACTGCGTAGCAAGCTTTCTGCTAACCCCTTTATCCCCGCCGGCCTTCCGGAAGTTCCGGAAGTTTCCCAACCGAATCTAGACGAAACAGCCGAGTTGGCTTACCGTTTCGATAAGCGTGGTTTTATCGTCGAAGTATTCGCCAGTGAGCCGGGACCGCTGGATATTGACAAGGTCAATCACTGCAAAGCTAGCATCGAACAGACTCTTTCCGCCCTGCCTGTCGAACTGACTCAGACCATTGAAAAATTCCGGCTTTTCTTTTCCCGGCGCAGTCCGCGAGGCCTGAGCAATAGCAGGACGGTTGAGCTCCGTTGCCTGAAACTTTCTGAGAGTGAAATCATTTCCGTATTGGTCCATGAATTGGGCCACAGCACTGATCTGGGTTATCTGCGCGGCAACAGCCTCGCCCCCAGTAAATTCAGTGACGGTCAGGTCAAGATTCCCGCGGATGATTCAAGTGTGCGTTTTTATCAGCTCAGCTGGCGTGATGAAGCTACTCAACGTTTCGTAGCGGATCGCAAAGATTTTGTTTCGGGCTACGCGATGAGTGATTGTTTCGAAGATTTCGCAGAAAGTTTTAATTTTTATGTTCTCCACGGCAAAGACTTCCGGGCACTCAAAAACGAAAGCTCAACTCTTGAGAAAAAGTATGCTTTTTTGCGCGATGAGATTTTCTCCGGGATCGAATTCGAAAGTGAGCGGGTCACCCAAGCTGAGCAGCGGGTCTGGGATACTACCCTCCTCCCTTTTGACCATGAAGAATTTTTTGCTCGCAGTAAGAATGAATACTTGGCTAATCTGGCCGAGTAGAGGTTCTAGGTGCTAGATTCTGGGGACTAGTGATTAAGTAAAGGCAATTCATGAATTGCCTCAACAGGATAAAAAACCAGGAACCACACCCAAAGACGTAATGACCTAAAGACCTGTCACAAAAAGAGCACCATCTTAATCCAGGCATGAAGTCTTTAGAAGTATTCCCGCCTCAGACAATCCTCTTCCGTGCCTGCCGGAGTGAGCGACGAACTAGACCGAAGACTACGACGATCAGCGAAACCCCGATGATGTTTCCCCATTTGATGAGGTTCTTTTCGAGTTCGGTTAGTGCTCGCAAAGGTCGATCTGTGATCGCTTTCGAGCGAATCTCGATCAGCTCATTACCCAAAGTGAGTGAATCCAGCATATTAAAGAAAAACTGCAGATTGCCGGCGTACTGGCGAGTGTGAGCTGCCGCGATAAAATCCGCATCCCCCACCACTACAAGCTTGCCCTCGTCTCCTCGCTGAGCAATCACGGCCAGCGGCACCGGTGTTTGCTTCTCACTAGAAATCTTAAAGTCTTGTTGGGGATCGAGCATGATCGGAACAACTTGAATATCAGCCGGATTAACTTCCACTTCTGCTTCGGCCGAACTTTGCCCCTCTTCCTCCGGAACTGGCTCCGGCTGGATAATCTGCTCCTCCATCAATCTGTAGTTTGCCGAACTCTCTGCCAGTGCCTCAACCGTAACCCCCTCCCGCTCACTGATTTTCAACGGAGAAGCCCACGGCAGCACTATTGTTTCCAGCTGCGCTGTGATTGGATGGCTTTTGTTTAAGTTGGTAACGAGGGGATAAAGTGGATACGGCAGTGAGAAAGTGGTGACGAAAAATCCGCTCTCCTGACGAAAGGGCACCTGCGCATGCGCAGCATCCGCTACAAGTTTAGGCTCTACTGCGAGACCCCACTCGTCCAGTAATTCGGAGAAATCCTCTTCCAGTGGAGTAGCCAGCACGGCCCCCTCGGTTTGAACTCGGTCGAGTAAGAAAACAACGTTTTTGCCGCTTGCTACGAACTCTTTGATTTTTTCAATTTCAAGCTCTTCAAAATTCTTTTGCGGCCCGGCAATCACGAGCGTATCTACTCCAATCGGCTCTTCCGGATTGATCGCGTATTCACTCACCCGGTAGTTCTTTTCGAGTTGCTCACGGAAGGCATAATCCGCCCGTGGATCTGGCTCGGCGGATTGTTGTTCCCGGGGAGCGAAGCGATGCTCTCCATGACCCCTGAGGAAACCGATTTCTTGTTCCTCTGTAGCTCCAATTTTGCGGATCAAGGTGGTAAGTTCGTACTCAAAAGTACCGAGATTTTCGACCAGGGGTAGAGTGGCATACCTCTCATAGCCTGCCAGAATATTTTGGGGATTGGGTTCAGCCAGTTCTTTTTCCCGCATCACCGCGAGTCCAAAGTAAACTCGGACTACTTGTTTTTTATCTTTCTCCACCACCTGTAAAGTTAATGGTGGAATTTCCAAGGCCTGGGCCAGTCTCGCCGCTTCTCCGCCCTTGGCCGGATCCAAATACTCGATCTTGAGCTGACCTCCCGCAATTGCCGCATATTCATTCAGGCGGTCAACCAGGGACTGTCTGATTCCAACCGCTTGGGGCGGAACATTTTCGGAGGCAAAAACCTTCACCACGAGCGGTTCGGGCAGATCGTTAATTATCTGTTGAGTCGCTTGAGATAATGTGTAGATTTTTCCCTCTGTGAAATCCAGGCGAGCGTTTACGAAGCTCGAAAAAATATTCAGTGCGAACAAACCTGCGATAAGCAGCAGAGCTGTCGAGAGGCGGAGCCATTTATTTCCTAGCATCGAGAATGCGATAATTTAGATAAAGAAAAAGAAGGATAAACGAGAGATAGTAAATCACATCCCTGGTGTCGATCACACCCCGGAGCATGGAAACATAGTGATTCCCCAGAGAGATGGATTCGAAAAGCTTCACCATGACGTTGGGCAAAGCAAAAGTGACGATACTATTACCGATGATAAAGAAGATGAAGGTAATTAGGATCGAGACAATAAAAGCTACGATTTGATTGGCAGTGATACTGCTGATGAAAAGTCCGAGGGCCAGATAAGCAGTCCCGAGCAACAAAGCTCCGACATACGACACCAGGGCCGTCCCCCAGTCGAGCGATCCGATCAGCGCAATCGAGAGGGGTAGGGTGAGAGTGAGGGTGAGGGCGAGAGTGAGGAAAATTAGGCTCGCAACGAATTTACCCAGAACCGCCGTGCGTAGTGAGATTGAAGAGGTCAACAGGATTTCCACCGTTCCCTGTCGGTATTCCTCCGCCCAGACACGCATCGTGAGAGCGGGAATCAGGAAAAGAAAAATCCACGGCAAAATCCCGAAAAACCCGCGAATTTCAGCCTGATTGATGAGGAAAAATCCACGGAAGAAAAACCACATCGAAATGGTCAGAAAACCAATCAGGAAAATATAGGCGATCGGCGAATTAAAGTAAAGCCGCAGTTCTTTTTTGACGAGAGCGAGAAGGGAATCTAAATTCATGATTTAATTGGTAAGGTCACGGAAGACTTCTTCCATTGTGCGTTTTTCCGAAGAAATTTCGAGTAGTTCCAGTTTTGCCGCAATCACCGCTCCACTGATTTCACTTCGCAAGTCTACCTCAGCAGAAACGAGGAAGATCGAAGTACCTTGTTCTGCTCCGGGAACTTGTTTAAATTCTTTAGCCTCTTTGATTGCCTGCAAAGCTTTTTCCATCTTGCTAACCGGCCCTTTCACAATCACCCGCGTGACGTGACTGGCTCCCTCACCTTGCGCCAGCTCCGCCGGGGTTCCGCTGGCGACAATCTCCCCTTCATTGATCACGATTACCCGACTACAGGTCGCCTCGACTTCCTGCATAATGTGCGTACTGAGAATCACGGTTTTCGCTCTACCCAGGCTTTTGATCAAATCACGAATCTCGATAATCTGATTGGGATCCAGCCCACTTGTCGGTTCATCCAGAATCAAAATCTCCGGATCGTGGATCAATGCTTGCGACAAACCCAAACGCTGACGGTAACCCTTGGAAAGTTCGCTAACGTTGAAAGGAAGTTTCTCGGCCAAACCACAAGTCTCGGTGACCTTCCGGATTGCTTGTTCCATTTCAGCTTTGGTGATTCCGTGAACTTTAGCAGAAAATTCGAGGTGTTCCCGCACACTCAGATCCGGATACAGCGGCGTATTTTCGGGTAGGTAACCAATTTTTTGCTGAATCGCTTCGGTGCTCTCCTGCACATTCAAGTGGTCAATTACAACCTCACCGGCAGTCGGTTTCAAAAATCCGGTAATCACGCGCATTGCGGTGGTTTTACCGGCTCCGTTCGGACCTAGTAAACCGAGCACTTCAGATTGATCGACGTTGAAACTGATTCCCCGCAGTGCCCTGACTTCGCCGTACGATTTGTGGAGATCTTTTACTTCTATCATCTAAATAAAAAATGGACTGGCGAGAATTGTAGAGAAAAGATCCAAAACTCGCAAGTTAAAATAGGTTCTAGGTTCCAGGTTCTAGTGACTAGTGATTAAGTAAAGGCAATTCATGAATTGCCTCAACAGGATAAAAAACCAGGAACCACACCCAAAGACATGAATTACCGCCCAAAATTCGGCGCCTCCGCTC
>JBDRMN010000061.1:0-11073 GCA_043812055.1 Patescibacteria group bacterium
TGCAGCCAGGAGATTAAACCTAATTTTGGCAAATGAGATATTTTTTCTCAGGGAATCTTTTAAGCGTTGGTAACTTTCTTCGCCGAGAAACACAAATGCTTTGGCTAGAACTTCATTTGCATTGTCAATAAAAAGCAAAAAGGAATTGTGCAATTCGGAGTCACCCTCAATGACTTTTTTTGTGACTGAGTTCTCTCCTGTGCCTTTATCAAGTTCGTATCTTTTTATTTTAGTTAAAAACTTTTGAGTAATCTTAACCATTTGGTCATAGAACTCCCTTTCGGTTTTTGAGAGATCGTAGTATTTTTTATAAATATTTTTTATCTCCTCAACTTTTTTTGTGATTTCCCCAATATCTTCCCTAGTCGCTAAATTTTTCGCTTTTTCTCTAAAATAGTAGCCAAAAAGCCCCAAGGCTATGATCACTACTGCTGAAGTAATTTCTTCCATAAAAATTTAAAGTTAATTTATTTTAACTCATTCCCACCTATCCCATTCTCCCAAAAACCCCGGCAATTTGCTACGCACTAATTGTCTGAACCATGATTCGTATGATTAACCTGATTACTTTGATTCCCACTTAAATAACCTAAATCATTATTCATCAGATCAACTCAGTTAAAAGCAGTCATAGCCCATCAAATAAATCACATAAATCAAAGTTCCAGACATGGACAACTCAAAGACCCGTACTACAAAATAGCGCAAAGTTACGCCATTTTGTAGTATGACTTTTTTGAAGTTGCCAGTTACGAGTTCCCAGTGACCAGTGACCAATGACCAATACTCCCAACACCTCTTAACATCTCCTAATAATCCTAACAATCCCTCCCAAAAACCTCACTACTCACACTAATTACTCACAGTCGCCCTCGGACTTCCCTTCCCCCGATACTTCTTCCGATACTTCCACGCATCCCTCAAATGCTGCCGCAGGGTCCATTTTTTAAAAAAACTCAGGAAACCCCCTTCCGAGCAACGCAGGCCATCGGCGTGCACGGTGGCTTCGGGGAAGTAGATGACTTCATGGCCGGATTCCCAAACCCGCCAGCAAAAATCGGGATCGCTCATAAAGAGGAAGAAACGCTCATCCAGGCCGCCGAGATCGTCCCAGAGCTCCTTCCGCAGCAGCCAGAAGCTGGACTGCAGCCAGTCGACGGCTTGAGTTTTGCTGTAATCCAGGTGTTGCATTTCATCGTGAGCAACTTTTTCCCGCAGACCCGGTAAGTGCCGCAGCCAGGTTCGCCGGGCAATTTGCGTTCCCAAATCCGGGAAAGCGCGTACGGTCATGGCCACCTTGCCTTCGGGATCATTGATCTGGCGCGGGCCGACCAATCCGACTTTTGGGTTATCTTCCAGGAATTTCACCAATTGACTCAGGGTGTCGGTTTCCTTCCAGACGATGTCAGGGTTGACGATACAGATGAACCCACCGCGAGCAGTCTTCACCGCTGCATTGATCCCACGGGTGTAGCCCAGGTTGCCCTCATTGAAAATGAATTTTACCCGGGGATTGCTTTGCAGTGATTCGTAACGCCGGCGTTTTGCGGGTGTCGCCGCGTTCACTGCGACAATTATTTCGAAATCAAAGTCAGTGTTTTGACGCAGAATCGACTTCACGTTTTCCAGCACGCGGGTAGATTTCTCGAAGTCGAGAATGACGATGGAGGTTTTCATAATCATTGTAGAGACGCGATATATCGCGTCTTTACGGGAGCGTTATAGAGACTTATCGCAGAGACGCAAGATCTTGCGTCTTTACAGGAGCGTTATAGAGACGCCCCATCGGGGCGTCTTTACGAATTCATCATTTTTTCAATTTCCTGTGCCGAAACTCGGCGGGAGGATTTCCGCAATTCTGCCTGAATTTGCCTAAATCTGCGAAACCCTTTCCAGGAGGCTCGCTCGAACAGCAGGCTAAAAACTTTTAAAGCTGCCAATCGTAATTTGGTGAGGAATTTTACCTTCCCGGAAAAGTCTTCGGAAAAGTTTTTTTGGACCACGGTAAACTGGCCGAACGTGGAATTTTCTTTCTGAAAGTCAGAACGCTTACGGTATGGCTCGCTACTACCCAAACCCCGGGCATGGAAGACCGTTATCTGCGGCAGGAATAGGCATTTCCAACCCAGCCACTGCAGACGGTAGGCCAGATCCACGTCATTTTTGTAATGCAAACGTTCATCGAAGTACTCCACACCCACTTTCACCTCTTCGAGAGCTTGGCGGCGGAGAATCATGAGCGCTCCGCTGGCGCCGAAAATTTCACGCTGATTATCATATTGCCTGCGATCAAGTTCACCCTGACCACGATCAAAGAAGCGGTGGGATTTGCTAATTCCAATTCCACAGCTATCCAGGATTTCAGTCTGGGCATTCTTGGCCGGGATCCAGCGACGCAGCTTTACCGTCGCGGAGCCAAAACGAGCCTGCTCGGACTTTTCCAGATCTAGAATCGCTTTACTGACGAAATCAGGGGGATAGAGGGCATCCGGACTGGCGGCGATGAAATAGTCGCCACTGCTTTTCCTGACCAGCGCATTCATTCCGCCGGAATGAAAAAGGTTTTCGCCCACTTCGAGCTTGGCTTTACCGGCAACTTCCGGCAGCTCCTCACGGATAAATTTAGCAGCGGCTCCCCCGGGGGAGTGATCCCGGAACAGGAATTCGATGTTCGGGTAATCTTGTTTCAGCAAAGTTGGCAAACTCTCGCGCAAAAGATCAGTGCCGAAAAGGACGATACCGATGCTGACAGGGGGCTGCAACTAGGAGATTTTAGCAGCTCGAAAGAGCCTTTGGCTCAAGGATAAAATTAAAAAGATCCTCGAAAGTTACTATTTTCCCGCTTTTGATATTTCGAACAATTGGCATCGTCTCAATCTTAAGTCCGAACTTACAGCCTAAAAATACCAAAAAACTCCCTAAACTAAATTTCTTGGCAAGCTCCTTGATTTCTGTTTGTGGAGTCACTTCTGCCACATCAATCCCGAACTCTTCCCCTAGAATTTCCTTCGCAACTAAAAATAAATTGTCAGAATTAAGCTCAAGAAGCTCTTTAATTGCCGATCGCCTTAACGCCTGATTTACCGCTTCTGCAGCTTCAGGGTTGACAGCAACATTGATGGAGATGTCCTTTGTAGTATCTTTGCGGAGAAGATCGGGTGATAATTCTGGTATTGGCATGCTCGCTTATTGTAATTTAGATTTAAGACTTTGATTTTAAAACTAAATTAGACTTTTGTAAAATAACAATGTTATGGCTATTTAACCCCTTATACGAGCCATCTTGCAAATTTTTTGTTCAGTCGTAATTTAACCAAAACCTAATTTTTCTGTATGCTTCGCGGGATGGACGAAATTGCCAAGGCCTACATCCCGGGAGATAACGAAGATCCGATTTCCGCCCGCTGGGAAGAGGCCGGTATCGGGAAGGCGACTGGTCGGGTAAAGAAAAAGACCTTCACGATGATGATGCCGCCGGCGAACATAACCGGTGAGCTGCACCTCGGCCACGCGATCACGCTAACGATCGAGGACATCATGGCACGCTATCAGCGCATGCAGGGTCTGGATGTGCTTTGGCTGCCGGGAACTGATCACGCCGGAATTGCGACTCAAAACGTGGTGGAGAAACGCCTGGCTGAGAAAGGCCTCCTGCGCGAGGAGATCGGTCGGGAGGCCTTCGTGGGAAAAGTCTGGGAATGGAAAGACACCTACCACGAACGCATCGTCAATCAGATCAAGCGTATGGGGGCCAGCTGCGACTGGGAACGGGAGGCTTTTACACTCGACGAGGAACGTTCGAAGGCTGTCCAGCACGCCTTCGTAAAACTCTACCGCAAGAAATTGATCTACCGGGACAAGAAACTCGTGAACTGGTGCCCGCGCTGCAAGACCGTTCTGTCGGATATTGAAGTGGAACACCGGGAGGAGGAGGGCAGTCTCTACTTCATCCGCTACTTCGTCTCGGCAACCGACCGCTCTATCTGTGTCGCGACTACGCGCCCGGAGACGATGCTGGGAGATACGGCTGTGGCGGTTCATCCCGACGACTCCCGCTACCGGGACTTCGTCGGCAAAGAGCTGATTCTCCCGATCGTGAACCGTATCATCTCAGTTATCAAGGATAGCCGGGTCGATCCGAAATTTGGAACGGGGGCGGTGAAAATTACCCCTGCTCACGATTCGCTCGATGCGGAAATCGGCCGGGATCACGATCTCGAGAGTATCGTCGTGATCGGGCCCCACGGGAAGATGACTAAACACGCCGGCTCCCGTTTCAAGGGGATGCCGCTCACCGAAGCTCGTAAGGCTATCGTTAAGTATCTCGATGACATCGGTAATCTGGAGAAAATTGTGAAACACACGCACTCCGTCGGTCACTGCAGCCGCTGTGACGCGGTGATCGAGCCCTTGGAAAGCATGCAATGGTTCGTGAAGATGAAGCCGCTGGCGGCCAAGGCGCTCAACATCGTGAAGAAGAAAAAGTTGACCTTCGTGCCGGAGCGTTTCGAAAAAGAATTTGTCCGCTGGTTGGATGAGATCCGCGACTGGTGTATTTCCCGCCAGCTTTGGTGGGGACACCAATTACCGGTGTGGTATTGCAAAAAAGTTCCTGAGTGGGCCGACAAGCGCAAGCGCAAAAAAGAGGGTTGCCAGCGAGTTATCGTTTCCGAAAAACCACCCAAAAAATGTCCTAGCTGTGGCAACTTGCATATCGTTCAAGACCCGGACGTCCTCGACACCTGGTTCAGCTCGGGACTCTGGCCGTTTGCCACACTCGGCTGGCCGGGCGCCAAACGTGATTACCGGACATTTTACCCGAATGCTGTGCTCGAAACCGGTTATGACATCCTCTTTTTCTGGGTGGCCCGCATGGTGATGCTGGGAGCGGAATTTACGAACAAATCCCCGTTTAAAACAGTTTATCTTCACGGACTCGTGCGGGATGAATTGGGCCGTAAAATGACTAAAAGTCTCGGTAACGGGATTGATCCGATTGAAATGATTGAGAAATACGGGACGGATGCTCTGCGACTTTCCCTGGTCGTGGGCAGCACTCCCGGGACAGATTTGAAATTCAGTGAAACGAGAGTCACCGGTCAGCGCAACTTCGTCAATAAGCTCTGGAATGCCTCCCGCTATGTTTTCGCCACGCTCGACAAAATTCCCAAAATCCCCGCCTCGATATCATCGCGAGTACTGCCGGACAGATGGATTCTTTCCAGGTTGAATCGACTCATTCTCGAAGCAACAGAGGCTTTTGAAAAATACGCGTTTGCGGAAGCCGCTGGCAAGATCCAGGATTTCATCTGGCATGACTTCTGCGATTGGTATCTGGAGCTGACGAAGGATAAACCCAATAAAAAACTCCTGGCCTATATTCTCGCCAACGTACTCCGCTTGGCTCATCCCTTCACACCATTCGTCACGGAAAAGCTTTGGGAAAACTTCTTTCCGCCTTCGCCAAGTCCGTCGAAGAAAGATCGAAAAGGTAAACCCAAGCTGCTTGCTCTCGAAAAGTGGCCGAAGTCGTCGAAAGCCAAAGTCAATAAAAAAGTTGAAGAGGAAATGATGCTCGTGCTGGCTATCATTTCCAACATTCGCTCAGTGCGCAACGAAATGAATGTTCCCGCGGCGAAAAAAATCACGGCAATCGTGCACGCCGATAAGTTCGAGAATTTTATTAAAAAACAGAGCAAAGAAATCAAAAAGCTGGCGCGTTTGAACTCCCTGATTGTGAAACGCAGAGGCAAGAAGGTGGAAAATGCCGTGGCTAAGTTTGACGCCGGCTTGGAGATCTACCTGCCGCTAGCGAAATTGATGGATCCCCGGACCGAAAAGCGCCGGCTCAATGCCGACCTCAAAGAGGCCCGAAATTATCTCGACGTGATTGAGAAGAAGCTAGAGAACAAAGACTTCGCCGAACGCGCGCCCAAGAATGTCGTTGACGCCGAAAAGGCCAAAAAACGCGAGGCGGATGATGTGATTAAGAAAATTGAGGGGAGGTTGAAAATACTAGGATAGGCTTAATTAGAGTGGAATCTGATTCCTGCATATCCTTACCTTCTTATTGCTTTGTCTTTGGGTCATTAGGTCTTTAAGTCTTTAGGTGGCCTCTTCTAAGCTTAATCTATATCCTGTATCCTGTATTCTGCTATCCTGCCATGTTTAATTGGATAAGTACCGCGATAAAAAAAGACCCAGCCCTACAGGGTGGTCTGCGGCCGCTGGAGATTTTACTCTATCCGGGCATGTGGGCGCTGGTCTTTCACCGCATCGCCAGTCCGCTCTACCGCCTGCACATTCCCTTCATTCCCCGTTTACTCTCCCAAATTGCGCGGGTGCTCACCGGGATTGAGATCCATCCGGGGGCGAAGATCGGCAAGCGCTTCTTCATCGATCACGGCTACGGAGTAGTGATCGGGGAAACGGCGGAGATTGGCGATGATGTGATGATTTACCATGATGTGACGCTCGGGGCACTGGGTTGGTGGCAGTCTGATGGTAAACAAAAGAGGCATCCCACGATCAAAGATGGGGTGGTAATCGGGGCGGGAGCACGCATCCTCGGGCCGGTAAAGATCGGTCGCAAAGCCAAGATCGGAGTGGCTGCAGTGGTGATTCACGACGTGCCGGCCAGATCCGTGGTAGTGAGCCCGCTGGGTACTTTGCTCCAGAAGTCCGGAAAACGGGTTAGCGAAAAGAAATTCCAAAGCCAAGAAGTGGGGGATGAGCCGGAGTGGACGATTTAGAACTTTAAATCAGTCTGCGTAAGTTACTTGCTTTATTTCGAGTTTTTTGCTATAATATAGATATGTCTTTAGTAAAAATAAAAAATCAAAACCAAACTGCCTCTGTTGCTAGTCTGAAACAGCAAATCGCTGAGACGAAAAAAGGGGTTAAGCTTGTGAGGGAAACAAACCAAGCTCTTTTGAAAATAGCGGAGGAAGATGAGCGTGAAGGGGAAGCTGCTGCGCTGCAGGGGTTGGAAAAAGAAATGAACCAATAAATAAAATTAAAACTTTTGCCAAACAAAATACAATCCAGCTTCGTCCGACCTGCCCGTTTAGTTTTTGGAAATGTTGAAAACCCTGAACCGGTCGAAGCTGCTGAGAAATCTCCAGATGAGCAAGTAAATAAATTAAAAGAAGAACTTCAAAAAAAGGAAAAGGGCTTTGGCCAAGTTCTGAAAAAAACTAGCGAAATACTTAAATCTCCTAAGACGGAAAAAGGTCTTCAGGGCATGTTTGGTGTTTTGCAGAAAATGATGCTTGATCTCGCCAAAGAGGCTCCGAAGATTGCTAAAGAGGTAGAAGCAGCTTTGCCTGAAGAATACAGATCAAAAGAGCCAGCCAAAGAAATCAACCAAAAAGAACTTCAAGAGAATCTGGAGCGGGCTCGTAAAAAGATGCCGGAAGCTTTAGGTCAAATGGGAAATATGGTGGAGGCATTTGGAAAAGCGTTCGAGGGGATTTCGAAAGAAATGGGAAAGTTTGGAGAAACGGGAAAAAGAGGACGGTTGGAAAAATAAATAATTCTCAAAAAGCTCTGAAGGTTCAGTCTCGCCAGCCATCTCTATCCAGAGTTTGGCTTTTTCCGCTAAACCCCGTTGGATGGTTTTATCCAGTGGGGTAAACTCTTTTGCGTGAAAGTTACTTTAATTTCCCACACTCTCGACCCGGAAGCGGTGGTCGCTGCCGCAATCAATCAGTGTTATTCCGCGAAGGGTGGGGAGGAACTCAAGGAAAAGATTTCTCCGGAGAAACGTGAACGCCTGATCGATATTGTTGTCGGTTCCGGTCATCTTTCGACGATCGAACACGCGAGCTTCACCTTCGCAGTGGAGGGAGTTTCGCGAGTTACCGAGACCCAGCTCGTCCGGCATCGTCACGCGAGCTACTCGATTAAATCCGGGCGCTACAACAAAACCCACACTGATTTTGTGATTCCGGCTTCGATTGAAAAAAATCCTGAGGCAGTAAGAGCCGTGGAGGATTATAAAAAAAGTTTGGATAAATTAGTAAAGAAATTCGCCGAACTGGAAATAAAACCTGAGGATGCGCGTTATCTCACTCCTCAGGCAACCAAGACTAATATTATTCTCACGATGAATGCGCGCAGCTTACTCAATTTTTTCGAACACCGTCTTTGTGCCCGGGCGCAATGGGAAATTCGGGCCATGGCGTTACAAATGCTGGAACTGGTGAAACCGCTGGCTCCGAATATTTTCAAATACGCGGGGCCGACTTGTGAGACGCAAAAGATCTGCTGGGAAGGGGATTTGTCGTGTGGGAAGTGGAAGGCGATTGAAGGAGGGGAGCTGAAGACGAGAAATGCCAAATCGGCTGATAAGTAAAATTTTCAATTTCTAATTTCTAAAAGATTTCCAATCTTTCAATGTTTCAATTTATCAAACCACTTTTATTTCGAAGACCTATTCTAAGTTTGGAAGATTGAGAAATTAAGACATTTCCGCCAGAGGCGGATGAGCCTGTGGCTCAGAGAATCGTTTAAAAATTGAAAATTATAAATTAGAAATTTCTAAACAGAACGCTCAAAAACACAAAAAAAATGGAAATCGTTTAAAATATTCCCTGAAATGCCTTTCGACCAAAAGCCCATCGGTATCGGCAATCTCACTAACCTCAAAAAACGTACTACTAAGTCAGACGATGAGGAGGGTAGTTCCGTTGAGTTAAAAAAAGTTCCTAGCGAACAGGAGACATCTGAAGTCGCCCAGCTGGCCGTAGATGTCCATGAGACGAATGATGCCCTGATTATCGTGGCGCCTCTGGCGGGAGTTACTCCGGAGGATGTGCGGATTGAGATTACCGAAGACGTGGTGGTGATTGACGGAGAGCGAGAAGCACCGGTGCATGGAAGCGATTCCGATGATTTACTTGTACAGGAATGTTACTTCGGTCCCTTTAGCCGCTCGATTGTCTTGCCCGAGGCGGTGAATAGCAAGCGGGCGAAAGCCGAGTTCAAAAAAAACGTTCTAGTACTCACCATTCCCAAGCTCGACAACGTGCGCACGCGTGTCATCAAAGTTCAGTCGGACAAATAAATGCAGAAAATCGTTATCAGTCTCGCGCTCGCTGTTCTCATGTTCGCGGCGTCATTTTTGCCGACCTTGGCGAAAGTAACGCGCGAAGGGCTTTTTGACCGGGCGAGCCGGACGGTGGATGCTTTGGTTTTCATTCGCAGTGAATTGGATGATCGTTATCAGACTTTCCTCAATGCCCAGGGAGAGGCCGAGCGAATCATTCAGGAAATTCTCGCTCCGCTCGAGCTCAAAATCAATACTCTCACCGAGCAGCTCAGCATTTTCGACGAAAACATCCGGCGGGAAAAGATCAATCTCGCCGCGGCCCAGCAAGATTCGAAGGCAGTTCAGCTCGAGCTGGCTGATCTGGCGGAGCTGGCCGAGATGCGGGAAGTGGAGCTCGCGCGTTCGCGGGATCTCCTCGACGAATTTATCCGTCTGGCCTACAGCGAGACGATGCGCTATACCGACTGGCAAACCGGGGAAATTAGTGCGCTGAAGTTCCTGCTTAGCGATGATAGTCTGGCTAATCTCGAGACCGAGCGGGGCTATCTCGACGTACTCCAAAACGTCAGTGCCAGTCTGATCCTCGATCTCCAATCCAAGCAGACCGAACTCAGCGCGGCCAGTAATCGACTGCTGGCTAAACGGGGTGAGCTCATTCTCCGCCAGCAGGATATCATTGATCGCAAGGCCCGCCTGGAACAATTCCAGGCAGCCAAACAGCACCTGTTGAATCAAACCCGCGGGCAGGAATACGAGTATCGCAAATTAGTCGAGGAAAGCCGTAAGCAACAGGTCGAGGCTTTGTCTGATATCAAAGAGCTTAAATCCCAGATGGGCGTGATTGACAAGCAGCTCAAGACTATCAAGGGGGATCTGAGCGAGGATGATTTCGCCAAGCTGCTCCAAGAACAATCCGTCGCGAGTTTGTCCGGCATGATTTTTCCTGATCGCATTCCCCGGTTGATCTGGCCAGCGAATCCGGGGCGGGGGATTACAGCTTACTTCCATGATGAGAACTACAAAAAAGTTTTTGGCATGACGCATTACGCAATCGACTTCCGGCTAGCTCAGGGCTCCCGAGTAAATAGTGCGGGTCCCGGGATCGTTTATAAAGTGAAAGACAATGGCTTGGGCTACAGCTATATCATGATCGCCCACCCGGGTGGACTGGCCACGCTCTACGGCCATATTGGCAAGATGATGGTGGCTGAGGGTGACTTGGTGAAGGCCGGGCAAATCATTGGGCTTTCAGGGGGAATGCCGGGCACGCGCGGGGCGGGTTATATCACGACCGGCCCGCATCTGCATCTCGAAGTGCTCGAAAATGGCGAACAAAAAAATCCCCTAGATTTCCTGCCACTGGAATCTTTGCGCCTGGAAGATATTCCAGAAGAATATACAAAGGATGCTATGAAACTTTAAATATCCGGCAAGCTAAGGGGTTACCGTAATTCTATTCTAAGCTTTCTGTCCTGAGCGAGTCTCGCCTTTGGCGGGACGAGACGAAGGGCGCAGGAGTATTTGGAAAGGGCGGTGGAGCTGGGGGAATAATTAATGAGGGTTTTTAGGTTGTTGGGTTTTTGGGTAGCAGTGTTTCAGCCTCATGCCAGAGGCAGATGAGCCTTTGGCTCAAGAGGCTGATCCGCCTATGGCGGAAGTGGATAGTGTTAGTGTTAGGAAAGTGCTTACTTTTGAAAAGCGTACTACAAAATGGCGTGAGTTTGCGCTATTTTGTAGTAGACACCTTAGTTACCAGTCACTGGTCATTAGTCACTAGTTTCTGGCAACTGGTAACTCGTAACTCGTGACTCTCCTAATTCCTAACCACTTCCTCCTCTCGAATAAAAGGCAAAACCAGCAGACACGTCAACGACGTCACAATATTCACCCAAATTAAAATCTCAATCGCACCCAAATCGATGGCGCCTTCGGCCAGATCGGGGATCTTGAACCGTTCGTAAAGAAATCCTGAGGCGTAGCTGCTGAGTGCCAGGCCGATATTCATCACGGCCGTGATTACG
>JBDRMN010000062.1:0-7861 GCA_043812055.1 Patescibacteria group bacterium
ATCCGATGGCACCGCTTAATAAGATTACAGCGACGAACGCGGCAATATTAGCTGGTAGCTTTCCGCTCGCGATCGGACGATATCTTTTATGGGGATGGCGGCGGTCGGATTCTCGATCGAAAATATCGTTCAAAAGATAGACACCACTGGTAACTAGACAGAAAATCCCAAAAGCAGTTAAGGCCAGGTTCACTGCTACCGGATCCGTAAAGCTGTGCGAAAAGATTAACGGAGCAAAAATTAAGAGATTTTTGATCCATTGTTTGGGGCGCAGCGACGTGAGGAGGTGGGAGAACATGGTGAGATTTTAACTCTCTTTTCCTAAAAAGCGGGAATATAATAGAATTGGAGAACTCTCGGCACGGTATCCCGCGTACGCGGGAGTGGGACTCATACTTCTTGAAATCTCAACATGCATGGCACGGTAGCTCAGGTGGTTAGAGCGTGGGACTCATAAACCCAAGGTCGGTGGTTCAAGTCCACCCCGTGCCACCAACCTTCGCTCCGCGGGGCGGAGCTACGGTTGGCTTCGCCAACCTTTTTGTCTTGAACCATGATTCTTATGATTTACTGATTACCATGATTAAAAGGAACCATAGTCCATCATTTAATCAGTGTAATCATAGTTCTAGACAATACCCCTAGAACCTGGAACCCTGCCTACGCCAAGGCTTCGGCAGGCAAGCTAGAACCTAGTTTGTTCATCTTCCGTTCATCTTGCCCTGCTAAGATGGGGGGATGAAAAGTTTTCGATCTAGTACGTTAACGATTTTCTTCCTACTCGCTGCCCTAGCCGGAGTGCTGGTCGGCAATTTTGCAGCTCTGCCGTTCCCTCGGCTACTGGCTGGAGTTGTTCTAGGGCTAATGTTGGCAGTTTTGGGAAAGCGTTTCGCCTCGGTTTTAATAGTTGGCCTGCTAATCACAGGATTAAGCACCGGCTGGCTCCGTTTCCAGTTGTCCGTTCACGAAACGAATCCTAGCTCTCTTGATTTCTATAATGATCAAGAAGAACGAATCGAATTAAGAGGGATTGTCGGTGCAGAGCCGGATCGGCGGGCGGACCACGCGAAATATGTTCTAGAAGTTGATGACGGCAATACGGGGGGAAGAGTTCTGATAAAAGTGGGGAAATTACCGGAATATTTTTACGGGGATGAATTGAAAGTTTCCGGCCAACTTCAAACTCCGTTTGAGACGGAAGAATTCAGTTACCGTGACTATCTTGATCGCTACGGCATTCATTCTGTCATGTATTATCCGCGCGTTGAGAAAATTTCAGCAGATAATGGCAACCCACTCTTTGCCGGGCTCTTTCGTTTCAAACAAGCCTTCGAAGGAAAGATCAACCAGGTTTTTCCCGAACCCCACGCCAGCTTCATGGCGGGACTTCTCATTGGCTCGCGGCGGGGGATTCCCGAAAGCGTTACGGAAGACTTCAACACCACGGGGCTGACGCACATCATCGCGATCTCGGGCTACAACATCGCGCTCGTGATTGCCTTCGTTACTGGTTTATTCGGCTCGCTCGTCCATCGTAAATATCAGTTCCCCCTGGCCGCAGCTTTCGTCATCGCCTTCACCTTACTTGTCGGCGCGAACGCTGCCGTGGTCCGAGCGGCGATCATGGGCTTACTTGCTTTCTATGCGCTGACACACGGGCGACAGTATCATGCGCCACTGGCACTCATACTCACTGCCTTCTTCATGATTTTCTGGAATCCGAAGATTTTACTGCACGATGTTTCCTTCCAGCTTTCCTTCGCCGCAGTCGCCGGACTCATGTTTGTCGCTCCGCTATTCGAAAAATGGGCAGAGAAGATTCCCAATAAGTTTGCGATTCGTGAATCGCTGCTCATGACCATGTCTGCTCAAGTTACCGCGGTGCCGCTAATTGTCTTTTACTTCGACCGGCTCTCGTTAATTTCACCAATTGCCAATGTCCTCGTCGCCCCAGCGATATCGTTGGCGATGTTGCTCGGGGCTATCGCGGTGCTGGCGGGTTGGATCTTCCTCCCGGCGGGGATCCTCATCGGCTTCGCGGCCTACGGACTGCTGAGCTACATTCTCTGGATCGCCAAAACTTTTGCCGCCTTGCCGCTGGCAAGCATGGAGGTGGGATTTTTTGGGGTTGCTTTTGTGGTGGTTTATTACCTTGCGCTGCTTACGTTTTTGCTGTGGAGAAATTTTCAAAACCCAGCAGGTTCAGGTCTGAGACCTGAACCTAAATTTTCAGAACAGGTCTGAGACCCGTTCCTATCAGTGTTCGATTTTCAAAATCGAACGAAAACCGAAAGGTTCAGATTACAAATCTGAACCTGCATAGCGCGAATTCGAATTCGCGCCTACATTACCCACGTCCACACAATCCGTGTTTACATAGCTCGACACCGCAGGGAATTGATATTTCAAAATATCACGAGAGGTTAATTCAAAAATATCAAAAAAACATCATTCAGTTTCCAAGATTTTCATGGCAAAAATCTTTTTATGATCACGTTATTCGGAGCAACCGAGAATTTCACATTAATCTAAACTACGCGATCTACAATTTTCTCAAACATAATTTGTCAGAAAATTGGAAATACACGTCTTTAAATTTTTCAGAACTTTTGGACTGACGGGGAGGAAACGAAACACCCTACTACAAAATGGCGTAACTTTGCGCTATTTTGTAGTATGCGATATTTATGAATATCGTTTACCCCTTTACCCTCTCCGCCACATCCTTCTCGTACTGCTCAAGGTCTTTGATCGGTTTTTCAGCCACGCCGGTTTCCATCGCGGCTTGCGCCACTGCGCGGGCGACCCGGGGGACGACGCGGGGATCGAGGGGTTTGGGAATGATGTAGTCCGTTTTTAGCGGGTTCTCACCGTCGAACATTCCTTTTTTGGCGTCCTCAGGATAAGCGCCGGAGAGATATTTCTTCACGTCGGCGGGGATTTCTTCCTGAGTGAGATCGGCGAGAGCTTGGGCGGCGGCGAGCTTCATTTCCACGTTAATCTTTGTCGAACGCACGTCGAGAGTCCCACGGAAGAGGCCAGGGAAGCCCAGCACATTATTCACCTGGTTGGAAAAGTCCGAACGACCGGTTCCCACGATGAAACCACCGGCGTCTTTCGCATCTTGCGGCAGGATCTCGGGCCAGGGGTTGGCCATCGCGAAGATAATGGATTTAGCGGCCATGGAACTGACCATTTCTTTAGTTACCAAATCTTTGGAAGAAACACCGACGAAGACATCCGCACCTTTCATGGCATCCGCGAGCGTACGCGCTGCGGTTTCCACCGCGAATTCTTCTTTCTGGGGGTTCATACCTTCCTTGCGGCCGCTGTAAATCACTCCTTTGGAGTCGCAGAGAGTGATATTTTCCTTTTTTACTCCAGCACTGACGAATAATTTAGCAGTGGCAATACCCGCAGCTCCGGCTCCGACGAAAACACAATTCACTTCGTCAATCTTCTTCTCCGCGAGCTGCAAACTGCTCAGCAAGCCCCCCAGTGTGATGATCGCGGTGCCGTGCTGATCGTCATGAAAGATGGGAATGTTCATTTCCTCGATCAGGCGTTCTTCGATCTCGAAACACTCAGGTGCTTTGATATCCTCCAGATTAATCCCCCCAAATGTTGGCTGCAGGGATTTGGCGATCTCGATGAATTTTTCCACATCGGTGGACCCATCCTCTTTGCGGCAATCCAGACAGAGGGGGAATACATCGACATCGGCGAACTTTTTGAAAAGGACACCCTTGCCTTCCATCACCGGATAACCGGCTTCGGGACCGATATCACCCAGACCGAGCACAGCCGTGCCTTCGGTGAGGACTGTCACCAGGTTACCCTTGTTGGTGTACTTGTAGACATCCTCTTTGTTCTTGGCAATCTCGAGACAGACCATGCCGACTCCGGGAGTGTAGGCGAGAGAAAGGTCTTCCTGGGTTTCAAAAGGCTTGGTGAAGACAGTTCCGATCTTGCCGGGCTTGCCGCCGAGCGTGTGATAGGCGATGGCTTTTTTAGTCAGTTCATCGTTGTCGGACATGGGAGAGGGGTTAGGGAGTAATTTTAAATTTTAAGTTTCAAATTTCAAAACAATTTTTAATTTCTTAATTTCAGAAGGTTTAAAAATTAGGGTATTCAGATATTCGATCTTGCCTCAAGGGGGTCCCTTCGGGGTTTTAAAACTTAAAATTCAGAATTTAAAATTTGCAAAAGTTTCCGCTTTAGCCAATCAGCTTCAAGTTATCCAGTTTGCCGTGAAATATACTCAAATGCCTGGTTGGCTGCATGCGCGCCTTCGGCAACGCCAGTGATGGCTTGTTTCCAGTCAGCATCAGTTACGTCTCCGGCGGCGAAAACGCCGGGGATATTCGTCCGAGCGAAGCGGTCAATTTTTATTTCACCGGCATCATTTAGCTCGACCCCCAGATCTTTCGCGAGATTGGAGCGCGGGAGACGACCGACTTCGACGAAAATGCCGTCAAACTTCAAATCTTTACCATTATCCAACTTCACTCCCTCGACCGTGTCTTTGCCGTAAATCTCTGTGATACTCACGCAACACATTTTGGAAATATTTTCCTTGGCTTCCATCCGGCGAATATTGATCGGCTCAGCCCGGAGCTCTTCTCCGCGGTAGAGGATGGTGACCTGCGCGGCATGCTCAGCCGTGACCAAACTTTCTTTCACAGCGCTGTCCGACCCGCCGACGAGAGCCACATTTTTGCCTTTGAAGAAAGGCGCATCACAGGTGGCACAGTAGCTCACGCCCTTGCTCTCAAATTCTTTTTCGCCCGGCACACCGAGTTTACGATGCTCGGTGCCGGTCGCGATGATGACAGCTTTGGTCTCGAACTCCTCTTTGCCGACGTTAACTTTGAAAGTCTTGCCAATTTTTTCGACCTTATCCACGCTGCCGGTCTTGATCTCTGCTGCGAGACCCTTGGCGTGCTCCAGGAGCTTCTGAGCCAGCTCTAATCCGCTCAAACTTTTGAACCCTGGATAGTTCTCCACCAAATGGGTCAGCGTGATCGTGCCGCCTTCCAAATCACCAATCATGAGTGTCTGCATCTCGAAACGGCGGGCATAAATCGCTGCGCCGAGCCCAGCCATTCCGGAGCCGACGATGATTAAATCATACATGTTGTGTATTCTAACACTTGACCAGAGGGATTATAAGGTTAATAAGGTTGCTAAGGTTAATAAGGAAAGTCCACCCTTAAAGCTCTTTAAGGCTCCTTACAATCCTTGGCCTCTTTCAGCGAAAAATATCCTGCCACGAAATCAAGACAATCAATCCAAGCAGCAGGACATAACCAGCTGCGTGAATGCGAGCCTCGATCTTGGGATTGGGGCGACGACGGAGGACGCCCTCGTAAATCAGGAAAAGTAAGCGGCCGCCATCGAGTGCGGGAATCGGAAGAATGTTGAAAATCGCGAGCGTGATGGAGAGTAGAGCGGCGAAATTTAACAGAGCCAGGAGGCTGCTCGCGCGATAGAAAGTTTCCTTGGCGATGGCAACCGGCCCGCCGATGTCGTCGGGTAATTCGCCGTGGAGCAGATTGCCAAAGAGTCCCCCAATCGCCCCGGTGACGAGCCCGATCAGACGCCAAGTTTCCTTACCCGCTTCGGTGACTGCGATGAGGAAAGGATAACGTAACTTAATGGCGGTAAGGGGGCCACTGATCACTACTCCCAGCTTGCCCTCGGCATCCGGCGTGACCACCATTTCGAGGCGGTGCTCACGGCGCAGTACGGAGAGGGTTGTTGGCTGACTTGCGCGGAGTATCAGAAGTTGCTGAAATTCCCCTGAAGAAGTAAAAACTTCACCATCAATTGTTGAAATGAAATCAAAACGCCGCAACTCACTCCCGGTGACGGCGGCAGCTTCAGTAATGTCTTGGACCAGCATACCGAGTGGCTGGACGCTGACGAATTCCGCCTTGGGATTATCACTGATTACTTTGTCGACTGACTCGCTGGCGGATAGGAAGATCTGGCCCAGCGAAAAAACAAGCACGAACAAAATGTAACCAGCCAGTAAGTTCATCGTCACACCTGCGCAAACCATGATGATGCGCTGCCAGACCGGACGGGCAGCGAAAGAATCCGGTTCTTTCAGCAGCTTTTGGCTGTGCTCTTCCTCGCCCTTCATGCGGACGAAACCACCGAGCGGGAGCCAGTTGAGCGTATAGGCGGTTTTCTTTTTGTCGCGGAAAAGCCGTTTGGCTTTTGGCGGAAGCCCTAGTCCGAATTCCTCGACTTGCACACCGAAAATCCGAGCAGCAATAAAATGCCCCCACTCGTGTACGAGAATGAGCAGGGAGAAAATGACGAGAAAAGCGATAATCGCAGTGAAGAGCATGTTCAAATTATTCCAAATGTTCTAGTTGTTCTAAGTGGAATGTAATAACGAACTGATTCTAACATCCCTTGTTCTGTTTTTTCCCAACTAGAACAAGCGAGCGGGGCGAGCGATAGAACATCTCGAACAGTTCGAACACTACTAGACCGTCATCATATCTTCCTCTTTTTGCCTGGCCGACCGGTCTATTTTTTTGTTAGCTTCATCCACTTTCTCTTGCAGTTGCTTTTCAAAAAGCTTTTCTTCGTCTTCCGTGATTTCTTCCGCCTCTTTGGCGGCTTTGGCTTTTTTGCGCAGGTCTTCTCTGCTGCGGCGAACTGAGATTCGTGCTTCTTCGGCAGTTTGTCCGACTAACTTCGTGAGCTCAGCTCGACGCTCTTCGGTGAGGGGAGGAATGTTCAAAATAATGCGCACACCATCGTTATTTGGGTTCAGCCCGACCGGGCTATCAGTAATGGCTTTTTCGATAGCGGTGAGATTGGATCTGTCCCAGGGTTCGATGAAGAGAGTTTTGGCGTCGGGTACAGAAATATTGGCAACACCTTTGAGCGGTTGCTGAGAGCCGTAGGCCTCGACCTGGACGCTCTCGACGAGGGCGCTACTCGCCCGGCCAATTTGTAAACCGGCTAGTTCATTTCCCAGGTGTTCAATTACTCTGGCCAGCTGTTTGTCGGCGGACTTGAGAAAGTCAGATGTATTCATGAGATTGGTAGTAAATTTTCAATTTTCAATTTCTAATTCTTAAACGATTTCCAATGTTTCAATGTTTTAATTTCTCAAACCCCTCATCTTAGGGAATCTTCCCAGGGTTTGGAAAATTGATGAATTGTTAAATTGAAAATCGTTTAGAAATTGAAAATTAGAAATTAGAAATTAATAACGGTTCCCGCATTTTGCCCTGCGGCTGCTCGTCCGAGCAAACCTTTTCGGTTGAAATTGAACACGAAAGTTGGAATTTTGTGCTTTGCCAAGATGCGAAAAGCTTTTTGATCCATCACACCAAGCTTCTGGCGAATGGCTGTGGCGTAATCAATTTCCTTCAAAAGCTTCGCCGATTTAGATTTGCGCGGGTCAGCGGAGTAGACCCCGTTGACATTCGTGGCCTTGAGTACGGCTTCGCAATTCAACTCTCCCGCTCGCATAGCAGCGGCGGAATCAGTCGTCACAAAAGGTTTACCCGTACCACCAGCGAGGATGGCCACGCCACCCTTATCGAGGAATTTTTTCGCGGCAGAGGCACTGTAAGGCTCGGCCAATTCGACTGGCGCCCGGATGGCAGAGAATACTTTTGTGCGAATTTTTAATTTGCGTAACGCACTAGCAAGTGTGACTGCGTTGAAAATAGTGGCCGACATCCCGAGATAGTCGGACTCGACACGGGGGAGCGAGCTTATCTGCTTGTTGTCCCGAAATCTCCAGATATTCCCTCCGCCGATCACGACTGCAATCGCAACACCTTTTTTATTCACAGCAGCGATCTGGCGGGAGACTTGGCGTAGCGAA
>JBDRMN010000063.1:0-13822 GCA_043812055.1 Patescibacteria group bacterium
GTAAGATGCACCGCATCACCCACTTCGTCGATATCGATAGTACGAATACACTTTTGCACACTCGCCAGCCGCGTTCCTCCGGGATGTTTCTCACCGAGCAGGTAAGGAACCAGTGGGTGCATTCCCGCCGTCGTGAAAAGCACAGTCGAATCATTCTCCGGCAACAAGCTTGCTGACGGAATCACGGTGTGTCCCTGCGAGGCGAAAAAATCGAGATAGCGCTTGCGGAGTTCGGAGGCTTTCATTTCTTTGATTTTAAAACAAACTTTTTAAGCTCAGATTTTTTAATAAAACGAGTAGAGCTAGCCGTTTGCATAAGGTGATAAGAAAACTTGTTATCCTCGAAAGCGACATAAACTATTTTTTTGCGCCCTTTGTGAATCGCATGTTCAATTGCAGGAGCTAAATCACCGTCAGAGCTAATCAGAAAAGCTTTTTCGTAAGAATTCTCAAGTGCGTCTACAACAATGTCTAAGCCCAGACGCACATCTACGCCTTTTTCAACATATTTACCTTCTATCTTCAGCAATCTCCCTTTAATTGTCTTAAATCCTGCTTCCTCCAGTTTGGCAAAACGGGCTTGCTGAGCTGATCTTAGCTCTTGGCTTTTTTTGTCATCTTTTTTGGCTTGAACATTCCCAACATAATACTTGACACTCTTTAACGGCTTGCCAACCAACCAGTTTACGAAACTTTTATAGTCAAAATTCTTTTCTTCGATACCGCACTTCTTAATCCGGTGATAAAAATTACTTCCATCGATATAGACAAAAAAAACCCGCCGGTGTTCACTTTCGTGCCCAGCGGCGGGGTGGTTACTATTTGGAATCTTAGAGGATTTTGGGCTCATTTGTCAAACAAAAAATCATAGAGTTAGGCTGAAATTTTAACACGCAAAAAACCATATTCCACTATTACTTATCCTTTATCCCTGCCTCTTCACTGCTGCTTTTACAAACCCGAGAAACAACGGATGTGGCCGGAAGGGTCGCGAGAGGAATTCCGGGTGGAACTGACAACCCACCATGAAAGGGTGATCTTTGACTTCGGAAATTTCAACCAGATCGGCATCGGGATTGATGCCCGCGATTCGCAAACCACCTGCTTCGAGCTGCTCCCGGTATTCATTATTAACTTCGTAACGATGACGGTGGCGCTCACTAATGGTCTTTTTGCCATAAAGCTTGCGGGAGAGTGAGCCTGGGCTCAGTTCACACTTGTAAGCCCCCAGCCGCATCGTGCCCCCCTTGCGCTTGATTTTACGCTGAGAGGGAATGAAGTTGATCACCGGATGGGGAGTGAGCTCGTTGAACTCTTCCGAGTTCGCATTTTCGAGACCGAGAACGTTTCTGGCGAATTCCACCACGAGCATCTGCATCCCCAGACAAAGCCCGAGATAGGGAATCTTTTTCTTACGCGCATATTCGGCAACTTTGATCTTCCCTTCGATCCCCCGCTCACCGAAACCTCCCGGGACGAGGATTGCATCGGCCCTTTTAATTTTTTTCCATTCGAGAGAATCCATTCGGTGAGTTTTCTCACTGTTCACCCAGATAATTTCAGGCTCCCGGTGGACTGCCAATGTAGCCGCCTTGAGCGCTTCGTTGACGGAAATGTAAGCGTCGTCGAGATCCGTGTACTTGCCTACACAGGCAATTTTCAGTGTTTTTTTAGGTTTTTTATAAGCCGCGACTATTTTCTCCCACTTCGCTAATTTCGGTCGCCGAGCGGGAAGCCTCAGACTTCTCTCTACAATTTTCGTGATATCAGCTGCTTCGAGATTGAGGGGAACTTCATAAATCGAATCCACAGTGGGTGCGGGAATCACGGAGTCCTCGTGAACATCGCAGAAGAGTCCAATTTTTTTCAACATCGATTTTTCGATTGGGTAATCACTGCGCGCGACTATGAGATCTGGCGAGATGCCGATTCGGCGCAGTTCACGGACACTGGCTTGGGTCGGTTTGGTTTTTAATTCCCCCGAGGCAGCCAGGTATGGCAACAGGGTAAGGTGAACGAAGAGCGTGCGTTCCGGCCCCAGCTGATAACGCATATGCCGAATCGCCTCAAGGAAGGGCTCACCTTCGATGTCACCAACCGTCCCGCCGATCTCGACCAAGACAATATCGGCCTTGGAGACTCTAGCAGCGGCAAAAATGCGTTCACGAATTGTCCGAGTGATATGCGGGATGATTTGAATTGTGCCACCGAGATAATCTCCACGGCGTTCACGGTCGAGTACTTCGGTATAAATTTGACCGGTGGTAACTGTGGATTCTTTCGAGAGAGCGGTGTCGATGAAACGCTCATAGTGACCAAGGTCTAGATCGGTTTCCGCTCCGTCGTCGGTGACGAAAACTTCTCCGTGCTGAAAAGGGCTCATCGTCCCCGGATCCACGTTCAGATAAGGATCGAGCTTCATTGGGAATACCGAAAACCCTGCCGACTTCAGCAAAGCACCGAGCGATGCTGTGGCAATCCCCTTTCCGAGGGAACTGCACACCCCGCCGGTTACAAAGATAAACTTAGTTTTCAACAAAAAAATTGTAGCATAAAAATGTCGATTTTGGCGCGAGAGATTTCTTAAATTATTTTGACTAAGCAAGTAAAAATAATCTCAGTGGCACTTTGACCGTATTGAATTCTTCAGAATATTCAAGGGCGTTATTTGAAATTATCAATCCATATTTCGATTTAACTTTTTTTGCGGTCGCAATTACTTGTCGATAACCTTTCTCTCCTGCACCGACTTCAATAACTATTTTTTGCTCCCCCATGCCTAGAATAAAATCCGCACCACCCTTAGCGCTATCGTAAGTCAAAGAGGTACCATGCTTTCTATAAAAAATGCGATACAGGTACATACCAACTAAATCCTCCAATAATTTACCTTGTGCATTTTCTGCAGAAATCGTATTTCCCAGCATTTTGTAATACATCGCCCGAAAAGCAGGAGCTGAAAAAAGATACTTGGATGGCTTTTTGGCAGCCTGATTGAGATGAGAACCGTGTGGGTAAATGCGATGCAAAATCTCTGTCTGCTCCAGCAAATTAAAAATTTCTACGACTTTCGGTCGACTAATACTAAAACTGTTTGAAACTGTGGAAAAATTAAAGGCATCCATATCGGCTACTGCATAAAGTATTCCCGGAATCTTAGAAATAATTTCTGAGGAAAAATGCCCTATGCTGGCGATATCCCCACTCACAACTTTATCCAAAGTTTTACTAATCTGATCGTAAATAACAGATTCATTTTCCGACACCATCATAAAAGGCAATGAGCCGTATTCTAAATACTTACTAAATTCATGTCTCGTAATACCCAAATAATACTGATTTGCTTTTTGTTTCAAAAACTTTAGGGAATCATAAACATCCTGCGCTCGCTCTGACAAAAACAAAGCAGTGCGAATTTCTTTAGCAAATCCCTTGAATTCAAATTTATGGCTCTTAACTTTTAAATACTCACTAAAACTCAACGGAAACAGCTTTTCAAAAACTGTCCTTCTGGCGATATCAGTATTGCTATTCACCAGTAGCGCAGCTGACCCGGTCGCAAAAACAAAAACTTTATTAGAGCGATCATAAATGCTTTTTAAAACTATTCCCCACTTCTGATCATACTGAACTTCGTCCAAAAAAAGTAAAAGTGGCTTGTCTAAAGCTTCCAAGGATTTACCAATAATATCTTCATAGGTAGAAATTACCTCATCTAATGAGGCCCCTAGGATCTGGCTGGTTTGATCAAGCGAAATAAAAAGCTTGTAGCAGTCTCTGCTATTTTTTACACTGTGAAACAATTGTGAAAGCAGGGTTGTTTTCCCAGAGCCCCTAAGTCCGGTAAGCGTAACCCAGCGAATTTTGATACTTCCCGCCAAAAAACTTTTTAAATAAGACTCCATTTTTACAAAAATATTTCTTTGCAATCTTTTATGACCCTTCTCATCAAAAACATAGGCTTGCGCCTTTAAGCTCGCCTGAGCAATTTGCTCATTCAAGAAGTTAACGATTTTTTCTCTTATTTCAGCCATGAAAATTCATTATTGGGTTAGTGTCAATTAAACTTTACATGAAACCATATCTACATGTCAATAATAATTGACATGTAGATTGAAGATTTTTTCTGGTAAAATCTCTACAATGAAACTTTCTCAATCTCTTTCCCAAACATCCAAAACTGTCGCCCATGATGCGGACAGCGTGAATGCAAAACTGCTTACCCAAGCCGGTTTCGTCAAAAAAGAATCCGCGGGGGTTTACTCGTACTTGCCATTCGGGAAAAGAGTTTTAGCCAAGATTGAACAAATCATCCGCGAAGAGATGAATGCAATTGACGGACAGGAGGTGCTGCTACCCGCGCTTACGCCTCTCAGCAACTGGCAGCAGACGGGACGAGACAACGTCGAGATTGCTTTCCGGCCGACGGACAAGACTGTGCTGGGCTGGAGCCACGAGGAGATCATCACGCCGCTGGCCAAGCAAAGGATCAAGAGTTACCGTGATCTACCTTTTGCGGCGTACCAGATCCAGACGAAGTTTCGGAACGAACCCCGGGCGAAATCGGGTTTGTTGCGCGGCAGGGAATTCCTGATGAAAGATCTCTACTCCTTCCACGCCGACCAAAAAGATTTGGATAAGTATTACGAAAAGGCCAAGCAGGCCTATTTCAAAGTTTTCGAACGCTGCGGACTCACGAGCTTCCTTGCCGAAGCCAAAGGTGGCGAGTTCTCGGAGAAACATAGTCATGAGTTCCAGGTCCTGACGAAGGCCGGCGAGGATAAAATTTTTGTCTGCAAGAAATGTAATCTCGCCTGGAATGCTGAGCTTGAGATCGGCAAATGCGAGAAATGTAATGGGGAGCTTGCGCAGGAGAAGGGTTCGGAAGTTGGCAATATTTTTGATTTGAATACGAAATACTCGGATGCTTTTGGTCTCAGCTTCGTGACCAAGAATGGAAAAGTGCAGCCGGTCCTGATGGGCTGCTATGGCATCGGGGTGAGCCGACTCATCGCCACGATCGCCGAGATCCATCACGATGACGCGGGTTTGATCTGGCCGGAGAGTGTGGCTCCGTTTGATATTCACCTGATCGCTCTCGGCAAGGATGAGCAGGTGATGAAAGAAGCTAGGAAGATTTATAAAGACCTGAGCAAAAAGGTCAAAGTGCTTTTCGATGATCGGGACGCGTCGGCCGGTGAGAAATTCGCCGACGCGGATCTGATCGGTATCCCGCTCCGAGTCGTAGTCAGCGCCAGGACGCTCGAGCAAAATGGAGTGGAAATCAAAAAACGCTCAGAGGAGGCTGCACAAATTGTTGATCCAAAGGAAATTTTGAAAAAATAATTTCTTGCGTTAAACTGCGCGCAACCCAATACACTAACCCCCTTAGCCCATGCGTAAGCTCCTTGCTCTCACGGCAGTGCTCACTCTCCTCGCCGGCTGCACTCTGCCAGGCCGGACGGAAGAAGCTCCGGCAGCAGAACCCATTGTAACACCAGAGGTCGCTACCCCGGCTACTCCGATTGAGCCAGAGTCAGTTCCAGAATCAGTCGACGATGGAACCCCTAGCATACCAAACAATGAAGAAGTTCCGGTGAATGCTGATCTTCCTGCACCAACAGCTGAGTAGGCCAGATTTAGGCGAGCAAGTTGCGCAGTAGAACGATTGTCGTTCCGGCCACCAGTGGAATGATTACGTTGTCGTTTAGGATTTTTTGGTTGAAGCGAACTTCCATCGCCTCGAACAACATCGCGGTGAAGGCGGCAAGAAAAGCCTCAGGAAAGGAAACAAAAGTTGTCGCTGCCAGTCCTCCCAGGATTATCCCGGCTAGTGTGCCTTCGAACAGTTTTTTGTCGGAGAGCCTGGTTTTTAGCCGACCGAAGGGGCCGACCAATGCGCCAACTCCATCCCCCACCGCGAGGATCAGAATCGCGGCGAAGGCAACATCCTGAGGAAAGAGCTGCAGAACCAGGATCACTCCGATGAAATAAGTGATCGCACCTTTGCCGGGACGAACTTGTTTACGTTCGAATTTGTCGAGACACCAGGCTACTCCTGGTATGCGGAAACGTAGAGAAACCCAGGAAAGCCCCAAGCCAATCACCAGAATCCAAAAAAGGTGCCAGGGAGTCAGGATTCCGTAATTAAGCAAAGTCACGAGCAGCAGGCCCAGCGTGATGTGCAGCAGCTGTCTTCTAATCTCGAGCGGTGTGACAGGCATACGGGTCATTTCTGGAAGGTTAACATTCTCGCGGGACTGTGCCTCCTAAACAGCAAGAATAAAGGAAAGGCTGCAAATTTCGAAATTGGAATTTGGAAAGGAAACAACCCCCCGGGTTCCACGGAACCCGAGGGGTTGAACCTAGATTTTGTAGTTTGAATTGGCATTCGGATTTTGTTATTTAACATTCTCATTCCGAGTTAAATCAATCATTACTTCCAACGTATCGTCCTGCGAGCAGTGATTCGGAATCTCCTTCCCGCACTCGGTGCACCTATGCACCACCACCCATTCCCCGTGTTTCTGATAAAGCGCTGCGGGTTCCATTGCTCCCCCACAATCACTCAGACGATCCCCGGGGGTTTCCAGATCCACATGCAAACTCCACAGGCAGCGCGGACAATGATTGCGGGCGGTTATCGGCGCAGGTGGAACTTCCTCACCGCAATGACGGCAGGTGAAACCAGAGTTCGTCGAATTTTTATCCCGCATGTTTTTGGTCATTCTCAAAAACCAAGAAAAACAAGAAGGTTTGAGTCTAACACGAAATTGGTCATCAGATAGGCCAACAGGATCCCGCCCATCACGTCCGAGAAATAGTGGAGTTCGAGATAAATCCGCGAGTAAGCCACCAGGGCAGCCAGAGTCAGAACTACCGGTGTCCAGGGCGGCCAAAATATCGCGATCGAAATGGCCGCCGCGAAACTGCCAGCGGCATGGGCCGAAGGAAAAGCCGAGTCAACTTTGCCCAGATAAGTGGTGTGACCAAACGGGCGCATTCGTCGAAAAATATACTTGCCGAGGAAGGCCAGACCCAGCGAAAGCGAGCAGCTCAGCGTTAGCGCCGCTGCGGTGTAATAATCCTGCTGGATCAGTAAGACGATAAAGGGCAGCAGGAAGAGCACTCCGGCGATTGCCGGGGTGAAGGATAGGAGCTCGGCAACTTTCTGGCAGGATTGGGAACGTTGGCGTCGCACACACGTGCTGACTTTTGCGAGAAAATCATCCAGGCCACCAATACCGACTACAATCCCTATCACGAGAAGGATGACCAAATACCAGTTGAGCATTTTGAGTGCAGAGTATTCGTATTTTAGCACGATAAATTTTGTGTTAGCCTATCTCGGATCAATGCTCACACAAAAAGCCAGAACCCAAACTTTTTTGATTACGGGTGGCACCGGTTTCTTGGGTTGTCATGTTGCCGCCGACCTGGTGAAACGCGGTCAGCGTGTGCGTCTCCTCGATCTGGAGCCACTGAATGAGCCCGGACTGATGGGAAAGGTGGAAGCCTACGAGGGCGACGTGCGAGACGAAGCGGCACTCGATCGACTGATGCAGGGCACCGATGTCGTGATCCACGCCGCCGCCGCCCTGCCGCTAGCCAAAGCGAAAGAAATTCACGACGTCACAGTAAACGGTACCAGAAGGGTTCTCTCTACGGCAAAGAAAAACCGGGTTGAACGTGTTGTTTACATTTCCTCCACTGCCGTCTACGGCGTGCCGGAAAAGCACCCAATCGTTGAAGAAGATCCTCGCGTTGGAGTGGGCCCCTACGGCAAAGCCAAGATTGAGGCGGAGCAGCTTTGTGAAGAGTTCCGTGAAAAAGGAATGGTGATTCCCATTATCCGACCAAAAACTTTCATCGGCACCGGTCGGCTGGGGGTTTTTCAAATTCTCTTTGACTGGGTCCGCCGGGGTTGTCGGATTCCGATGATTGGCAGTGGCAACAATCGTTACCAGCTGCTCGGAGTGGAAGACCTCGCCGCAGCAATCTGGCTGGCGGCCAGCTCTCCCCCGGAAATTGCGAATGACACTTTTAATGTCGGTGCGAAAGTTTTCCAAACTGTTCGTGAAGATCTCACGGAATTTTTCCAAGCAGTTGAATCGACTTCGCGGGTAATGCGCACTCCCGCCGGATTGGTCAAACGAATCCTGGCTCTGCTCGAGTGGCTCCACCTCTCCCCGCTCTACGCCTGGGTTTACGCCACTGCCGATCGCGACTCATTTGTTTCGACAGAAAAAATCGAGCGCCAGCTGGGCTGGCGGCCGAAGTACTCAAACGCCGAAACCCTGATCCGTACTTTTCGCTGGTACCGTGCTCACTGGAAGGAATACGAAAGGGCCACGGGCATCACTCACCGGGTGGCGTGGAAACAAGGGGCGCTGAGGGTGGCGCGGTGGATGTTGAGTTAGTGAGTAGTGAGTGGTTAGTAATTGGTAATTGGTAGTGAGTAGAGTAGTTCTGTTTGGCAGACAAATTTGTGACGGATGGCTAAAGCTCTTTGATAAATTCATCAATGCCTTTGTTGATAAGCCGAGTTACTTCTGTGCGAGAAATTTTAGGTTCGACTATTTGTTTTTCCGCATCTTCGACTAAGCTATTGATCTGATCCAGCTGGGCGAGAACAAGTTTGTGGTTTTCCCGCTTTGGCGCGGTTAGTTTGTCGAGCAGACTAATGCCTTTTTTTAGGGAAAACTTTTTAATTAAAAAGGCCAAGTCGTAAAAATCTTTGTACTCGACTCTTTTTAGGATTGCAAAGAGCTTCATTGCAAAAATACTTTCCGGCGAAGCCAGAGGCACGTTCCCTTTCTTTTTGACCGTGCTTATCGGAAATTCAAATTTAAATAGTGTTACCTTCGTGCCCGCCTCCACCGAGCGTGGGTTACGAACAGCAAAATGAATTTGGTCATCAGCTTCAGCCACAGGCGTAAGCTCTAGGGTCGGCAAGATATTGCCAGAAAAAATTTCCGAGTGCGCGCGGGAGAGTTCTGTAGCCAAAAAGTCGGTATCAAATTTACCATTCGTAAAAAGATCAAAATCAAAAGAAACCCTATGTTGAATCTGCAACGCCAGCGCGGTGCCGCCAACCAAGATGAAGTCCGGGTGCAGCTCACAAAAGCGATCAATAACGGGAAAATATTCTTCTATGGTGTTTGAAATCATCTTTAGGTTTATTTAAGAAATCTGCTGTTATTTTATTCTTATAAGACCGCCTTTCGTATCAGCCAAGAGCTCGCTGCGATTTTTATAAACTGTTTTAATGGTCTTTGGTGGAATTATCTTGAGCATCTTTTGCATATCGATAAATGTGCCGTAGCGCACAACCCGACGAATGAAATCATCCCGGGGAACCGACTCAGCCGGGCGATCCCAAAAAATATAGCGCGGAAACTGGTTAGTGATTCTACGGGGAAAAGGCCTGAGGCTGCGTTGCCGGCGGTAACGGTGCGGTGCGAGATGCGGAGCGGCGTAGGTCGAGGTGCGCCACTGCTTGCCGCGAGCAAGATGCTCCAGATACTTCTTCACGTCCGCAGGGCGTCGAATTGAGAGCCTTTTGCGCGAAAAAAACTTAGCGACGGTATTGCGTTCCTTGCCCACGCAAGCGGCCAGCGTCTCAAAAGTAAACATTGTACAAAATTACGTATTAATTCCGCTTTATTGTACATTAATATTTTGGGGAAAGCAAATCAAAAAAACGTCTAAAACTGTGATTATGCTGATTTTTGTGATGGGCTATGATTGAATCCTGTCAGTGTAATCGGGTTAATCACAAAAATCACAGTTCAAGACAGGAGCGGCGATTCCTATACCCTAACCCTAACACTAATTACTAACACTACTCAGTCGTAACTTCGGTCAATTTTTCAAAAGCTGACTGTAAACTAATTTCGAGAACTTGTTCGCGGAATTCTTGAAATTTTGGTGAAGCGGAAAGGTCGGTTGCCTTGGCCAGCAAGTAAAACGCCGCCACCGTGAGGAAGGCCGCCACAGTGATAGCGAGAATCGCCAACGCCAAAGCCTGCACTATTTTGGCAATTGCGAACAAAAATTTAATGAGAATTCCAAAAAATCTCTCCAGGATTATGAGCAGCCCCCGCCCGACAGATTTGAGAAAGTCCCAAACTGCGACTGCGGCCTTTTTCAGAGATGACGAGAAGGTGATTTCTGCGTTAGTAGGTTTTTCAGGCATTGGTTTGAGGTTAGTAGTGAACACTGCAGGTTGCAGTTTACAGGAACAACTAAAGGCCTAGGTCGGAGTTTCAAAACAAGTTTTGGAGCCTATTTTTTTCTGTTAAAATCCAGCTAATTTCATGGGTCGGTAGCTCAGTCAGGTAGAGCAGCAGCCTTTTAAGCTGATGGTCCTGGGTTCGATTCCCAGCCGACCCACCACGCGGGTTCTACCTCCGCGAAGCGGAGGGAGGTTCCGCGTTGGGGGAAGTGCCGGGTGAGAACTCAGGTGACGAGTGTAGCGAGACAGGGTTCGTTCGGCGAGGAAAGCGAGTGTCAAATTGAGCTTACTCAAATTTGTCCGAGCGACGCAGCCGGCCGGCCCGCGTAGCGGGACAGTTTCCCAGCCGACCCACCACTTGCTCGGGCTGGCCACACATTGTCCTGAACTATGATTTCGCTGATTCATTTGATTAACTATGAACCGCTGGTTTGTGTGATTAACTTGCCTACCTTGGGCGCTTCTTATCGATTTAAATGTTTTTTGAAATGACCCCCTCCCAGCCTCCCCCTTATAAGGGGGAGGAGCAAAAATCCCCCCTTACAAGGGGGGATTTAGGGGGGTCACTTTGAACAACTTCTTTCCCTTTAATCAGAATAATCAGTGTAATCACAAAAATCATAGTTCAAGACAAAAAGCGTTAGGTCTTCACTGCGCCGGAGCAGCACAGTTTTATTCACTAAGTTTATTTTTGATCAACACAACAATTTTGGCGACTTGGGCGCGAGTGAGCGTATCCCCCGGTCCGAAGTTTCCATTATCATAACCGTTCACAATTCCATTCCCAGACGCGTAAGCAATCGCGGAGGCGTAAACATGGCGCCGGTTTACATCGGGGAAAGGATTGCTGTCCGGCGCATCACCGATATCGATCCCCGCCGCCGTGAGCAGGACGAAGATTGCTTCGCCACGGGTCACGCCTTCGGCGGGGTGGTAGTTTTCCTGAGCGGTCCAGCTGGCCCCGGCCGCTTTGAGAGCGCGGACAAAAGGCCGGAACCAATCGGTTGAGGCGACATCAGCGAAGTCACCAACCTCTACGTCCGCGGGAAGTACGAAAGAGTTCGCGGCAATTTTGGCCAGTTCGGCCCGGTTGATCGTGCGGTCCGGCTGAACTGTGCCATCCGGATAACCGGAGAGAATTGCATCTCTCGTGAGGCGCGCCAGGAAGCCAGCCGACCAATGGGAGGATGCCAAATCAGAATAGCCCGAAACGGCGTTTGTAAGCTCTGTGAGCGTGATTCCAGCCGCACTCGCCTTCTGTTCTTCAGCGGTCAGTACGGGCGTCTCAGGAGTCTCTGAAGGCGTTTCTGCGACCACGCATTCTCCCGTCGTGTAGTTGGTGATCCCGGCGGCCGCCGCGTTGCAAGCGTTGGAATAAGTGACGTCATCGTGACCGCAAACTGGGCTGTAATCGGTAGTACAAACAACCGGTTGAGCTTGTTCAGCGACCGTGATCGAGACTTCCTCGGAAAGACCACTTGGATTCAAACCATCCGTTGCCCGGAGCATATAGCTCACTGTGTTCCCGATCGAAACATCCGTGTCGGTGAACTCCTCCTGGCCCCGCGCGATCTCCGTATACGCCACGCCGGAAATCGGTATGGGGGCTACTCCGCGCAAAATTTGAATTTGGCTCGCATCCATGTCGGGCGGATCGGTCCAGGTAAGCTTCACGGTAGCGTCAGCTGTTTGAGAAATCTGAATGTTCGTAGGACTATCCGGCGGGTAGCGATCTTCGTTGGTACCTGCCCAGACTTGCAAGTAACGCGAATCGATAGCTACAGCGGAACCGCCGGAAGTTACGCTAAGCGTCAGGCGATCGGTATCATCCGCCCAGTAAAAACCTTCCAAGAAAAGTCCAATGATCTTCACACTTTCTCCTGCCGCAAAATCGGCACTTACATTGATCACCGCGATCTTGTCCGCGCCTTCATAGCTCACGGCGGCTACCGTGCCGTTGAATTTACCCGCGTCTACAGCGGAACCCGTGACTGTGACCGAATCCACCCGGCTGTCCCAGAGTGCCGGAAAAGCACTGGGGATTTGGAGCCGAATATCTCCAGCTGCTGTGATTTGCGGAGTCGTCACATCGTCGGTGACCGTGATGTTACGAACTTGCTCGAAATTTTGGTATTGATCGAATTTTTGGTCGTCTTCAGAGCTGAGTGTTGGCGCAGCTGCTACCGGCGCGGAGCAGAGCAGGAGCGCCAGAATCGCGGCGATAAATTTTTCGCAAGCGGTGGCGCCGCGAAGCGGCGTCGAAGCGAAAATCCGTCCCGCCAGGCGGGGCGGGATGAGCTTAGCTTTCCGCCGAAGGCAGAAAGGCCGCTTCGAGAAGGTACTCGGGGGCTTGCCCCCGAAGGCTTCATTTTTCATTTCAGGTTTAGTTACGATCACGGATGGCCTGGCGGATCTTCTCATATTGGCTGGAAATAAATGTCAGCATTTCTTCGCTGGCATTTTGATTGTATTCTGTGAATTTTTCCAGGGTATCCTGAGCGTCGACAAAATGCCCCATCGCCATGAGCGCTCGGACGGTGTCAGAGAGTACTTCCATGTTGCTGGGATTCGTATTGAGCAATTTGCCGTAATGCTCAGCCGCTTTCCGATACTCCCCCACCTCTTCGTAGATCACTCCGAGATTATTCAGTGCCTGGAAGGAAACGGGATCGATCTCCAGCATCTGCTCGTAGTACGGGATGGCTTTGTCGAAGCGTCCCAATTGGTCGTAGGCGAAAGCGATATCGAGCAGCGGGATTATCTTGTCGGTGGCATCCTCCGTAGCGGCGAGGGCTGCTTCGCCGGCTTCGATTTGCTGCTCCATCTTGGTTTTCAGCTCATCCGGCATCCCCTCCCGTTCGACGCGGTATTGGCTGCCACAGCCAGCGAGGGCAAATGTGAGTACTAAAGTCGCTGCGATAATTTTTCTGAACATAATTTTTTGGGTTGAGGTTAAAACGAGTCTATTTTATCCTGCGAGCGGCGGGCTGTCGACAGATAAAGTTTGAGCAACGTGCGAGGTTGATCATTGTCTGGAACTGTGATTAACCCCGTCCTTCGTCCCGCTAAGCGGGACTACGGAGGGCGAGCTGATTTACATGATGGACTATGATTGAGTCTGGTCAGCGTAATCAAATTAATCACGAGAATCACAGTTCAAGACAAGATCAGCGCAATCAGGTTAATCAAAAGAATCATAGTTCAGACAGTCATAGCAATCAGATTAATCACAAGAATCATAGTCAAAAAAGCCCTCCGACATTCAGCGGAAGGCTTTCTAAATCTTTCAGCTTAAAACACTAACACTAACTACTGAGCCGCCTTGGCATTCATAATCATCTTGGCAATTTCGGCACGGGTGACCAGTTTGTCCGGACCGAAAGTGCCGTCTGGATAACCGTTCACGATTTCAAGTTCAGCGGCATAATTTACGAAGGGCGCAAACCAGGCACCACTCGGAACATCGGAAAAGGTCGAGCTAGGAGCCGTCCCACTCAAGTTCGCCGCCGACAAAATCATTTTCATCGCTTCGGCCCGATTGACAGAGTTGGCCGGCTGGAAGCTGCCGTCGGGATAACCTCCCAC
>JBDRMN010000064.1:0-7665 GCA_043812055.1 Patescibacteria group bacterium
TTTGCCACAGTCAGTGGCCGAGGTGACCGCAAAATCATTGAGAACTACATCAAAAACCAAGGTCGAGCTAAAGACATTAAACAGCTCAAACTTTTTAAACTTTAACTAACGCCCTGCGCTCTTGGCGCAGGGTTCTTTACATTTACAGACACCGTTCATTTTCTGTTCATGTCCAGCCGGATCTTCTTTTGTCTACCCGGTTTGCTAAAATTCAGAGTAGTAGTATAATAAATCCTTATTTTTTAAATCCAAAAATCATGGAGTTCAAACCAGCAATCTACTGTGGTGAAGAAAGAAGAAAAGGAGAAGGAGACAGGAGAATATGTAGCAATGGAAAAAGAATGGATCAACTTGCTCGTTCCTTAGACGGTGTAGAAAAAAGAAAGGGGCGTCCGGACAGGAGAAAATTGATCAGAGATGTTCTTGGTGTCGGGGAAGAACAGCCACCAAGAGGCGGTTACCAGGATTCGCTTTGATTTCACCAAGCCCGCTCTTCGCGCTAAACTGGTGTCCCCATGCAAAAAAGTTACCGCGAGTTTATCGGCACGCCAATCCGGGATCGCTTGAGCAAAGCCTTGCTGGGTAAGGTGAGTGATTTGGTCGTCAGTCCGATCAATGGTGAGGTGCTGGCGCTTTTTACCCGCAAGGATAAGCGGTGGCTGCTGCCGACTGTGGATGTTTCTAAGGTGGTTGCTGACATCGTGTGGGTGGAGAATGCCGAAGCACTAGCCGCCCCGGACGATATCGTGCGGATTGCGGACGTGATCAAGCTCAACATTTCGATCTTTGGCAATAAAGTTTTCACGGTGGGTCGGCAGTATCTCGGTGAAGTAGTGGATTTTCGCTTCGAGACGAACGGCTGGGTGCTGACGAAGATTGACGTCGCCAAACGAATTCTCACAATTCCCACCCAGCAGAAGCTGATCAATTCTTCGCAGATCGTGCGGATCAAAGCGAGCGAAGTTACCGTGCGAGATGCGGTAGTGCAGACTAAAGTCCGGGCTACTCAACAGGAGGCGAACGCTCCGGATTTCGCCAGTGCCGTGTTTAAAACCAAACAGTGCAGATAGAGCGAGGTGTGCCACTCGCGCAATTCACCACACTCCGGGTTGGCGGGCTGGCGGATTTTTTTGTACGCGCGAAAAGTGAAGATGACGTAAAACGAGCATTGAAATTTGCTCAGGAAAAACAGCTAATGACTTTTGCGCTCGGTAGCGGGTCGAATGTTCTGTTTGCCGATGAGGGTTTCCGTGGATTGGTGATCAAAAACGAACTTTATGATCTCGAGTTCGATAATTTGAAGGTGCGGGTGGGAAGTGGAGTGTTGCTCGCGGCGCTGATCCAAGAGGCTATCCAGAGAAAGCTTAGCGGACTCGAGAAGCTGGTCGGAGTACCGGGAACGGTCGGCGGAGCGGTCGTGGGGAATGCGAATGAAATTGGAGAACGGGTGAATTCGGTCAAAGTGCTTACCAGCAAGGGGGAGGAAAAAACTTTGGGTGGTGCCGATCTACAGTTTGAATATCGCGGCTCCGCACTCAAAGGCTCCGATAATTTTTTGTTTGAGGTCGAGCTGAAGTTTTCTCCCGGCGGAGAGGATTTGCAACAAAAGTTTGCCGAAACTGCACGCGAGAAAAATCTTAAACAACCTTTCGAAGGGACGGCGGGCAGTTGGTTCAAGAACCCGCCTTCGTCTCGCGAGACGGGACTACGGCGGGCGAGCCCCCAGAAAAAAAAGGCCTGGGAGTTGATCGAACAAGCGGGTTGTAAAAACTTAAAAGTGGGAGAGGCAGTTGTAAGCGAGCAGCACGCGAACTTTTTCCAGAACCTGGGAGAGGCGACGGCTAAGGATTTTTTGGAATTGGAGAAGCAGGTGTTGGAGAAGGTTGAAGAGAGGTTTGGAGTAAAGCTAGAAAGAGAAGTTGTGGTGATTGATTGATAGGTCTTTGAGTCTTTAGGTCGCTAAGTCTTTGGGTTGCTGAGTTATCGGTAGTTTTAAAAGTCGTACTACAAAATAGCGCAAATTTATGCAATTTTGTAGTATGACTTTTTTGTAGTAAAACAAAAACCCCTAGTCCCTAGAGCCTGGAACCTAGAACCTAGTTCACGATTGAAAATCCCTCACCGCTTTCAAAACTATCTTTGATTTACGCAGCAGATCCGTTTTCTTATTCTTCGTTTCAAAATCAAAAAACACTTCGATGTCAGCAGCTTCCTCGTAGAGCTCTTTTCTGTCTTCCCAAATTTTTTCCAATTCCTCCGCCGGATCCTCCCCGGTGAGGCTGGGGCGGCTGGCTCCGCGGGCGACGCGCTGCTGTAAATGTTTGAGTGGGGAGTGGAGGAGGACGACCACACCATTCTTTTTCAGTGCTGCGATATTCCCTGCTCGCAAGACTACACCGCCACCGGTAGCGATTACAGCATTTGTATTTTTGGCAGCTTTGGCAACGTATGCACTTTCCAGGTCGCGAAAGTGTTCCCAATCGTGTTGCTTCACGAGCTCAGCAATGCTGGTCTGTTCACTTTTCTCGAGAGTCTTGTCCACGTCGATAAACTTGAAATTCAGATGCTCGGCCAAGGCTTTGCCAATCACAGTTTTGCCACTGCCACGCATGCCGATCAAAACAATATTTTTCATGGCGATTGATTTTTTTAAAAAACAAATAATCGCGCAACCCCAAAGAGAGCCACAAGCAGCCAAACCATTTCGAGAGAAAAAGCAGAGTAAGATTTTTTAGTGAAAACATTCCAACCGAGCAAGGCGGCTCCGCAGGCATTTAGCGAAAGGTAGAGTAAATCTTCAGGCGAAATAATCTCAATAACATTGAGTGTGTAAGCTCCGAGGATCATTAGTGCTCCACTCCAGCCCGCGATTTCAATAATATTTTTCATTTTTTAATTGTCACTCCCAGGTTCTCGAGAGTTTCGAAATAATCCGGGAAACTTTTACTCACACATGCGGGGTTTGTGATTTTGATTCCCGGGACTTTCAGTCCGACTAGCGCGAAAGCCATAGCGATCCGGTGGTCACCGTAAGTGGTGATTTCCGTGGGTTTGCCGTGCTTCACCAGATCCCGATCGCCGTGAATTACGAGATCGTCACCGTCCTCCTCGGCGAGGTCTGGCTTGATCCGGTTGAGCTCGGTCGCAATGGCGACGATCCGATCACACTCCTTCACCCGCAGGTTGGCAATATTCGTGAAGCGGGTCTGGCCATTAGCGAAGGCGGCGAGCACGGCGAGGGTTACTACGGCATCGGGGAAACGGGAGCCGTCCACAGTGCCAAAGGGTTCCGGAAATTTAATCATAAGCTGCCGACTCTCGGCATCCGGCTGAATCCAAACCTGCGGAACGTTCGTGAGCATGATCGTCTGTCCGAGCAATTTCTCCGCAGCCCAAAAATAAGTGGCGCTGCTGGCGTCGGGTTCCACGGCGAAATTAGTCGCGCTGTAAGTTTTGTGAGGAATCTTGAAGCCGTTGTTGCTAGCCAGCGGGATCACGCCGAAACCGGCCATCACGGCAGTCGTGATATCGACGTAGCCTTTGGAAGTTAATTCACCCTCGAGCTCGAGCCGAATTTCCTCCGCAGCATTTGGTAACAGCATGAGGAGGGCGCTGACAAACTGGCTGGAAACGTTCCCGCGGATTTTGACGACTTGACCAGTGAGCTTCCCGGTTGAAATAATCTTGACTGGCGTACAGCCCTCATTGGTCTCCACCTTGACTCCGAGCTGGGCGAGTGCGGAGGTGAGGTCCTCAATCGGGCGCTTATTCATCCGTTCATTCCCTGTGATCACAGTTTCACCAATCACGAGGCTTGCGGCAGCAGCCAGGAAACGCGTGGCGGTGCCGGCATTCCCGAGGAAGAGAGGTTCGGGGGATTCGGTTAATTTTCCCCCCCGACCCTGGACTACGAAAGTCGTCTCATCCGGTTCGGCAATCTTAATTCCCAATTTGCGGAGGCCCTCCACCATGAATTTCGTATCATCTGACTTTAGCGCGCCGGTGATCTGGCTCTCGCCAGCGGCCAAAGCAGCCAAAAGCAAAGCCCGGTTCGTGATCGACTTGCTACCGGGAAGGGTAACTGACCCGCTAAGCGGCTGAACTGGCGGGACGATTTCAAACATGAGGGCATTTTACAAAATCATTGAAAAAATAGCTAAATTCTGTTAAAACAGGGCAAAGATGAATATCCCCAAACTTAAATTGACCTCGAAACTTGCTGCCAGCGCTATTGTTTTGGTGTTACTGCTTTCTTTTTCTGCGGTGACCTGGGCAGCTGAAGCAACTCTGATTCCGACAGACGATAATGAGAAACCGGAATATCAAGGTTTAGCGAAAAGTTTCCGTACCGGTGAATTCGAACTGTGGCAGCTGGGGGATTACGTGCAGTATTTGATCGAGGTATTGATTTACTTCGCGGGTGGAATCTCCGTACTCTTTATCGTGATCGGTGGTTACAAATACATGATCGGCTCGGTGAGTGATGACAAAGAAGCGGGGAAGAAAACAATCATGTATGCCCTCGGAGGCTTCGTGATCGCCGTACTGGCCTGGACGATTGTGAATTTCGTACAGGTATGGTTGACGAGTGGGAGTGGTCCCAGTGACGCGGACAACGCTTCCTCTTCCTCTGCTAGCGTCACTCAAAAAGGTGAGGCGGTTAGTGTGCCGCTGGCCTATGTTTCCGGAACTACCAAAACATCCGAAGAAATAGTTTACGAGAGTGCTCAAAAAAAAAAGAGTGAACCCGGGAATGGGTCCGGAGTCCAAGTCGGAAAGATTACAATTCCACCTGGCACAGAGATTCTCCTAGCGGGTTTGGGAGGCTTAGTGGGCGGAGGCAATTCAGGAGGCGGATCGCAGGGTTCAGGAAGCGGACCGCCGGGAAATATCTCCATAACTCCGTATGCCTGGTCGACGGGTAGTGGCGTTGCTGGTTTGATGACTGCCAGTGTTTTGGGGTCACAGCCTGATGACACTAGTGGCCTCGCTGTTAGTCCGGTTGAGGATACGGCTTTTGATTGTCAGCCGGAGGGGACTACCTTCAACCCGCCGATCGAGGTTGTCCTCAACTACGACGAAGAATGGCTAAACAAAAATGGTATTGCTGAAGATAGTCTGAGCGTTGATTACCTTGACGAAGGAGCCACCAATTCCTGGATAGCTTTTGATGATTTCACGATAGATGCAGATGCCAACACCGCGACTGTCAAAATCTCTCACTTCAGCGATCTGGCGATTACTTATCCCCAGTACCGGTGCGAAGCGGTCAGCGGTTCCGAAGTAACTCAGGGAATTTTTGATTTGGAAGTTTACGGTGGGAAATTGTATGCCGGACTTTATCATCTAGGAGCACCGGCTTCAAAAAGTCTCCTGTATCGTCTTGATGGCGATAATTGGGAACAAGTCAATCCCGGCATCCGGGCTGTCGGGGAATCTGTACTCAAACTCCTGGAGTGGAACGGTTATCTTTATGCCAACACGGAAAATTCGGGCGACATTTTTCGATCTACTGACGGCACGAATTGGCAGAAAGTTTATGATGGGACGGGTGCTGATGTTGGTACCGGACTGGCAGTGCTGGGAAATAATTTATATGCGATTAACTTCAGTCTGGGTGGGGGTAAATGTTCGAAAGCTAAAATCTTGCGGACTGGTGATGGTACCAGCTGGAACAAAGTGTGGGAAAAGAACGACATTTGGGTTTATCGCATGACGAGTTTTGATAACAAGATTTATATTTTCGGACACGAGTGCAGAAATGGACAACCCAGAAGTTACGGCAAGGCCTTCGCGGTAACGTCAAGTGATGGTAGCAACTGGGGAATAACCTACACTAGTAATGAGTACCAAGTAGGCTACGAATGGAATAACGCTTTGTGGCTTGGGACGATAGATTATGGAAATTCAACGCCGGGAATTTACAGACTGGACAAAGGGAAAGATATAACTCAGGCAGTCCAAGTAAAAGAGATTGATGATACCAGTGACGATACCGGCATCTCATCGATAGCCGCTTGGAACGGCGTTTTATTTGCCGGGATGGTTGCCGGCTTCAGGGACGATACCGAAGACTCATATCTGATGGCCTCGTTTGACAACGGCAATAATTGGCAGACGGTCTGTAATTTCGCTAAAGACACGGGAGTTCTTAGTCTGGCTGTGTACAATAATTCTTTGTATGCCGGTACCGCCTTTGGGAATAATAATGGCAATGGAGACAGAGGCAGACTTTATAAAGTAATCGACAGTACTTCTGCTTGTGGTAGCGCAAACGATCCCTGCTCCTCGGATGGTGATTGCTGCTCCGGGCTAACCTGCGACAACAATGTCTGTGCTGCACCGCAATCCTGCTCGGTGGTAAATAGTGCTTGCAGCGACAGCACGGATTGCTGCTCCGGCTTGACATGCGCTAATAATACTTGCTCGACCCCGCCAAGTGAATCTATCAATTGTGAGGCAATTGGAACTACAGGTGACCCTGGATTTTTCAGCTTGAAAAAATGGAATAATAAACTCTATGCTGGAACATACGGTTCCGGTAAGATTTATAGTTATCCATCCTGGCAATTGAGAGCAGACCTTAATGCAGGAGAGTCTGCTTACAAGATGCTTGAATACAAGGGTTACCTGTATGTCAACACTGAAAATAACGGAAGACTGTTTAGGACAAGCGATGGTACAAATTTTGAACAGGTTCATAACAGTGGAACACTAGGATTTGGCCTTGAAGAATATAATAACTATCTTTACAGCACACATACTAAAATTAATGAAGAAGCCAAACTCTATAGGTCTGATATAGGAACTGGCTGGCAAGAGATTTCCTGGCCCGAGAAGGCTAAAAAAGATGTACGGGAACTTATAGAATACAAGGGTATTCTTTATGGTTTAGGATTTAATTATGATAATGAATATGGTGGTTTTTACAAAAGCTCTGATGGCACGTCCTGGACATGGCATAATGTGCAAAAAAATGTAAGGTTCATCAAAGGCCATGTCTGGAATAATTTCTTGTGGATATCAGGCTCCCCTTATAAAAACGGGGATAGGAAACCTCCTGCAAGTGTCTATAGATGGGATGGTACAAACCTGGTAAAAGTCTTTGAAAATAATAATCATAATATTGGTACTGATATCATTGATTACAACGGTTATCTTTATTTTGTTGATATGGTCAATTGGAGAGCCACTTCTGGAAAGGCTTCATTATATAGGTCACCGACAGGAGAATCTGGAACATGGCAGGAAATCTGTTCTTTTGATGAAGCAGAGGCAATGGACATGGAGGTTTTTGATGGCTCATTATATGTTGCGACCAGACAGGAGGGTGGCCATGGCAAGGTTTACGAAGTAGACACTGGCAGTGCTCCCACCTGTAGTAATGAAAATGAAATTTGCAGCGATGATTCTGACTGCTGCTCTGGGTCTGGGCTAACGTGTGACAATGATGTTTGCTCAGCTTTATCTAATTGTGAATGCTCTGGAGTTGCTTGGGATGGAACTAATTGCCGCCGATGTGATGGCTGCAACTGGGGAAGCAATTGTTTGGATTATGGACGTCCAAACGATCCCGGCTATACTCCAGCTGCTTGGCAGGAGTGTAAAGATAGATGCGAAGCTCCCCCCAGCTGCGAGTGCTCCGGAGATGAGTGGGATTCTACT
>JBDRMN010000065.1:0-2841 GCA_043812055.1 Patescibacteria group bacterium
GGAATGCAGCAGCGGGAACGGTACGACAGCTGAATCCGGCGATTGCAGCCGGACGAGAGCTGGCGATGTTCTTTTACACGCTGGGGATCAATGACTTGAAAGATCCTCCTAAAACTCAGAAAGGTACCCTGGAATTTTTGAAAAAACTAGGCTTACCTGTTTCCCCATATCACAAGCTGGTCAAAAACATTACTGACACGCAGAAGCTTTTCACAGGTTGGCAGAAAGAACGCGATAAGTTGGCTTTCGATATTGACGGAGTTGTCGTCAAAGTGGATTCACTGGTGCAGCAAGCCCGGATGGGTTCGACGGCCAAAAGTCCCCGTGGCATGATCGCGCTGAAATTTCCGGCGGAACAAGTTTCGACGGTGATCGAGGACATCCATGTCCAGGTGGGTCGGACGGGAACGCTCACGCCGGTGGCGACCCTGCGCCCGGTTTTGGTCGCTGGTTCGGTGGTCGCCCGGGCGACGCTGCACAATGCGGACGAGATCGAACGCAAGGATGTGCGCATCGGTGATACGGTCGTGATTCAAAAGGCGGGGGACATCATCCCTGAGGTTGTCGAGGTGATCCGTGATTTACGGCCGAGCGATGCCCGGGTTTTCAAAATGCCGAGGAGTTGTCCCATTTGTGATTCGAAAGTAGTACGATCGGAGGGTGAGGTAGCCCACCGCTGCTCGAATTCCCGCTGTGGGGCGGTCCACCAGGAAATGTTCGAACACTTTGTTTCGAAATCCGCTCTCAACATTGACGGACTGGGGGAGAAGGTGATCGCCACTTTGATTGAGAATAACTTGATCGAGGACGTGGCTGATCTCTTTACCCCGAACCGAAATGAACTTATGCACTTACCACTCTTCCAAGAACAGCGGGCGGATAATTTGGTTTCTGCGCTTGAGAAAGCGAAGAAAGTGAAACTTTCACGTTTGATCTTTGGACTAGGAATTAGATTTGTTGGGGAAGTTTCCGCTTCCGACATTGAAAGAGAATTTCAAGTTTCAAGTTTCAAGTTTCAAGTTTCAGATTTTGTTAAATGGGCTAGAAGTAAAACTGTGGAAGAATGGACCGAGATTGAGGGGATCGGAGATAAAGTCGCGGAGAGTCTGGTGGACTGGTTTGCCGATAAGCAAAATTTGGACTTGCTCAAAAAGTTGGAAAAGGTTGGTGTCGAGCTCGTTCACGAAAAGTCCGCCCCGCAAAAGTTAAGCGGCAAAACATTCGTTGTTACGGGTACGCTGACGAATTATTCTAGACAGGGAATCAAAGATGTGATCAAAAAGTTCGGTGGCAAAGTTTCCGGATCAATTTCAACGAAGACAGATTTTCTGGTAGCGGGAGAAGCTGGAGGCTCGAAACTAAAAAAGGCAGAGGAATTGAATGTTAAAATTTTAAGTGAGTTGGAATTTGAGAAAATGATTAATTAGTTTTTTATGAACAATCTTGCTGAAAAGTACCACAACTTCAATAATATAGTTGGTAATTACGACAAACTAAGCGCCAAGGATATTGCAGAGATTCTTGCGAGAACTAGTTTTACTAGTGAGCAACGAGAATGCACAGTTAAATTGCTTGGCATGAAGCTACAAGAAGATTTTCAAGTCAAAATGCTTAGAAAACAAAACTTTATGGTCGTCGCAACTTGGGTTCTAGCTGTTGCGGCTATCTTTGCGCTACTTTTTGCATGAAAACCCAACCTCGCATCGCCATCGTTCACGAGTATTTAACCCGCATGGGAGGGGCGGAGCGGACAGCGAAAGTTTTGTTTGACCTTTTTCCGGGTTCACGGATTTTTACCTTGCTCTACGACGGGAAGCACTGTGGGGCGGATTTTCCACGGCTACGAGTCGAGACTTCTAAATTGCAGAACTATCCCAAGTGGCTGCGCAAGCGGCCAAAATTTCTCTTGCCTTTCATCCGCACGGCCGTAGAGGAATGGGACTTTAGTGATTATGATCTCGTAATTACATCATCATCTGCGTTCGTCCACGGTATTATTACACCGCTTCGAGTGCGCAACGTTTGCTATTGTCATAGTCCCGCCCGTTTCCTCTGGGATTATTCCCATGAGTATTTGCGGGAGCATCGGGTGCGGGGTTTGAGAAAATTAATCCTAGGTTCATTACTGAAGAACCTCCGGATTTGGAATCGTTTGAGCGCCCACCGCGTGGATCGTTTCGTGGCGAATTCCGAAACCGTACGTAAGCGGATTCAAAAATACTACCGGAGAGATTCTGACGTGGTGCATCCACCAGTTGAGGTGGATCAGATCCGAATGAGTGGACACCATGAAAATTACTTTCTGATCGTTAGCCAACTGACGAGTTACAAGCGGATTGATCTGGCGATCTCGGTTTTCAATAGATTACGGCGGCGGCTGGTGATCGTTGGCGACGGGCCACAACGAGAATTTCTCGAGGACATTTCCGGATCCACGATTGAGTTTCTCGGTTGGCGCAGCAATTCGGAAATCGTGGAGTTGCTAAAAAATTGCCGGGGTTTTATCTTTCCCGGTGAGGATGATTTTGGCATTGCACCGGTGGAGGCGATGGCGGCGGGGAAACCGGTTTTGGCCTTCGGCAAAGGTGGCGCGACAGAAACAGTAATTCCGAAAAAAACAGGGATTCTTTTCACCGAGCAAACGCCGGAGAGTTTGGAAAACGGTTTGGCGGAGCTTTTTGCGAATGAAAAGAAATTTCAGCCGATGAAAATTCGAGCGCATGCTAAACGGTTTGCGCGGGGGGAATTTGAGAGGAAGATGGAGAAGATTGTGAGGGAGGAGTTGAGAGTATAGGGCGTAGAGACGCAAGATCTTGCGTCTGTACGGGGGCGTTCCTACTT
>JBDRMN010000066.1:0-7278 GCA_043812055.1 Patescibacteria group bacterium
GTCCTCTTTCTGAGTTTAACCAATCATTATCCAGGTTCATCTTTACTTACAACTTCTACCGTCCTCACTATTCACTTTCCAATCAAACCCCGGTTCAAGTATTCTTAGCTAAACATTCCAGTATGTATTGGACGCATACACCATATTTGGCTCGTTTCTTTAGTCTGCTAAACTTGCTCCCACGTGCGAAGTACACCCCTCCAGATCGTAATCCTTGCCGGTGGAGTAGGGACTCGGCTTTGGCCGATGAGCCGCCAGAAGCTTCCCAAACAATTTCAGCCGCTTGTAGGGAGCAAAACCTTGTTTCAGCTTGCTGTTTTTCGGGCCCAAAAAGTTACGCAGACCAAAAACATTTTTGTTGCCACCAATAAGCAATTCACTTCTATCGTTCGTAAGCAGGCTCCCAAGGTTCCAGTCAAAAACATTATCTCCGAGCCGGCATTTCGCGATACAGCTACGTGTCTGGGGTTCGCGGCAACTATTTTGGAAAAACGAAATCCGGGAGGTATCATGGCAGTGATTTACGCGGACCACCTCATTCGTGATGAGAAAGAATTAACTCGAAAGATTCACGCAGCGGCCGAAGTTGCGAGGAAGGGAAAACTGGCGATTATCGAAGTTGAGTCATATTTCCCGGCGACGCAGCTGGGTTGGGTTGAGCTTGCTCGCGAAGTTCCGAAGGTTAATCGAGAGAGGGTTTTTGAACTGAGGCGCTTTGTCGAGAAGCCCAATCTCGCGAAAGCTAAAAAGTTTCATAGAAGCAAAAAGTTCTTTTGGAACACAGGTTTATATGTTTGGAGAACGGACGTCCTGCTAAGTAAGTTCCAGGCACATTTGCCGAGAACCTTCGAGAGATTGATGCGGATTTCAAATGCGTTGAATGAAAGCACAAATTCAAACGTAGGCGCGAATTCGAATTTGCGCCTACATAAATTGATTAAAAAAGAGTACTCCGCCTGTGAAAAGATCTCGATTGATTTTGGCGTGATGGAAAAAGTTTCTCCCAGTGATATTGCCATCCTCCCGGCGAAACTCGGCTGGAGTGATGTGGGGACCTGGGCAAGCCTCAAGGATCAGCTTTCGGCCGAATCAAAAAATTTAGTTGATGGAGAATTACTCGCGGTCGATTCGTCGGGAAACTTCGTCAAAACTAGCTCGCAGAAATTGGTTGCGCTGGTAGGAGTGAAAAATTTAGTTGTTGTCGAGACGGCCGATGCTTTACTTATTTGCGAAAAATCTAAAAGTGGTGAGGTAAAGAAAATTGTTCAAAACCTTGAGAAGAAGGGAAAACTTCTCTAAACTCGCGCAGCTCTTGCAATCATCAATCATCAATCTTCAATCTAAAATTATTAAAATGGGATCAAAATCCAAAAGACACGGCTTGACCGGTGTCACACATCGTCAGCCAAAATCGAATGTGGCCAAGCGCACCCGCAAGGCTCGGTTAAACAAAGCGAAGAAAGCGGGTTTGGCAGAAGTCCGTGATGCACTTAAAAAAACGCCAGAAGTTACGTAAAGCGTTCTAGTTGTTCTAACTGTTCTATCGCTTCGCTTGTTCAAATTGAACAATTAGAACAATCCCTGCCTTGGCGGGGCAGATAGAACATCTCGAACAAAAACCTTAATAAAACCGTTAATATTAAAGATTGAGTAAAGCCTTCAAACTTACCGTCTTATCTGCTGAAAGAGAGTTGTATTCCGGCGAGGCTACAGCTGTGACAGTCCCGACCGAGATGGGAGAGATTACAGTCATGTCGAATCACATTCCGCTGGTTTCCAATTTGCATGCGGGTGAGCTGGCGATCCAGAAGCCGGATGGTAAGACTGACTGGATGTTTGCAGGTGGGGGAGTACTGGAATTTACTTCAGAGAATGAGTGTCGAGTTTTGGCGGACGTGGCCGAGCGTGTCGAAGAAATTGACGAGAAAGCCGCCGCAGAAGCTCGTGAACGGGCGAAAAAAGAACTCGAAGCAGCCGAAGGCGGGCCCGAGGTGGCGGCGGCCCAGGCAGCGCTGATGCAGGCGATTGCCAAAATTCGGATTGCGGAAAAGAATCGGAAGTTACGAGGCAGGCATTAATAATGGCCAAATCATCTACTACAAAATAGCGTAAATTTGCGCCGTTTTGTAGTACGATATTTAAGTGTGGGTAATTAGGAATTTAGGATTTCCTAACTACTCACACTGATTACTAACTACTTTCATTCAATCTCCACCCAATCCTCTCCAAGCACAAGCGTCAGGTCAAAGCCGCGTTTGCGTAGTTCCACCGGTCCGGGTTCGACCTCTGCATCGAAAAAGGTGAGTAGCATCTCCGCGGTTTCCGCCGCGACGAGTTCATCGTAAAAGTAGAGTGTGGTTTTGGCGAGTTCACCGCCGGGATAATTGTTGATTCGAGCAGTGTTGAACCCGTAACGATTGAGGGCGTAGGCAACCCGCTCCGCCGTTCGGGGTAACCCGCTGCCGTTTAAGACCTCAATCGCAATCTGGTCAATCGCAACACGCGGGTGCGATAAAAGGATGTTTGTGAGTGCGTGGATGCCGCGATAATTATCACCGTTCGGTAAAAGCACGGCGGCACCGTTGTAATCTTCACGATTCGGAGCATAGAGAATTCCCCCCACGAAAGTGGGTTCGTCATTGAGCACGATTTGGGCGATGTTTTGTTTGTTGAATTCATCCGCGATTTTGCCCATGCGCAAGATTTCCCGGAAACGTAGATTGGTTTCCACGCGCTCTTCAAAAATATCCCAAAGCTGCTTTAACTTCCGTGGATTGACGAGGATATCTTTTTCAAAAGCTTTTTCGCGGATTGCTTCGAGCACTTTTTGCTGGCGGCTCGCTCGGTCAAAGTCCGAAGTAGTTTTCCGACTGCGCACAAATTTCAGAGCGGTCTCGCCATCCAACACTTGTGTTCCCACGGAGATCTCGAAAGGGCAGAAGTCGATCAAATTCTCACAAGGGTAAAAGGGGTCTTCGATGGATTCCTCGATCAGTATTTTAATTCCGTCGAGCGTGTCGATGAGGTCCCGGAAGCCCTCGAAATCAACTTTGGCATAGTAGTGAATTGGGAGGTTGGCAATTTTACTCGCAGTTTTAGCGACTGATTCGAGCGCAGCCTCCCCATCCTTCAATCTGAGTTTCTCGTACTCGTAGATGCGGTTGATCCGCATTCCGTAGGTGTCTCCCGCCTCCGCCCAAAAATCACGGGGAATTGAAAACATTGCGAGAGTTTGCAGATCGTGGTGGTAGCTGGCGACCAAAATAGTGTCAGTCAGGTCACTACCTTCGTGTTCACCTCCACCGGTACCGAGCAGGAGGAAATTCGTGCGATGCTCACTGTCCTGATGGAGCTCCCCGGCGAAGACCCAGATCAGGTCGGTGAAGCTCCCTCCGGAGAGAATCGCGTAAAAACCGGAAAGCAAATGAAACACGACGTAAACCCCTACGACTACAAGCAGCCAACGAATACAGGTGGATGTTTTTTGCAGCATCTTATTTCTCAAGAAGTTTTTCCGCGCGGCGGTGGTCGAGATCGAGGAAAGTGAGCGTCCAGGCTGCCGTGGTGAAGACATGCAACACACCCGCGAGATAAGCAGCGATCATCAGGACGATAACCCCGGCGATGCTCGCGAGCACGATACCCAGTTTCAGGGCGACTGCCGTTACGAGGAAATTGGCTACCGCTGCCACCAGTACGGGGATGAGGAATACCAGGAAAATATTGATAACCACCCGCAGCGAAATCAAAAGCATCAGCATCCACATTAGCAAAGTTTTGCCGAAGTTACCGACGACCAGTTTCGCGCTACCCATGAAAGCGGGGATAATCCGGTGACCTTCAAGCACGATGAAATTTTGGGTATAAACGAAGAGAAAACCGAGAATTAGGGAAGCGACGAAAATGAAAACCATTAACCCGATCAGCCAACCGGAAACGCCAAGTTTGCGGACGATAAGCGAGGCGACGGTTAGGAAGTAGACGAAACTGAAAGTTCCCACCACCATGCGGTACTCAAACATCCGCAAATAGTGATGGGCCCCGATTACGATTCCGTCACCCGGTTTCACATCCTCTTTTTTTTTGTGAATTGCTGAGCTAAGCCCGATGATGCCACCCTCGCAGAGGGGCGGGAGAATGAAATAGAGAATTACAATGATTACGGCGAAAGCGATAAAGATAATGGAAAGTTCGGGGTGGGCGCTGGCAAAATCAACTACTAGTGATTTTATTTTTTCAATATTGAGATCCTGCGCGCCGAAAAAGGGTGAAACTCGAAAAGCTAGAAATTGATAAATCAGATAGCCCATCCCCACGAGCACGACAAAAAAGGCGGGAACGACGCCGTACCAAACGAGCCCACGCTCGTCGTTGGTCATGCGCCAGGCGGTTTTGATTACCTCACTGCACTTCATAAAAAGTTCCGGAGCATTCTAGTTTTGCTGCCTTCAAAAAGCAAAACCGCTATAACAAAAACTTGTGCTTTTACGCTCACTTTGGCAGAATCCTGTTGTATAAAAGATTTGTTCAAGTAATGCAGAAAAAGTTTACGATTCCACTTGGCTTGGTAATACACTATTCCACAACTTTTCGAAATTCTCCTGTGGCTGATTCCAATTTGGGGAGTGGCGACAGTCGCCTTTACTGCGTTGGCAAAACTGTTTGTCCAAAAAAAATGAAAAAAGCTTTTATTCTGTTTACGTTGACTTTGGGATCGCTCCTTACTGTGGCCTGCTCTGATTTTGATTTGGCCGCAGTGACTGTGGAGATTACTCCGAGAGCCACTTCAGCGAGTTACGCTTCTCCATTTGTGAGAGTTTCAGAATTTAACTCGTTTTTCGTGAAATTTGATCTTACCGGAGAGGGCGCATCGAAATTTACGACATGGTTTGAAATAACGGATGGTTCGGGTCAGCTGGAACAACAGGAGGTTGAAATCGAGTGCGAAAATTCCAAGTGCTCCGGTTTTGCGATCAGCTCTCCCTCACGGGCCTATAAGTTCCAGATTGAGCTGACTGGCGAAGCTGGTCAGCGGGCAGATAATTTTGAGATTGAAACAAAAAGTATTTCTACTCAAAGCTCTTGGCAGCTAATCCCTTCAGCTTCCGCACAAATTACCGATCTTCCCATCATCTCGCGCGAAGAGTGGGGAGCAAATTCGGATTACCTCCTCAAGCGCGACATTAAAACAAGTGTTCAGACCGGAGGCAAACGACAACAGCAATGCGATGAATGGGTGCGGGATTTTCCGGGAGAATTCCAAACAGACGGGAGGAAAATCACCGTGGACACTCAAAATCGGGAACTGCAGTTTCCTCGCACGTATTCAAAAGCAATCCGCAAAATCGTGATTCATTCGACTGCTACTGATGAAGATAAGGATGTAAACGGTGATAAAAAATTTACACCTGAAGACACGGAAGCAATCACCCGAGCGATTTACTATTATCACGCGATGTGGAAAGGCTGGGGCGATATCGGTTATCACTACCTCATTGATCCTTTCGGCAATATTTATGAGGGTAGAAGCGGGGGCGATTATGTGGTTGGTGCGCACGCGTACTGTGCCAACACGGGGACAATTGGAGTGGCTTTTATCGGTGATTTTGGCGAAACCTTACCTTCACGACCCGCATTTGTGAGCGCGGAACAGCTCCTTGGTGAACTGGCAAATTTGTATTCCCTCGATCTGGCGGTGAGTTCATCTTGGCATGGCAAATTAATCCGTAATCTCGTAGGCCATCGTGATTACGTGGCCACCGAGTGTCCGGGTGACGAGCTGTATGCCTATCTCGGTGACCTGGCCCAAAGCGCCATGAACCATGCGCGCGGCAATTTACTTTCGAATGTGGATTTTGACTACCATATGATTGCCAGCGACTCACCCATTTTTTTGGATCCACTCGAAGAAAAAGCTCTTACTTTTAAACTGAAAAATGTTGGCAAAAAGGCTTGGCCCGCTGGCAGTAAGTTACGCTTATCGCGCTCCGAGATTCGTAAAAACGGTTTCGGAGCCACTGTCGGAGACGGTTCAGAATTTGCCGTCTCGCTCAACAGCCAAGTAAGCGCGGGAGCGACGGCTACGGTGCGGATTCCGGTTGCGGCGAAGATGCAGGCCGGACGCTACCGCTTCGGGATCACTCCGAGTTTCGGCGGGCAGGACGCACGCAAGTTTTATGTAGTGGTGAATGTAAATGAGGCCAAACTTGATTATGAGCTGCTGAGTGCCAAGCACCCTCCGCAACCCTTCGCCCCGGGTGCTCAGGCTATTGCCTTTGTCGAGCTGCGTAATAAATCAAATTTTACCTGGAAAGCCCAGGGTGAACACCGGGTTTATCTCGGCACCACCAAGCCGCTAAACCGGGCCAGTCCTTTTCGTCTGGGGACAACGCACGAATTGGGAGGACTGGATCAGGACATCCCACCCGGCGGGATTGCTCAGTTCACCTTGAATCTGACGGCTCCGCAGCGGGCGGCGCGCTACGAGATCACTTTCGCTCCCGCTGTGGCGGGCTTCGGTTATCTGCCGGATTATGACATGCAGTTTCACACGACTGTACGCGAACCCCGTTTCTCCGCGGATCTCCTCGATGTGAGTTCCGGTCCAGATTTACGTTTCGAACCGGGAGAGACTCGTGAGCTCTCGCTTAGTTTCCTAAACACCAGCCAGGTTGATTGGAATGCTGATCAATTCGAACTCGAAGTACTCCAGAACTCAGGAGTGGCGATTAGCCGTCAGAGCTTACGATTACCGGATAAGGTTTCCGAAAACGAACAAGTCCGCATTGGTTTCAATGTCACGGCTCCCGTCCGTCAGGGTAAGTACCGTTTCACGCTGCGGCCAAAGTGGGAGAATGGAAAAGTGAAAACTCTCAAACCGGTCGATTTCCTGATCGAAGTAAATCCACCGCGTCTGACTGGTGAGCTCAGCCCCAAGCCGGAAACCTTGACCCTGGCGAATGGCGGTGAGGAAAAAATTTCCCTCACCTACAAAAACACGGGTAATGTCACCTGGCAGCAAAGCGACGTAATCCTGCAACGCTTGCCAGCCCGCGCGAGCGCGCTCGTTGCAGGCAACTGGCTTTCATCGTTACAGCCGGCAAAATTAAAAGAAGACTCGGTTCAACCAGGCGCAGTCGGCCATTTCGAATTCACCGTGCGCAAGAACAGTGAAAGTTCTCGAGAGATTGAAAGCTTCGTTCCCATCGTCCGGGGACTCGGTCGTATCCGGGGACCCGCTGCCAAGATTGAAGTTCAAAACGCCAATCTAACAATTGC
>JBDRMN010000067.1:0-9969 GCA_043812055.1 Patescibacteria group bacterium
GTTCAGATTACAAATCTGAACCTGCGTTTGTCTAACTTGTTCATGAACAGTTCATTAACTTTCAGCAAAAAAACATTCCCACCACTGTTCCCTGTTCCCTGACACCTGTTCCCTGGTTAATTCTCCGGCTTCATCAACGGAAAAAGCACCACATCTTTAAGATTCTCCGAATTCGTCAACAGTGCAGCCAGGCGATCAATGCCGATACCCCAACCGGCTGCGGGAGGCATGCCGTGGGCGAGGGCTTTGACGAAATCATCATCGCTCTCCATGGCGTCTTTGTCTCCGCCCGCACGCGCTTTAGCCTGCTCTGCAAAACGAGTTTTCTGATCATCCGCATCCGTGAGTTCACTGAAGCCGTTGATAATTTCCCAACCGCCAATCACGAGCTGGAAACGATCCACCCGCGCAGCATTCTTGTCATTGCGGCGGGAAAGAGGAGAGAGTTCGACTGGATGATTCACGATGAAAGTTGGGTGCACGATCTTTTCCTGCACCACTTTTTTGTAAAGCGCATCGATGAGATTGCCTTTTCCGAGTTTGGCGAGATTGGGCGTATCAATTTTTAACTCCTCAATCTTTTTGCGAATCTCGGCCTCATTCGCTTGTTCTACGTCGACTTTAGCTTCGCTTTTAATCGCCTCTACGAGATCGATTTTCTTGAAGGGAGCTTTGAATGAAATCTTTTTTCCAACGAATTCGATCTCATTTTTACCAAGCAGCTTGGCAATCTCTGTAAACATTTTCTCAGCCAATTGCATCAGATACTCGTAGTTCTCGTACGCGGCGTAAAGCTCGAGCATCGTGAAATCCTGCAGATGCGTCGGATCGATTCCTTCGTTCCGGAAACAGCGGGCGAATTCATACACTTTTTCAAAACCACCGATTAAACACCTCTTCAAATAAGTCTCCGGAGCAATGCGTAACACGCAGTCGAGATCGAGCGCTTCGTGATGCGTGCGGAACGGAGTGGCGATTGCCCCACTTGCTTTCGTCTGCAGTACCGGAGTTTCGACTTCGAGAAAACCTGCTTTTTCGAAAAACTCGCGCAGAGTTTTTACCAACTGACTGCGGAAGAGAAAACGCTCGCGCGTTTTACGATTGGTAGCGAGATCCAGATGGCGCTCACGATACTTCTTCTCGATATCCGTGAGGCCGTGGAATTTTTCCGGTAAAGGGGAGAGTGCTTTTGTCAGCAGAGTGAGCTTACTGACGAGCAGTGAAGGTTCGCCGTGCTTGGTTGTGAAAGTTTTACCTTCCGCCCCGACGAAGTCCCCCAGATCGAGATTTTTTATCCAAAGCTTGAATTTATCTTTCAGCTCATCTTGTTGGAGAACGATTTGGTATTCACCACCTTCATCCGCAATTTTCGCAAAAGCCAGTTTGCCCATCACGCGCAGCATCAGGATGCGTCCCACTACAGCAACTTTCGCTTGGCCGTCTTTGAGATCGTGCGCTTCGGTGAGGGTGTGCGTGCGCCGGAACGAATCCGCGTAGGGCTGGATTCCAGCTTCACGCAGACGTTTGACGCGCTCCCGACGGGTATGTTCTTCAGCAGTATTATCACTCATACTTCCGTGAGTTTAGCGTAAGCTTGGCGGCGGAGGAAGTTTTCCTCTAAAATCCAGCCGCTTTTTTAGGTTCTAGCCCCGAAGGGGCCCCCTTCGGGGGTTCCAGGTGTAGGGAACAGAGATCAGAGAATAGTTATTGTATCACGCGCCTGTAGCTCAGTTGGATAGAGCGTCAGCTTGCGGAGCTGGAAGTCACAGGTTCGAATCCTGTCAGGCGCGCCAAACTCCAAACTAATTTTTTTGGGGCAGGATGCGAAGCCAAGGGCGGATTCAAATCCTGCCGGGCGCGCCAGCTTTTTGATAGTTTACAAAATATATTCAAAGGAGGATTGACTTCAAAAAGTTTATCTATAAACTGTTTACCTATTAACCAATTAATTTGATAAAAATGAAAAACACTCCTCTCACTATCGCGGAATCAGTCGTGCTCACGGGCGTCCGCCTCAAGACGATTGCCAATCGCTTCGTCTTTAGCCCGATGGGGCTTACCGGAGCGAAATTTCGGGTTCTGCGCATGGTTCAAAAAGGCAAGCAAAAGCCGAGTGAAATCATGAAATTTGCGGGTGGGACGAAGTCAAATATGAGTCAGCGGCTTAATACTCTCGAGAAAGAAGGGCTGATCAAGCGTTCGCATTCTAATGCTGGCGATCGTCGTAATATTTTTGTCGTAGTGACGCCACAAGGGGAGGAGCTGCTCAAAAAGGTTTTAGTGCATTTCCAACACTCTTCCGCAGAACTCAAAAACCATTTCACAGAACAAGAAGTTAAATCCCACTTTGCCTTCATTGATAAATTGAATCGACTTATTGATGAGCATGAAAAAGAAATCCCGAAGATGTTTGATTCGGATCAATAACATTGACTTTTTATCAAAAATAAACTATAATCGCCTAGTGACCCTTACTAATCTAGCCCGTAAATATCGTCGCCTGCTCTCGGCTTCTGCGCTGGCAATTGTCGTCGTCGCGGTGATCGGCTGTACAGCTGCCAATCGTGAAGATGAAGCGGAAGGCGCAGAGAAAGTTTATATTCCCAAAGTGCGGACTGAGCTGGTTCAGCCGGGACTTTCACGAGAGCTTGGCAGCACCGGAGAAGTCCAGGCGGCTAAATCAGCGACCCTGACTGCGGAAGCCCGCTCAGACGTGCAAAGTGTCCTCGTCAAAGTAGGGGACGAAGTGCGAGCTGGACAGGTCTTGGTGAAACTTGATTCCGACAGTATCGCTTCCACGCGTTCGACTGCAGGGGCAGCCTTCACCAATGCCCAGAATAGTTTGGCCCAAACTAAGCTCAGCAGTGAACAAAGTGTTGAATCAGCTGAAGTGGCCCTGCGAACCGCGGAAATCAATTTGCAAAACACTCTCAAGCAAAACATTGCTCTGCGTAAGCAGGCGGAAGAGACTTTGAATGCGGCGAAACTTAGCAGCGGACTTTCTGTTTCCTCGGCGCAAACCACTCTCGACAATGCGATCGATGATATTTATCCAACTGCTCAGGCTGCGGTATCTGAGTGTGACGAAATTCTGGGTGTTTCGCCAGCTTATGACCTTTCCAATGAATCTTTCGAGAACCAGCTGGGGGTGCTAAGGTCGGTAACGAAATCAGCAGCGAAAACAGCAATTCAAAACGCGCTGAATGCCCTGAATAGTGCACCAGCTGATTATGATTCGGCGCTGGTGCTGCTGGAAGCAGCCGAAGAAGCCACGCTAAGAACTTTGGATGTTTTGAATTACTCCAGTACGGGTGCCGCGCTCACGCAGGCTAGCCTAAATAGCTATATCTCGACGATTAACACTCAGCTAGGGTCTGTCCGCACAGATATCTCCACGCTCGAAAGTGCGCAGGCTGCACTCGAAAGTGCCCAGCAAAGTACTGACGGGGGTGCACAGGCTGTAGTCTCCGCGCAGGCTAACCACGCCGCCACGATCGCGCAGCTTGATGCGAACGAGGAAACAGCGCGTCGGAGTGTCGAATCCGCGCAGGCGGCTCTCGAGACCGCGCTGAAATCTGCTGAGCTTAGCCGCACGAGTGCCAAAGCTTCGCTCGATGCGGTCGCCGGGACGCTTAGCCAAGCGCAGATTAGCCAATCGAAGTTGACTATTCGGGCTCCTTTCTCCGGGAAAGTCACAGCAATCGAGGTTGAAGCTGGTGATGAGATCGCCGCGGGTGGAGCGCTAGTACGGATAGAAGATGCCTCACAACTAAAGATAGTAACCCATTTTTCGGCGAGTGAAGTTCGGAAAATAAAAGTGGGAGATGAAGTGGGGATTGCCACTCAAAGCAAGGATGTGATTGCGGCGATCAGTCCGAGTGCCGATCCGGTAACCAAAAAATACGAAGTCGAGATTTATCACCAAAATCCTTATCTTCAGCCGGGCGAATTCGTGAAGCTCCGTTTCCAGATCGGTGAGAATGGTACCAAGGGTGATGATCGAATTTTCTTGCCGATTACAGCAATCAACGTCTTTCCTCACGAGAGCTTCGTCTGGGTGGTCGAAGACAATAAGGTGAAGAAAGCCGTGATCTTGATCGGCGATATCGAAGGTGAGTTTGTGGAGATTATCGACGGACTCGAGCCTGATCAGGAAGTTGTAGTCGAAGGTGGCCGGATCCTGGAGGAGAGTGATGAGGGGATGGAAGTAGAAGTTATCTAGGGGATGAGGAATAGATAATTTTCAATTTTTAAGTAAAAAGTTTGAAAAATTAAAACATTGAGACATTAGAAATAGTTTAGAAATTGAAAATTATAAATTTTATTACCACTAACTAATTAATGTGCACGCCGCTGACGAACAGGGCATCTCGAGCATGAAAGACTCCGTCTGGGGATTCTTCGTCAATAACTGGCGAGTGACGCTGCTGGCGATAATCGCCTTTTTCGTGGCCGGAACAGCTTCGCTGTTTACTTTGCCACTCGAGTCTGATCCGGAGGTGAAGATTCCGATCGCGGTTGTGAGCACCGCTTATCCGGGAGCGAGTCCCGCCGATGTCGAAAAACTGATTACGGATCGTCTGGAGGAAAAGCTGAAGAATTTGGAGGATCTCGACAAACTAACCTCTTCCTCGAGTGAGGGGGTGAGTTCGATCACGGTTGAGTTTGACGCCCGGGCTGATCTCACCGAATCAATTCGAGATCTGCGTGACGAAGTGGACAACGCCAAGGCTGATCTGCCGGAGGATGCGACTGATCCGGTTGTCACCGAAATCCGGGCGGATAACTGGCCGATCATCACTGTTTCCTTGCTGGCCAATCTGCCTCCGGATGAGATGAAAATGTATGCCGAAGATTTGCAGGATATTTTGGAAGGCTTGCCGGGAGCGAGTGAGGTGATTCTTTCCGGGATCGAGCAGGAGGAAATGCAGGTTTTGGTAGATATCCAAAAACTGGAGGGTTACGGCATCTCGCTTGCGACGGTGGTGAGTGCGATCTCAGCGAATCACATTGATTTTCCAATCGGCGCTCTGCGGACAAATGAGTTTTATTACACGGCCTCCCTCAAGGGTCAGTTTGATAGCGCGGAGGAATTACTCAACCTTCCAATCACGAGTTTCGGCGGGCAGAATATTTACCTCCGTGATATCGCGGAGGTGCGGGAGGTGTTTGCGGAAAAAACGAGCGAGGCTTTGATTTACCGGGTGAGCGAGGATGATTATCGTGAATCGGTAACTCTGCAGGTTAAAAAGAAAACGGGTGCCAATATCATCGAGCTGGCCGATCGGGTGAAAGAAGAAGTGCAGGAGTACAAGCAAGAGGAATTACCGCCCCAAGTGGATGTCTTGGTCACGAGCGACTGGAGCAAATTTATCCGGCAGGATGTCCTGACTCTCGGTCGCAGCGGGCTGCAAACCATTGCGATCATCTTCCTGGTGCTCTTTTTGGCGCTGGGCCGCAAGGAGGCGCTCATGGTCGGTTTCAGCATCCCGCTGATTTTCCTGATTGCCTTTACCGGCCTATCCCTGATCGGTGAAACTCTCAACGGAATAGTGCTTTTTTCGCTGATTCTTTCGCTCGGTTTGGTCGTGGATACTTCGATTGTGATTATGGAGGGGATTTACGATGGGGTGAAGAAGGAAGGTCTTCCTGGTCGGGAAGCAACCCTGCTGGCGATCCACACTTATAAAGCTCCCCTGATCTCCGGAACGCTCACCACAGTTTCGGTTTTTGTACCGATGATGCTGATGACCGGAATTATGGGAGAGTATATTAAACACATTCCCTACACCGTGATTATAACCCTCACGGCCTCTCTCTTCGTAGCGATCTTTTTGCTTTCCGGGATCGCTGCCCGGGTGTTTCGGGATTATTACAAAAAAAGTAAGGTTGATAAACAACCGATTTGCAACCGATGTATTACGCCGCTCAAAGAGTGGTATCTCAAGAAACTTCGCCACATCCTGGATTCTAAAGTGAAACGGAGGGGAATGGTCATCGGAGCGGTCGCCGCTTTTCTCATAGCAATGAGTTTTCCGTTTGTGGGGATTTTGAAAGTAGAAATGTTTCCCCTAATCGATTTTGATTTTTTCATGTTAAACGTGGAGTTGCCAACTGGCACTACTTTGCAGGAGACCGCCAAAGTGACGGAACGGGCAGAGAAAATGATCCGGGATCTTCCGGAAGTAGAAAACTTCGTCACGATCATGGGCGGAGCCGGGGCCAACTTTACCTTCGACGCCGGGGGTACTGCGGGGACCAGTAAAGCCCAGATCACGATCAACCTGACTGATATGAGTGATCGCAAGATCAAAAGTTATGAGATTGCCGATATGTTGCGCAAAAAGGTAGCAGCGATAACCGAAGCGGATGTCGCGGTGGAGGAATTAAGTGCAGGGCCACCGACCGGAGCACCGGTGGAGGTGCGAGTGAAAGGGAGTAACGTGGCAGAATTGGAGGTGCTTGCTGTGAGAATCAGAGAAGAACTGAAGTTGATCGAGGGCGCGCGCGATGTTTCGACAGATGTAGAACACGGAACTGGTGAGTTTCACTTCCAACTTAAACGTGATCGGCTGAATTTTTACGGAGTAACTGCCACTCAAGTTGCCGCTGATTTGCGCACCGCAGTTTTTGGCAATGACTCGGTAAAGATCCTTCGCAACGGTGAGGAAACTCCGATTGTCGTCTCACTCGATTTCCGTACGGAGGAGTGTAAAGCCGATAAGACAAATCAGATTCTCGAAAAACGTGATCGCATTACCATCTGTCGTAATGATCCGCAGGATATTTCCCAGATCGAAAATCTCCTGATCACCACTCCCAAAGGTTCAGTGCCGGTTTCCGAGCTGGCTGAGATCTCACTGCAGCCAACTATTTCAGTGATTCACCATCGGGATACGGAGACTGTGGTAAACGTGCGAGCTTACACTCACGAAGGGGTGCTGCCGAGTGAAATCATGCAGAAGCTCCAAGCCAGAGTTGATTCTCTAGAAATTCCCAAAGGCGTGAAGCTTGAATTTGGCGGGGAAACTGAGGACATTACTGAATCCTACCAGTCGCTGGCTTCCGCCATGTTGGTCGGGATCGCGTTGATTGCCTTGATCCTGGTATTGCAGTTCAATTCTTTCCGGCAGCCCTTCATCATCATGTTTACACTCCCGTTGGCATTGATCGGAGTATTTACGGGGCTAGCCTTGCTCGGCCGTAACTTTTCTTTCCCGGGCTTCATCGGGATCGTGGCGCTCTCGGGTGTGGTAGTCAATGATGCGATTGTACTGATTGATCGGATTAATAAAAACATTCAAAAGGGTATCCCCAAACTTGAATCAATTATCCGTTCCGGCGGTGAACGTTTACAGCCGATCATTCTCACCTCGATCACTACCGCCGCCGGTGTGCTGCCGCTGGCTTTTACGAATGAGATGTGGGGCGATCTGGCCTGGACGATCGCACTGGGAATTCTCTTCTCGACTGCGCTGACGCTCGTAATGGTGCCGATCTTTTATAATGCGCTGGAAGGGAAGCAGGAATTGGATGAGATAGAGCATGAGGAGGAATGATCAATGTGCAATGTACAATGAGGGATTTGTCATCCCGGCCGTAGAGCCGGGAACCAGAACATTCCCCGCGGAAGCCCCAAAGGGGCCACTTAGTGGCGGAGATCCAGACAAATTTTCTGGATTCCCCTGTCGAGCAGGGGAATTTTTTCTGGGTTCCTGCTTTCGCAGGAATGACAACATTTTTTGTTTTTTCAAAATACCCTACTACAAAATAGCGTAAAATCACGCCATTTTGTAGTAGAGACGCAAGATCTTGCGTCTCTACGGCTTATTTAATCACCGTCCCCGGATTCTCACCTTTGAGCACGATGTCACTTAGCACGTTCTTCGCATTGCCGTTGGCGATGAAGACTTCACATTCGGCGATTTTGGCGGCTTCGAGCTTGGTCTGCATACCCCCGTGGCCGTTGGCGCTGGCTTCACCGGCCGCGTCCCAGAGCTTCTTGAGATTGCGCTTGTCGGCGGTTTTAATCAGCTTGGCTTCGGAGTTTTCATGAGGGTCTGCTCCAAAGAAGCCCTCCACATCAGTCAGCAGGATCAGGGTATCGGCTCCAACAAGGTTGCTGACCTTGGCAGCGAGGCGGTCGTTGGCCATGTAGCGTAATTCATCAGTAGCGGTGACATCATTTTCGTTGACGATAGGAACGACGTTATGACTGAGGAGAAGTTTGATGGCGTTATGGGCATTCTGCAGGGTGTCGAGATTCTCGAAATCGAGAGCGGTAAGCAGGACTTGGGCGATCGTAATTTTATTTTCGAGCGTAAAAGCTTTGTAATATTTCTGCATGAGACTACCCTGACCGACGGCGGCGAGAGCTTGTTTCTCATGAATATTCTCTGTTTCCCGCCGGGTGATCTTTAGCTCACCACGACCAGCCGCGACAGCGCCACTGGTTACGATCACAACCTCCTTTTTATTCGCGTGCAGACGTTTCACCTCGCGCGCGATTTTCACGATGAAGTCGAGGTTGAGACTGCCGTCTTTTTGAGTCAGGAGGTTGGTGCCGATCTTGACGATTACACGGTTCATTTCGGAAGAATAAGGGAATAGTGGGACAGTAGAATAATGGAATAAGGGAATAATGGAATAAGGGAATAGTGGAATGCGGTTTTTTCCCAATGGTTTGCTAAAATCTGCGAGAAGTATTTTATTACTTTTTACTTTTTAATTCTTACTTTTTAAATGAGTAAAATCACTAAAATCCAAGCTCGCGAAATTCTCGATAGTCGCGGGAATCCGACTGTCGAGGTTGAGCTCACGACTGACAGTACTAGTGCAATTGCCGCAGTTCCGAGCGGAGCTTCGACAGGTGCGCATGAAGCGGTGGAGCTGAGAGATGGTGGTAAACGTTACGGGGGCAAAGGGGTGGAGCAGGCTGTAAAAAACGTCAACGAGATCTTGGCAAAAGAATTAGCCGGCTTAGATGTTCTTGACCAACGAGCTCTAGATGAGAAAATGATTGAAATCGACGGAACGGAAAATAAATCGAAACTGGGGGCGAACGCGATCCTCGGAGTTTCGCTCGCGGCAGCTAAGGCGGCGGCGATCAATAAAAAAATTCCGCTTTACAAACACTTCGGATTTTTAGCCAAGAATGATAAGTGGCTGTTGCCGACTCCGATGATGAATATCCTGAATGGGGGGCAGCATGCGGATAATGGAATTGATATTCAGGAATTCATGATCGTTCCCGTCGGCTTCGATTCTTTTCGGGAAGCGCTGCGTGCGGGTGCGGAAATTTTCCACGAACTGAAAAAAATCTTGAAAAAAGGCGGAAGTTCGACGAATGTCGGAGATGAAGGCGGCTTCGCACCGAATTTCGAGAAAACGGAAGAAGCGCTGGATGCGATCGTTGAAGCGATTAAAAAAGCAGGATATTCCAAAGAGGTGAAAATCGCGCTTGATGCAGCCAGCTCGGAGTTTTTTGAGAAAGATAAATACAATCTTGAGGGTCAGAAGCTAAGTTCGGAAGAGATGGTGGATTTTTATGAAGCTTTACTCGGGAAGTATCCGATTGTCTCGATCGAAGATGGTTTGGCTGAAGACGATTGGGCGGGCTGGCAAAAGCTGACGAAAAGATTGGACAGCAAGGTTCAAATTGTCGGCGATGATTTGTTTGTGACCAATCCAGAACGTTTACGTGAGGGCGTGGCCAAAGGGGTCGCTAATTCAATTCTGATCAAACTTAACCAGATCGGGACGGTTAGCGAGACTATTGACGCCGTGAAACTAGCGCATGACTCTGGTTACACGACGGTGATCTCGCATCGCAGTGGTGAGACTGAAGATACGACAATTGCTGACTTCGCAGTGGGCGTCGCCGCCGGACAGATCAAGACTGGTTCACTCTGCCGTACGGACCGAGTCTGTAAATACAACCAACTGTTGCGGATTGAAGAGAGGCTGGGG
>JBDRMN010000068.1:0-2139 GCA_043812055.1 Patescibacteria group bacterium
TGCGGATTTTCACCCACAATCAGGAGAAAGTTGCGGAGATGTTTATCTGGTTACTTGGAACACAGTGACACCGTATAATGCAAAAGACTTTAATCGCGAAGTTGATTCTACAGATGACGAGAATGACCTGGAAGCTAAAAATTTCATTCCCGGTGAGAAAATAATTGATTCACCGGAAAAAACCCAAGCAATTCTAAAAGCTTTGGCTGAAGCGGAAAGTTCAGCCGGTAACGATTTCAAAATTTTGGAGGCGGTGGTGACGGAGAATCATGTGCATGCGGTGATTTACCTAAGTGAGGAGAGTGCGGGAATCAGCAAAGCCCTAAATCTCTTGAAGGGAATTTCGGCCCGTCGGTTCTTTGAAAGTTTTCCGAATCTGGCGAACGCCCAAAATCCTGCTAACCCCACCGTTAACCAAAACCCCACTAGCCCCACCGTTAACCAAAACCCCACTAGCCCCACCGTTAACCAAAACCCCACTAACCCCATCGTTAACCAAAACCCCACTAGCCCCACCGTTAACGGTGGGGTTATCGAGGATAGAGTTAATTCAGAAAAGAATAAAAATGATAAATCCCGATTTAACCATCTCTGGCGCAAAGGCTATCACTTTTCTTGTTTATCCAAATACACCGAATATGAAGGTGCTATGGATTATGTGGAAAAACACGCTGGCAAAGCAAAAGTCGCTGAATTCTACTCCAAGCTTCCCGTAACTTTCAGAGTCTTTACTACTCGTCCTGACACTCTCTTCGGGGCGACCTATACTGTTTTTGCCCCCGAAGCCGAGCTCGTTCAGAGGCTGCAGTCCCAAATCAAGAATTGGCAAGAGGTTGAAAAATACATCGATGAGGCGGCGAAGAAGAGCGATTTAGAGCGAACTGAATTAGCGAAAGATAAGACCGGGGTTGAGCTCAAGGGAGTGAAGGCTGTAAATCCGGTGAATGACGAAGAGATTCCAATTTTCGTTGCCGACTATGTTTTGGCCAGTTACGGTACGGGCGCGATCATGGCAGTCCCGGCGCACGATAAACGTGATCATGAATTTGCGGAGAAATTCGGAGTCGAAATCCGGGAAGTAGTACAGCCGCCAAAGGGGCCTGTCCCCGCGAAAGCGGGGATTGAAGAGAAGTGCTATACAGGCGATGGTGTGGCGATCAACTCCGGAGAATTCGACGGGCTCAAAACGCCTGAGTTTAAAAAGAAAATCATAGAGTTCTTGGAGGAGAAAAAGGCAGGTAAGCAAGCGATCAACTACAAACTGCGCGATTGGATTTTCTCCCGCCAGCGTTACTGGGGTGAGCCGATTCCGATCGTACATTGTGATACCTGCGGAGCAGTCGCTGTTCCTGAGAAAGACCTGCCGCTGGAGCTTCCTGATGTGAAGAACTACGAGCCGACAGATACGGGCGAATCCCCGCTGGCTAGCATCACCGACTGGGTGAATGTGGCTTGTCCCAAGTGTGGTGAGCCCGCCAAGCGCGAAACAGATACGATGCCAAACTGGGCCGGGTCGAGTTGGTACTTCCTCCGCTACACTGATCCGCAAAATTCCGAAGAATTCGCCAGTAAAGAAAAGCTGAAATACTGGACGCCGATAGATCTGTACAACGGCGGCATGGAGCATACGGTGCTCCACCTGCTCTATTCGCGCTTCTGGCACAAATTCCTCTACGATCAGAAATTAGTCCCCACCAGCGAGCCCTACGCGAAGCGCATCAGTCACGGCATGATCCTCGGGCCGGACAATGAAAAGATGAGTAAATCACGCGGGAATGTCGTGAATCCGGATGAGATTATTGAGAAATTCGGAGCTGACACGCTGCGGCTCTACGAAATGTTTATCGGACCGTTTGATCAGGCAGCGGCGTGGAGTGAAGGTGGTGTTGAGGGCGCGAGACGCTTCTTGGATAAGATCGAACGTTTGAGTGAGAAAGTCCGAGACTCGTTAACCCCCCAGATATCTGGAGGGTTAACCCTGGAGAAGTCGCTCCACAAGACGATTAAAAAAGTTTCCGAAGATCTGGAACATTTTCATTTCAATACAGCTATCTCAGCTCTGATGATTTTCGTCAACGATGCCCAACAGCTCCCAAAAATACCCCAAGAAACTTTCGAGAAATTTCTAACAATCCTGGC
>JBDRMN010000069.1:0-12225 GCA_043812055.1 Patescibacteria group bacterium
CCATGGACTTTATTCTAGCTGGTTCCGCCGGCAATTCATCCCTGCGCCAAGAGCGCAGGGAGTTCTTGCCGATTTTTTAAATTTTAAAACAAGAGCAAATATTAGAATTTTTGAATATTTAAACTTTTTAAAATTAAGAAATTAATTAATTAAAAATTGTTTAGAAATTAAAAATTGGAGTAGGGACTAAACGGAGCTTAGTCCTTAGAGGAAAAGTAGACCTCTACTAGCCCTACAGCCGCTGCAATTAGTATCCCGTCCCACCAAGTGAGAATGCGCAAAATCTGGAAGGCGAGGGCAACTTCGACGGCGACTGTCAGGAGCACGGCCTGGCGGAAGGCGATACTAATGTGTTGTACATAAATCTCACCCCGGCGAAACCAAACGCGGCCGTAAAAACCTATGAGCGTTAGAGTTCCCGTCAGCGCCAGGAAGAGGGCGGCGAAGAAAAAGGGAATGGCCAAAGCAGTACTAGTGAAGGGGTCGAGTCGATAAAATACAATCACGAGTGCAGTCCAACCCAGCAGGGCGGTTACGAAGATGCCGAGAAGGTAGGATTTGGAGGTCATGTTGTAGGGAACAGGTTCTCCGCCTTCGTCCTCCGGGCTTCGGCGGACAAGCAGGGAACAGGGAACAGGAATTTTTAATTTTCAATTTCTAAACAATTTTCAATGTCTAAATTTTTAAACCTTCTGAAATTGAGAAATTCAAAATTGTTTTAAAATTTAAAACTTAAAATTCAAATCAGTTTCTCTTGAGTGGGCGGATCCGCAGGGGGTTCGGGCAATTCCGAGATTTTTTCCAAAATCTTGGGAATTTTAGCAAAGTCGGCCAAATGAACTTCCTTTTGGCTGGGGGAGTAGAGCGCGGCGGCGGGGTGGTAGAGGGGGAGGTAGATGCGACCATCTTTGCGGCGGACTGGTTTGCCGTGGGCATCTGAAATCTTGAAACCTGGCAGAAAGCGATTCATCGAGTGCCGACCGAGGAGGACGATTAGTTTAGGTTCGATAATCTCGATTTGCTTTTCAAGGTAATCCCAACAGGTATCGACTTCGTCGGGCTCCGGATCACGGTTATCCGGCGGACGACATTTGATGATATTGCCGATGTAAACATCATTTCTGATCCAGCCGAGGGATTCAATCATTTGGGTGAGAAATTTCCCCGCCGCACCGACGAAGGGTTCGCCCTGCAAATCTTCATCCCGCCCCGGACCCTCTCCGATAAACATTACATCAGCATCCGGATTGCCGACTCCGGGGACGGTGTTGGTACGTTGTTCGTGGAGTTTGCATTTTTGGCAGCTGGCGATTTCGGAAGCAAGTTCGGTTAAAGCGGATTGTTTTTCTTCAGATGTCATTTGCTAGATTTTAACAGAATAGCTGTTGGCTTTTTTTAGCCGCTTCGCGGCAGGAGCCACTTTTTGACAGCAAAAAGTGGCACAAAAACTGCCCGACTGTGTGAAATTTTTGCGGACTGCTCCGACTCGGTCACTAAAAAATCCAATTGTCCCGCTTTGGCGGGACTGGATTTTTTTACGCTCACTCGTCGGCAGTCCGATGGACAAAAATTTCACAATGTCGGGAATCTTTTTTGTAGAAAAACTTTTGCTTTATGAAGCGCCCTCCCTCGGTGCGAAAATCTTGCTTTTTCTTCCTTGCTTATTGCGGCAAAGACTTTATCAGCCTCGTCAGCCAAGAATACTGAAGAAAGCGGAATGCGCGGCAAAATTGGAGCTTCGGCTTTCTCGGTAATCTTGCCGTCAACTTCGCCCTCGAAAAATTCAGTTTGCTCATTCGGCTGCGCAAAGGCGAGTACGCAAATGAATTTTGCTTTACGATTTGCCGTCCCCTCCATTCTTGCCAAAAAGTGCTTTAACCATTCCGCATCACTTGCTTCGGCGCCCGCCCCGAAACGCACGGTTTTGACTCCCAATTTACCGGGAAGAGCTTCAACCAGAATCCCGGAGTCGTCCGCCAAAGTCGGGATTCCGGTCTCTTTTGCCCAAAATTCAGCCTTAATGCGGGCGTTTTCCTCGAAAGTGGCGCCGTCTTCGGGAGGTTCGTCGGCGAATTTACTTTTATCCAGATCGAGTAGGGAAATGATTTCAATGTCTAAGTCGCTCAAAGCTGAGGAAATTTCTCTGGCTTTGGAAGGGTTATTCGTTGCTAGGAGAAGCTTCTGCATGAAGGTTTTTAAGGTTTATAAGGTTAGTAGGATTGATAAGGTTAGTAATGTTAGTAAGGGTAAGAGAAGTTAGGAAAGGTTAGGATTATTGCGATTATTAAGAGATGTTAGGAGAAAAGGGCTTAGTTTATGCTTGAAATTTTAGGCCAAAAGTGCTAAAATAATAAGATTTCAAAAATCAAAAATTGAAAACTAAAACCAAAAATGCCGAGGCCAAAAAACTAAGCAAACAGCTCTATAATCTGCTTTCCGACGCGGAGGTGATCTCCGACGGAGAGCGGGGTTTTTGGTTACAAAATTACCCGCAGCTTTCGGCGGAAAATCAGGAGAAAGTGGCGGATATGATTAAACATGGTGAAAAAGAGCTGCAAAAGGAAAACGAGGCGCATATTTCCCGGGTGGCGGAGATTGATACGAAATGCGTGGTGCAATTACACGAAATTGCGAAAACGAATGGGCTGAAAGCTTCTGCCGGAGATGACGAGGATATTGATCCTGATGAAGCTATGGAGAATTTTGATCCGGATCAAATCTGGCAGGAAGTGAAGCAGGCGGGCGAGGTCTAGTCAGTACGTTGGTACGTTAGTAGGTTAGTACGTCAGTAAGTCAATAAATCATTAAGTTCTAATTAAATTCTCAACTATGTCCGAAACACCAAACGAAACACCAGTCCAAAAACCTGCTGAAGCTTCGGCACCGGCCGAACAAAAGCCAGCGGGTTTGACGCTCAAACAGCGAATAGAGCTGACAAAAAAGAAATACGAATACACGAACGGCAAAGGCCTGGATAAAGTCGCGGCTGAAGAGCAAGCTCGTAAAGATCTGGGTCTGCCCGCGCTCGCGGAGGCGGATAAAGAAAAAGCGGCTAAGCCGAATATTTTTGAGCGCATTATGAAAAGTAAGCTTTTCATCGCGCTTGGTTTGGCTGCGCTTTTAAGCGGAAAGAAAAAGGAAGAGCAAAAAGCAGAACTTCCTTCGAAAGAAGAGGCGGGGCTGAAATCAGTTCTGGAAGAGGACGTGAAACAGGAGGTAGCTGAAGTCGCTAATCAGCCTGCTGCTGCTCCTGCTCAACCGGAAAAACAGGCTCCTGCTCCAGTCGCTAGTCAGCCCGCTGAGAAGGACAAAGAAGTGTTAAAGGGTTAGTTTTTTAGATCTTTTCCGTATGTCACTTACTTCTGAGAATCATACGCAAAAAGAATTTTTAATCGATAGTGTTTTTGACCAAGGGCTTTTTTGGAGCGAGAAAGGTATCAAGGCAGAGCAGGGGAAATTGAATCAAGAATTTGAAAAAGCTCTGAGCGGTGACTTAGAGAGACACTCTGATAATCCTGATCAACGGGCTTATTTGATAAATCTAAAAACCAGTATTGACAGGCAATTAACGAGGACAAGGGATTGGCTGGCCGGAAGTGAAGGTAAGCCTAGTAATGAAACTTTTTGGTCGCGCAATAAAGAGAGAGCATTGGAGTTTCAGAGTGATTTAGTCGAGCGAAAACTTAGCGAAGTCGAGACTGCAATCAAAAGAGCCATAGATAGTCGAATTGCACTTCGGCAAGTAATTGAAGAGGCAGAAAAGCAGAATCACGAGCAGAAAAGAAAATTAAATGGGCTGAAGAACACTATTGCAGCTTTTGAAAAAATAGAGAAAGCAGCCAAAGAACCGATCAATTACGAAGTCCAGGAAGGTGATACCCTTTCCAATATCGGTAAAAAGCTCGGAGTGGATTGGAAAACGATCACTTATGAAAATGGCAAGAAGCCTAATCCACGAAAGCTGAAGGTCAAAGCCAGGATCGTCATCAAGCCTCCGCGCAAGGAAGATAAAACTTACGACTTGTCGAAAAAGCGCAAAGAGAATACTGCGCTCTGGAAAGAAACTCGTGAGCTGGCGAAAAAAAGTGTTGAAGGAATTTCTCCGGGAGAGTGGAAGGTGAAGGAAGCCTTGCGCGTTCGTAATGACAACGGTAAATTCACCGGCAAACGCAAAAAGATTGGTGAGGTACTCACAATCACCGAAGTAAAAACCGGCGCGCAGCTGGCAAATCAAAAGAAGATCGACGCGACTGCTTTTCTCTCCGCTGGCACGGAGCGAGTGTGGGGCAAATTAGACAGCGGTAGTTGGGTGGCTTTGAGCTACAAGGATGGTAAGACTTTGAATGTGGAGAGAAAAGAAGTGGAAGACACAATAAAAGGCGGGCGCACTATCAGAGTTAAGCAAAAGGCTCGAGTCACACCTGCTGGAAGGCTTAATGAAGCAGGGGCTACAGAAGCTACACTACCGGGAGAAGAAGCTGTAACATTGAAAGGTGGGGAAGTAATTAAAGTTGGAGCCGGCGATGCCAAGATTACTAAGCCGAGTGATTTACTAGCGGAGAGGGCAGCTGTTCCTGATGGCGCAGCAATTAAAACTCCTCAAGCAATAAAAGGGATGAAGAGAATAAGAGTTGAGCAAGGCGTAATTCTAGAGCCCAAGGAAGACAATAAATCTGCGAACATTACTGGAATACGAGGGATAAAAAGGATTAAAGTTCGATAGATCGTTTTGTAAAAAAATAAAATAAGGCAAAGACGGTCTCGACATCGAAGTGAATGATGGAGACCGCCTTTTTTCTGCCCGCTTGCTGAATTTTATTTGAAGGGTCCCCAGCTTTGTTTAGCTGGAGAAGGGGCCTTAGCTGTCGCTTCTGCTGCTGCTAGTTTCTTGCGGCAGGCGACGATTTCGGCTGTCAACCGAGCTACCTCGCCAGATAAGTCTGGCGAACACTCGGGACAGGGTGGGCATACCTGTCGCGGTTGTGGTTTTGCCAACTCCGCGATTCGCGCTTCCGCGGCCGCGAGTGCGGACTCGAACTCGCCAATCCGCTTTTCAGCGGCAGCGAGCTCTGCCGAGTTGTCCGCGCATGGCTGGACTGCCGGCAGCGGTCCGGCAACCTTCGGCGGCTTTGTAGCGCAGCTGCCGAGAATGAAAAACGCGCCTAGAAAAAGGGCGACCAGCGCGAAAGCGCTGGATTTTTGGAGCAATTTTTTCATCGTAATCCTCCTTCTTCCATAAAAAGTTTTTGGTTTGCGCAAACCTCTCGACAGCGAGCCAAAGGTCTTCTGCCGAGTATCGAATCATCCAGAATCTTAAAATATTCTTTTTCGATAACTCAACACTCGGCAGGATAAATTTATTCGGCAAGCAGAGGGCAGATCAATCGTTGGAGCCTGATCGCGATTCGCAATCACACTCACGGACGACTGATCACTCCCTACTTTTTTCGTGATTTCAAAGAGCGAAGTCAAACACCTGCTTCACAGGTGCTGAAATAAATCGCTAGGCAATTCGAACTTGCATTTGACCTATGTAAATAAGGATGATATTTTCGAAGATTATAAGTGATTTGTCAAGAGGGATCTCATTATTCCTCTCTTTTGCCTGCCCGCCGTAGCTGAACGAAGTGAGGCGAAGGCTGGGTCAAGGGGGGCTATAAAAATAGGATAATTAATAAACTTTCACAAATGAAAAAGGGCAGCGTATCCGGGGGTAATGGATAAACGCTGCCCGTTTCCTGCATTGCTTGCCAGTTGGGGGTTGGTGGGGCCCGTGGAGGGCCCCAGTGCTTGGATTGGTTTTACTTGTCACCGAAGGCCAGGACGGCCGCTGCGGCATCGGCTTCGCCTTTCAGCAGGCCGGAAGCGCTGGAGAGCGCCTTGCGAATTTGCGATTTGCAACCGTTTCCGGACGGGTGCCAGGTCAGGGTCGAGAAGTCGACGTCGTAGCCCTTTTTGGCGAACCGCACTTTGCCCATGTAGAAGTTGGTGGTGGCTGCGGGAGTACCGGCGGTCATCAAAGACTGAACGCTGATGGCCGCGACCTCTACGCTGTGGCCCTTGGCCAACGGGTCTCCGGAAACGACAGGGCTGAACTTTCCGCTGATCTTGCGGACGATGATGATCAAATGATCGCGGTTCGCTCTGTCTAGCATCACGGCCTTGTTATAATTGACCATGACGGGAATGACATTGTCATTGTCGGAGCGGACATGACTAGTCGGAACGAGCAGTACGTGCTCATCCGCTTTCGGGAAGTTGGGAATGAAGGTTGCATCTGCGGCCCAGCAGTTGACAGAAAAGGTCACCAGAATGGCGACGACAACCAGAATACTGATTTGGGTCTTTTTCATGATCTCTCTCCTTTTTTTTGGTTGGTGGTTTTTTAAAAAACGGTTTTTTAAAAAAATCAGTTTCTTCCATCCAAGCACTCAATTCTCGACGTTCGATTCGAGAACTGGGCGCCTGGATGGAGTTTTGGAGGAAATTTTGAAGTAAGTAAGTATCCAAGTTTTGCTATTTTCCTTGGCAAGCAGAGAGCAGACCAACCTGTTGAGCTTCTGCCGATCCCGCGGCGCCCCGAAGGGGCCACCTTGTGGCGGGATAGCTCTGGCTACAAGCGGCTGGTCACTCCCTACTTTTTGCGTGATTTCAATGGGCGAAAACTTTGTCCCCGCGAAAGCGGGGATCTTTCTCTGGAAGCTGCCTCTTTGCACTCGGAAAGAGACAGCCTTCAAAGGAAGATCTTATTGACTGACGGGGTCGGGTGAGCGCAGTGAGTGCATGAAATTAAATGAGTACATGAGTGCGGGTGATGAAAAAAGGAGGTAATACTAACCGATATAATTTAATTTGTCAATGGATGAGTAGAAATTTTTTTATTCACCCCGGGCAGAAAGGAACAGGATTGTAGCATCTAAAAATACGTTTGTCAAGGGGATAGGCAGAAGTTTTTAGAGTAAGTCTAAAATTTGTCAAAACTCCTTAAATAAGCTAAAATTAGGAAGTCAGGCTTGTTGGAAATGGCATGGATAAGCGTTATTCCAAGTCTTCATTGTATGGGTCGTTAAGTGGTTGGGTCTTTGAGTCTTTAAGTCGTTAAGTCTTTATGTCTGGAAAAACTTACAGAATCGCCGTTTTACCGGGGGACGGCATCGGCCCCGAAGTCATGGAGGAGGCCAAGAAAGTCCTGGCAGCAGTTTCCGAGAAGTTCGGAATCAAGTTTGAGACGAAAGAAGGTCTGGTGGGTGGAGCCGCGATTGATGCATCCGGTGAAGCATTACCAGCCGAAACCTTGAAGATTTGTAAGAGCTCTGACGCAATTCTCTTCGGTTCTGTCGGCGGTGAGAAGTGGAATGATTTGCCGCCGGATAAGCGCCCGGAAGTGGGGGCTTTACTTTCACTCCGCAAGCAGTTCGATCTTTTCGCGAATATCCGGCCAGCGGGAGTACTGCCGATCTTAAAAGATTCCTCACCACTGAAGCCGGAAATCATCGGTGACGGCTTTTCGTTTACTGTCGTGCGCGAGCTGACGGGTGATGTGTATTTCGGTGAGAAGAAACGCGGAGCTGATTTCAGTAGTGACTTGATGATTTATAAACGGGCGGAAGTTGAGCGCATTGCGCGCGTGGCTTTCGAGTTAGCCAAAACTTCCCGGCAAAAAGTTACGAACGTGGATAAATCAAATGTGCTGGCAACTTCGCAGTTCTGGCGCCAAGTCGTTACCGAAGTTCACGAAAAGGAATTTCCTGAAATTGCGCTGGAGCATCTGTATATCGACAACGCGACGATGCAGATTCTGACCCGGCCGGGGGAATTCGACGTGATCCTAACGGGGAACCTGTTTGGCGATATTCTTTCGGACGAAGCAGCGCAGATCAGCGGCTCGATCGGGCTGCAGGCGTCGGCTTCGATTAATGCTGATAAGTTCGGTCTGTACGAACCGATAGGTGGCACGGCACCGGATATTGCGGGGAAGGGGATTGCAAATCCGCTGGCTCAAATTGGCTGTGTCGCGATGATGTTGGACATTTCGTTTGGTGAAGAGGAAGCGGCGAAGGCTGTGAAGCAGGCAATTATCAAAACGCTGGAGGCGGGATACAGGACAGCTGACATTTATTCCGGGGCGGAGGGGGAGCGGAAGGTTTTTACTTCAGAAATGGGGGATAAGGTAACTCAGAACGTGGAACGTGAAGCGTGAAACGTGGAACTTGAAACTTGAAACGTGGAACACATAACATGGATCATCTGTTATGAAAAGAAGAATTCTAAAAAAGGTCGTTGTTATCCTCGCCATTACGGCGCTGCTGGCGATGGCGCTTGCTCCGTTATTGGCAAGCTAAGGTTTTAAGAAAGGCAAATGGTACTTTTGCGTGCGTGCGTGTTTACAAAGGATGGTCTTTAAGTCTTTACGTCTTTGGGTCTTTATGTGGGGGAGTTTATATTTAAATATAATGCCTGCCGCTACTTTCGTTTCTTCGGCAGTTTCACAAAACGTTTTTTCAGAATCTTCTCAGCCAAACGCCTGTCGTCCCACGGAATTTTCTTGTGACCAATAACTTGGAATTGTTCGCAGCCTTTACCGGCGAGGATGACGGTGTCGTCGGCTTGGGCGTTTTCTAGTGCATAGGTAACGGCTTTGCGGCGGTCGACTTCGGAATAAAAGCCCTGGCCATCTTTGCGCGGGATGCCTTTGGCGACGTCAGCGATGATTCTCACGGGCTCTTCAGTAAAGGGATCGTCGCTCGTCAGGACAATCTCATCAGCGAGACGGTGGGCGATTTTGCCCATTAGGGGTCTCTTGCTCTTGTCCCGGTCACCCGTGGCTCCGAAGACAATCCACAATCTTCCCTCTGTCACTGCACGAAAAGTTCTGAGTAATTTTTCCAGCGCATCGGGCGTGTGGGCGAAATCGACGATTACGCGGAAGGGCTGCGCCGCCTCCACGGACTCGAGGCGGCCGGGGAGTGGCCTAGTCCTGCGGATGACTTTACGAATCATGACGGGGCGAACTTTCAGAGCCAACGCCAGAGCGGTCGCGGCGAGAATATTAAGGATATTAAAGTTACCAAGTAGCTGCGTTTCCAGCTCAAATTCTTGTTCCATTCCGGTTACCTGAAACCTCTGGGAGCTTTTACGAACACGCAAATTCTCTGCCCGCAGATCACCCTGCTTCATTCCAAAAGTAATAATGCCAATTTCGGGAATACGGAGAAAGTGCTCGACGCTCGGATCTTCGGCAGGTAAAACCGCGATTTTCTCACCCGACTCGGTGTTTTTCGCTAACTGCCAAAAAAGCATTTTTTTGGCCGCGCGGTATTCCTCGAAAGTGCCGTGGAAATCGAGATGATCGTGAGTAATATTCGTGAGCACTGCAGCGTTGAATTTCACGCCCCAGACCCGGTGCTGGATTAGCGCGTGGCTGGAAACTTCCAGCACGGCGTAGCTGCAGCCTGCGTTCACCGCTTTACGCAAAAAGCGCTGGACGCCTCCGCGACCGAGTGAAGTCATTTTGCTGAGATTGCTCCATTTGCGTTTCCCGAGCCAGAAATTAATCGTGGATGCCAGCGCCACCTTCTCACCGTTCGCCTCGAGGAGCTCGGCAATTAAATTCGCTACGGTTGTTTTACCATTCGTGCCAGTCACGCCGATCACCGTTATGCATCGCGAGGGAAAACGGTAAAAGGCGGTCGCAGCCATGTCCCAGAGGAAGTGCCAGGCGAGCCTGATTGGGTTGGTGGGGGAGACGATACGGCGGAGGAGGCTAATCATTTTTGTTGTCATCCCCGTACCCGTTTTCACGGGTATAAACTCCAGCGGGGATCCAGGCTTTGAGAGTCAGCCACGAAATACATGTGCGGCTGAATTTTAAATTTTAAGTTTTGAATTTCCCATCCTGCGCCCTCCGGGCTACGGAGGACAAGTAAAACAATTTTAAATGTCTCAATTTTAAATTTTTAAAACTTTACGCGCTGCGGAACAGTCTTGTTTGATCTGCTTTTCTAGGTCTTCCTCATTCTCAAATTTCTGCACGTCGCGGATTTTAGCGATGACCTCAACTTCGGCGGATTCGGGAGCTTCGGAAAGATCTTTATCGAGAATGTGTACTTCCAAGGCTTTTTCACTGTCAAAAGTTTCCCGATTACCGTAAAACAATACTCCCGGGAGATTCTGAAACTTGAAACGTGAAACTTGAAACGTAATCTTACAAACGAAGACTCCCTCCAAGAGCTTGAAGTCTTCCAGAATCTCAAGATTTAAGGTCGGAAAACCTAGCTGACGTCCGATGCCGCGTCCGGGAATTACTTTGCTTTTGAATTGCATTAGCTGGGGAAGCTTAGCTTTTATTTGAATCTCCCCCAACCCCTTCTTTACCCGGCCTACGCCGAGGCTTCGGCGGGCTGTCGCGAAAGAGGGGGCTTTCCTAAAATCTCCCCCAACCCCCTCTTTACGAAAGAGGGGGCTTTTATTATCTTTAAGACTCTATTTGTATTGTTGAGGATCTCGCTATTACTAAAGCGCAAAACTCTAAGGCCAAGCTCTCTTAGTTCAGCATCTCGCATCTTGTCATAACCTATTCCGTCTCTCGTAAAATGCTGGCTGCCGTCGGCCTCAACAACCAATTTACGTTTGGGACAGTTAAAATCGACAATGCAATTACCCAGTGGCTTTTGGCGATACCATTGAAAACCGTCTAGTTGTTTCTTACGTAAAAAACCCCAGAGAAATTCTTCTACCTCAGTTTGTTCTCGGCGCAATCTTTGAGAATCTTGTTTAAGGTTAAGGTTGTAAGGGGCAAGCTCGTTCATATTTATGAAGGCGCTTTACGGAATCTCTCCAACTCTTTAACCCCCTTTCGTAAAGGGGGTGCCCCGCGAAGCCCCGAAGGGGCCACTTTGTGGCGGGGCGGGGATTTGAAGCTAGTACCCAAAAACTTACTGCAACAAACCATGCAGTCAACTAAACCACACCCAAAAGTTCATCTTCGGTCGACAAGACCCATTAATCAATAGTTTCGGACACTTCGTCCTTCTCGCCACCTACGAAACTGGCAACGACGAAAGCAATTGCGGGTAGGGAGAACCAAATGTTGTAATTCTCAGTCATTAGTCTCGCCAGCATGCTGTCGGCCGTGATGTCGACTCCGATTGCACTCGTGGCACTGCCGACGAAAACGCCGCCGGAAATGTAAACAAGAATTGTCGAAATTATCAGCCCAGCCGAGAGGAAGCCAAAGGCACCCGTCGTGGCGATGGAGATTAAAACCGAACGTTCCCGATCAAGTGCTACGAAGAAGCTGCCCCGGACGGTAACGAGGAGGATGACGAGGACAAAAATCAGGATTTTTAGAATGACGAGACTTTCGGGTCCCGCGGCCGTCGCCACATCAACCAGGCGATCGGGTGAGAGAAAGTAACGATCGATAATATTCCCAAAACCATCAGCCGTGAGGATAGCGATGTAGGTCGCGATAACGATCTTCAGAGTAGCGTTCCTGCCAACGATAAAACTGTACGCGAGAATTATCGCGAAGAAGACAATAATGAAGAGGTCCCAGGTTGGCAGAATTTGCATCGGATGCAATTTTAACTGAAACGTATTTTACACGCGAACGGATGTGAGGATTAACGGATTGATTTGCTAATAACTTGGTAAATTTCAAAACCCCAAATCCAAATGACAATTCAAGCTCAAAATCCAAATGTCAAAATTTGATATTTGTCATTTGGATTTGATTTGTAATTTCTACGGCCTGTCAATCCCGCCTTTCCCCCAGGGATTACATCTCAAAACCCTCCACACAATTTTCGGCAAGGCTCTCGCCACTCCGTATTTCCGCAGCGCTCCTTTCGCGTATTCAGAGCAGGTCGGCTGGAAGCGGCAGCAGCCGTGGGGAAATAACACTTTCAACCAAGAATGGTCTGGAGAGAGAGTTCGCTGATACAACCAAACCAGGGCGATTAAGCTTAAACGAGGGAAACGCCAGATGAGACGGAAGAGGCTACGCACGGGGAGATTTTAACTTGTTTTTTGCTTGGCCTGTTGCACCGCCGCTTCCTCCATTTTCTGCACATACTCCTTGTCAATCGCCTCCACCGGTGCTCCGGCCAGCGGTTTCTTTTCCATCTCGTCCGGTAACGGCTCGAAAGCTTTGTCCTTCACTTCATCCAATTTTTGTTCCAAATCAATGCCGATGCGCGCGGCAATTTCCTGATCCACGAATTC
>JBDRMN010000070.1:0-14872 GCA_043812055.1 Patescibacteria group bacterium
CCTCTCTCAACAACCAAAAACTTTTGTTAGAGATTCAAAAATGGCAGCATCATTACAACTTCTTACGATTGCATTCGAGCTGTAACAACATGCCACCTTTTAAATACTATCTAACTGTCTTGCGGACTGGGGCTTAATACAAGTAAACCCGGGACTTAACCTTTCTAATAAATCTGTCGATCAGTGCGCATTAGTCTAAATTGACTTGCAAAGGGTGATAGTTTCTATTAAAATATTGACATGAAGGAGAAAGAAGGTCTTAATCTCGACCCCGAAAAGACCGGAGCACTTCAGCAGATTTTGCGAAGTAGGATCATGAAAACATTAGGAGCAGTAGTAGCCCCCTTTGTGCTTATTAGCTGTGTTATGGGTGGACCTTACAGTATAAAGAAATATTTAAAGCCTCCTTCTCTTGAAAATCGAGTACTGAAAGTCGACCGGAATGGAAGGCTCGCTGTAGTGTGGGGTTACGGTGACGGAAGTAAGGTCTGGGTGTTGCCTGCTGGAGAAGTGCCACCTAACCCTACGGAAGAATGGCTGGCCAACAGTAAGTTTTCGGACTATTGGTACTTTTACTCTGAAGTTAAAAATGCTTCCTATGTCGAGGGAAAACTATTTCGTTTTGGAGATGAATATTACCTCTTGGCTAAGACGTCAGAAGGACATCATATGCTTTCTAAGGCAAATTTTCATCCGGACTTAAAAATGGAAAAGCTGCTTGGGTCAAAAACAGGGATCACTTATGATCCTTCAACTCAATCCTTCACAGCTGAATCAGGAATTCTTCGCATCAGTGGTAGTGGCAGCTGGACTTTTGAAAAATTCCCACCGGGATTCAAGCCGGTGTCTCGAGACGGCAAGACGAGCAAATTTAAGCCAACTCCCAAAGACAAGGCGATCAAAAGACAGGCTAGTAATCTCTGAAGAGCCGGTCAACCAAATGAGTTTTAAATCTGGATTTCTGGAGAAAACCATACGGACGATTCACTACATCTCTTTCACTCTATCCGGATGTCGCCCCGCTGACTTTTTTATTCTGCCCAAATTTATTGCCGAGTCAATTTTTTAATCTGACTAAATTCCAAGTGGCACGTAGTAAAATGCGCCCATGCCCAAAACGGTCAAGAATTCCCGCTGGGCCGTCCTCGACATCGCGAAAGCGATCGCCGTTATCTTCATGCTGCTCGGCCACAATCTGATGTGGTGGTACGTGACTGACGGACAGCAGTTCGTCGCCAATTTGGAAATCGAGATAAATCTTGCGCCGCTTATTTTCGGCGTCTTTGCGCTTTTTGTGATGTCTCTCCCGATCACCGCCGGGATGGCTCTGCGCTTTTATTTCCGACGAGCTTGGGATACTCAAAAACAAAAGTTGGGTAAGCAGTTTCCCTTTTTAAAAAAGTTGAGAGTAGCGCTTTATGTAGTCCTGTGCGGCTTTTTATTGAATTACCTGAATTGGGGAACTGACGATATTTTTCTCTGGAATGTTTTAGCGTTCTTTGGGCTAAGCCTATTCACGATCATTTTTTTTCTGAAGTTTTTCCGTTGGCGGTATCTGCAAATATTTGCCCTGACCGTGCTGCTGTCAGCCCCCTGGTTAAGAGCTTTCTTTTGGCGGGACGGACAGTATTCCTATCCCGAAGCGGTTTTTTTCGGTGAGCCGGGCAATCTGCACGACTGGCCGTTTTTCCCTTGGTTTGCCATTATTGTCTCCGGGTTTTTTATTGCTGATTTCTATCTTTCAAAACACAAAAAACAGTTTTCCAAAATACTGAGCATCGCCGGGTCGGTCTTGCTGCTTTTGGCGCTGCTCGTTTCCGGCTCCGTTTTTTATCGCCTGGACTTCAACAATGCCTGGGGCGCTAATCTTTTTGAGCCGCCGACTCTGCGCATTCTTGGCCAGTTGGGATTTTTTGCGATTTTCTTTGCTGCTCTAAATTACTTTTTCGGTAAGACCAAACTCAAGAAATACGGGATCATCAATACTTTCAGCCATGGCATTCTTTATATTTATCTTTTCAATTACACTGTCGGCTACCATTTGACCAACTTCTGGAAGCTCCAGCACGAATTTAAGATGCTGGGAATTTCCTTGTTGCTACAGTTTATTGTCGCTTACCTGATCGGGACACTGGTTGTCTTTTTGAAATTCAGAAAAAGGGGATATGATTAATATTCCTGCTTTACCGGCAGAGCCAACAATTGCCGCCACAGGGGGAAAGAAGGTTTTGCAGACATTACTAGATACAATGAAAAAATCCCCAGAGCTTGCCGGAAGTAGTGAAAATATTTTAAGGCTTCTTTCTCGGAGTAGGATTTTTAGGGTATTGGTAGCGGCTGGCGCTATTACTTTTTTTGCTAATGGCTGTGTTTCTACCCGGGAAAAAGGAGTTTCCAGTGGCCCCACAGAAACGGCTGAGCAACTAACCGGGAAGATGAAGATGTTGAAATCAGCTGAAGCTGCATCAGTAAAAGAGAGCAGCGCGATAGCCCACATCCCTGACAGGACAAAAGAATCATTCCAGCTCGGACAAGATAAAGACGTGCGCAATGGGCCAGTGCAATGCACTCCGGAAGAGCAAGAAGAGCAAAAGAGAATTTATAACAAAATGGGAATTGCCGAGATGCGCCTCATGCACAAAGAGCCCACCGCTGGCATTATCGTTTACGATTTATCGCTGTCAAACGGATGGAAGGTTCTGATGGCTTTCCCAGAAGACTTTGCTTCGGGCAAGACTGCTAGTGAAGTAAACCTACATTCTCCCAGGCGCTGGTTGGAGAATGTTATTGGAAGAAATGGAAGGAATTTGCAAGCTAGGGTGGTAATTGGAATCAAACCTGAAGAGGATGCTGAGTACAAGTTTTGTGAACCTACTCCTGATGGTCGTGCCCTTTTCGGAGCCAAGCTGAAGAATACTAAAACCGGCAAGATCCGCTATCGGTTTTATGTAGCTTGGTTGAGCGAGGACGGGAAAAGATGGGCTGCTCAACCCGCAAAAGCCAAAAATGGATTTACAGTTAAGACTGAGGATAAGTATGTTCATATAGAATTTCCCAAGTCACCAAATGGTGGTGAGGAGTATGTGGAGTATCAAAAAGGTAAAAAATCTTCATCTGCGTTCGTTCCTGAGCTAAAACACAGGATTAATATTCCTGCTCAGCCAGCCAAGCCAGCAATTGCCACCAAAGAAAAAGAGAAGATAAAAGAAGTTCTTACGGACACTGCCAGGCAGTAGGTCGCCCATTACTGATTTAAAACAACAGTCTCAACTAGAATATCAGCATGAAGATGAGAGAAACTCCTGATCTTCGCGGCTCATTAGACTCTACTCCCGAGCCGCCGAAAGAGCTGAGAATGAACCGGAGAAGCCTTTTGAAAGTTGCAGTATTAACAGCTGCTACAGCAGGGCTCAAGCAAGCTGTAGATGGTGTTGTGGAGTCCTTGGCTCTAGCCAAAGCTTTAGAGACTCCTGATATAACAAGGACAATGAAGCCTAGCGCAAAGGAAATTGAGGATATGCGAAAAATAGAAAAAAAGGGCTGTGCCATCACCGAATTAGAGATAGTGGGTGATGGTCCTAAAGCTGGTGTTGTTGTCTGGAAGACAGAGTGGTCGAGAAAAGAACCCTGGAAAAAAGAAAAAAAATGGGAAATGTATATACCTGTTTCACATGAGTGGGCAGAGCGCTGTAAAGCCGATAAGCCGTTCAATCAAAATAGTGAAAAGCCGTATTTTGTTGAAATGATGAAGCATCTTATGAGGATAATTAAGTCAAGAGGTGGCTTAAAACAAGTTAGTATAGAAAAAAAAAGGGATAACAAGATATTAGGCTTGGTTTTTACGGAGATCAAAGAGACTTACAAGAATGAAGACAATCAGGGCAAAAGTAGTTTTAAGAGGGCGTTGCTTGGTGTTCGAAAGCAAAAGGATGGTGAAATCATCACGGAGATAGTCCCTCTCTGGTTAGACAAAGGAAATCTTGCTTATCCGTATACTCTAACTGATGAAAACGGCAAAGGAAGAAACACTGATACTCTCGGCAATGGAAAATATGCGCATGTTGAATTTCCCGGAAAGAAAATAGGAGAAAACCAGATTGAATATCAAGTTGGTGAAAATCACGATGAGGTATTTACTTCGGAATCGATTCATAAAATAGAAATACCTTTACTGGCGGACAAAACAGTGGTCGCCGCTACAGAGAAGGCAAAGATAGAGGAGGTGCTCAAGGATACCGCCAGACAGTAGTTCGCCTACTGCATTCCCACTACATCTCCTTCACCCTATCCGGATGTCGCCACTCTGACTTTTTTATCGCATCCAAATTCTTTAAAAGCGACCGGCGAATTGTTTCCAAGTCAATCACGCTTCCGCCGACTAAGTCGCCGGGAATTTGCTGGGAGACGAGTGCCTGAATTTCTACGATGACATTCGGTTTGCCGCCATTTTCCTCCGGGAGCAAAACCCGGATGCTTACAACCGATCCGCCACTCTCGCCGGGACGATGCACACCACCAGTGAGTTGTCGTATGTTGCCGAGCTTTTCGATGAGGTTTGTTTCTCCTTGGCGGAGAATGTATTTGGAGTCGGCTAACTCACCAGTATAGAAATACAGTTTGCCACCGACACCGATTTGAGATTTGGCGAGGGGTAAACCGGTTTGGAGTTCGGGTTTGGTGTTCAGGAGGTCACGTCCCTCGATGCTCTCGAAACGCAGGAAAGCCAGATCACTTTTTTTGTCTATTACGAAATCTGATTTTTTGGCGATAGCGACCGTTTCCGGATTCAGGTCGAAATAGCACTGACCGTTATCCGGATCGATCTCGGCCGGCAGGACTTTCACGAAGTCCGGCATGCGATCCAGGTCGTGGGCAGCAGTGGCTAGAGCTTTGCCACCGTCCGGCAACTGGACGAAGAAGCAAGTCCGGTTTTGCCAGAGACCGCTAGAGCCATCGGCGGCCTCCTCGGGCTTACTGTGACGGGAGAGGACGACAGTATTAAGATTGAAAATCTGCTTGGCCAGCTCACCTGCTCCTTCGGTATAGATCAGGCGCCGTTGTTGTTCGACCTGATCGTAAAAAAATTGAAGCTTTTGACGTAAGCCTTTATTTTCTCTTTCTAACTTTTCCGTTTTACTGTCGCAAGGGTTGTGCGCATCGGGGAGAATAACTGTTTTGCTACAGGCAACCCCACTTGCAGAAATAAATAGCAGGAAGATCGCCAGGCGCGTAGCGCGATTACTGCTGAGCAGACGGAAAATGGAAGTTTTTTCGCGAGCCATAAAAAACAAGCGGGGATATTACTGGAACTTGATCACGCTGGCTAGCTCTCTGTATCGGGAGAAGGATTTTTGGCGAAGTCGGACAACCAGCTTTCGAGAGGTAGTAGAATGGAGCAAGTGATTAAAGAGAAAAGATGGGCCGTCCTCGATATCGCCAAAGCCATTGCCGTTATTTTCATGATCCTCGGCCACAATCTGATGTGGTGGTACACCGTTGGCGGCCATCGCTTTGTCGCCCATTTCGAGTTCGAAGCCAGACTGGCGCCGATTATTTTCGGTGTTGCTGCTCTCTTCGTGATGACGATCCCGATTATCGCTGGCATGGCTTTACGTTTTCATTTCCGCCGGGGTTGGGATGAGCAGAAGCGGAAATTGATTCGTGGCAAAGCACCTGCACTCTTGACGGTTGTCCAGCTGGCTATCTATATATCTGCACTTGGGTTTTTGTTGAACTATCTTAACTGGGACTGGGACGACGCCTTCAACTGGAACGTTCTGCAGTTTTTCGCTTTGAGCTTGATCGTGATCACGCTTACGCTGAAATTTTTGTCTTTGGATTATTTACTAGCTCTGGCTGCGGCTGTGCTACTCTCGGCTGCTTGGCTACGGGAATTCTTTTGGCGGGACGGAAATTTTGCCTATCTGGAAACGGCTTTGTTTGGTGAGCCCAGTAGTAGCAATGTCTGGCCCTTCTTTCCTTGGTTCGCCATCGTGGTTTTTGGTTTTTTGATTGCACAACTTTATCTTTTACCCAAATACCGAAAGCGCTTTTCTAAAATCCTGATTGTTTCCGGAGGAATCTTGATTTCGACGACGCTACTTTTTTCCGGATCTTTGTTTTACGATTTGGACTTTGCCAATGTCTGGGGAGCGACAATTTTTCAACCACCCTTAACGAAGGTTCTGGGCCAGTTGGGTTTTTTCGCGGTGCTTTTTGCCGGGCTGCATTATTTTTTCTCTCAAAGCAAGCTACGACCTTACGGAGTCATCAATGTTTTCAGTCACGGTATCTTATATATCTATCTCTTTCATTTCACGATCGGTTATCAACTCACTAATGCCTGGAAACTCCAGTACGAATTTAAGCTGCTGGGGATTTCCTTGTTGTTACAGCTCCTTGTCGCTTATCTAATCGGAGCAGCAGTTGTTTTTCTGAAACGCCGCAAAGGAAGGGCCTGATTATTTCGGCGGTTTACCTCGCAGAATTTTTTTCCAAGCCTGGTTAACAAGCTTGATGTATTCCTGTCCCGGCAGAAACCCTTTTTTTAATCCCCGGGAGGTTTGCGGAGAGAGACATCTGTTTTTCACGATCTCCCGACCCGCTTGTTTGACCAAGTCTCCGTACCGGTCAAGCAAATCAGCGGCTCTTGCATTGTCGCGAAAAATTTCGGTTTCACTGCAGTAAATCTTTCCGATTACTTTGGTTCTCAAGCCTTGAGTGATTCTCTCAAAAAGAGCGTCCAGGACGGAAAAATTTTTCTGAAAAGCAAAACCGGCAGACGCAAGCACCACAATCCTCGGGCACTTGCGGTATCTGGGTCTCAAGAAACAGTCGTTACCATTCCTTTTTTCTAAGCGGGGTTGACTAGTTAGCAAGAGTAGTCGGTCGATAAATATTTTCATTGGAACCGAAACATTGTAGCTGTGGAGCGGGGTGGAAAATACAACAACGTCAGAGTCCAAAAAGGTCCTAACGAGTTTATCAGTGCCATCCTTTTGCTTACACTTCCCGGGAGTTTCGAACCAGCAAGCGAAACAGCCCTTACAGGGTTGAATATTCTTTTTAACCAAAAAAATCGTTTCGATAGTAGCACCAGCTTCACTGGCGCCTGCTGCGAACTTTTTTACGAGGGCATAGGTCTTGCTACGATTGGTCCGCAAGCTGCCGTCAAAAGTAGTTATTTTCATAAGTGTTTTGCAGGTGAATATCCTGATTTTAAGCAGGTTCGCTCCACTAAACAAAAAGAAGGTATAATCCTCCACACTTAATTCAGATGGAAAAAACAAAAGAATTTCGTATTCAGAGGGTCGCAGTTTTGGGAGCAGGCATCATGGGTCTCGGTATCGCGGCTCACTTTGCCAATGTTGGAATTCCAGTATTACTGTTATCTCGGAAATCAAAAGCAAGCAAGACGAAAAAGGAGTCCCACAAAGCGGCTCTCGAAAAAGTCAGACAATTCAAAAAAACAAACCCGCCTCCTTTTTATTCCAAAGAGGCTGTGGGGCTGGTTACGGTTGGAAACTACGAAGATGATTTGGCTAAATTGGAAGAGGCTGATTGGGTGATTGAAACGATAACGGAAAATTTGGAAGTCAAAAAAGAACTTTTTAAAAAAATTGCTCCCCATCTCTCGAAAGCTGTTGTTTTAACTACAAATACTTCGGGAATTTCTATTTCTGCCATTGCCAAAAACCTGCCTCAGCGGCTAAAGAAGAGATTTTTGGGTACCCACTTTTTCAACCCGGTTCGCTATATGAAGCTACTAGAGCTTATTCCGACCAGGGAGACAGACCGAGAAATTCTTAATACAATTGCACTATTTGCTGAGGAAATTTTGGGTAAACGCATTGTCATCGCCAAAGACACTCCTAATTTTATCGCGACCCGAATCGGCGGCTTTGCCGTCGGTCAGGCTTTGCAGATGACGGTTGATGAGGATTACACCATCGAAGAAGCCGATGCCTTCACGGGTGAAATCATAGGCAGGCCGAAAAGCGCTACTTTTCGTACGACTGATTTGATTGGTGGCGACACGACAATATCCGTAGCGGAAAACAGTTATCAGGCTCTCAAAGGTAGTCCGGACCAAAAAGTTTACAAAGTTCCCGCGTTTTGTTACGAAATGAAAAAAAGAGGCTGGCTGGGCCAGAAAACAGGTAGAGGGTCTTATCAGAAGATTAAAAAAGAAGATGGCACTAGTGAGATTTTGGTGTTGGATTATAAAAAAATGGAATACGTAGCACTAAAGGGTGTTGTGACCCCAGCCTTGGAAAAAGCGCGCAAGATCAAAGACCTGGAAGAAAGGTTGCAATACATTGTTTTTGCTAGTGACCGGGCAGGGAATTTTGTTTGGAGAAATGTAAGTGCTACGCTGCACAATGCTGCTCGTCTGATTCCAGAAGTCAGTGATGATATTGTCAGTGTTGATAATGCTATTCGCTGGGGCTTCAACTGGAAACTCGGCCCTTTCGAGATGTGGGATGCGATCGGGGTGAAAAAGTTGGTGAAGAGAATGGAAAAAGAGGGCCAGGATATTCCGCCACTGGTTAAATCTCTCTTGGCGGAGGGGTATGACTCTTTTTACCGATACGCTGGGGGAGTGAAAAAATATTTTGATTTAACCGCAAAAAAGTATTTACCAGTAACGGTGGATTCCAGAATAATTAATCTTTCCGCTAAAAAAGAAACAGGGAAGATAATCAAGTCCAATTCCGACGCCAGCTTGATTGACCTTGGGGACAACGTGGCCTGTCTTGAATTCCACACGAAGGTGAACATAATCACTCAGAAAGTCATGGAGCTGACGCGAGACTCGGTTGAGCTTGTTGAGCGGGATTGGAAAGGTTTGGTAATTGGGAATGCCGGTGAGCATTTCAGCGCCGGGTTCAATCTCAAGATGGTTCTCGATTACTTTGGCAAAAGCAAGAGTTGGGATTTTTTCGACAAAATGGTTGGAAGCTTTCAGGACCTCAATCAACTAATCAGATTCAGCAAAAAACCGGTCGTGGCCGCCGTGCACGGCATGACGCTGGGAGGTGGTTACGAGATTGCGCTGGCTTGTGACCGCATCTACACCGCGGCCGAAAGTTACATTGGCTTACCGGAGCTGGTTGTTGGCCTCGTTCCGGGCGGGGGAGGCTGTAAGGAAATGCTGCGTCGTTTGCATCTGGCTGTTCCGGATATTCCGAAAGCCGACCTGTATCCCTTTGTCCAAGATATTACCACCAGGATTGGCATGGCTCGTGTTGCCACCAGCGCTGGGCATGCCCGCGAGCTGGGTTATTTGTTCCCCAATGATCGCATAGTGATCAACCGTGATTTTCTCCTTGAACGAGCCAAACGAGCTGTACTGGCCATGGATCAGGAGGGCTACCAAGCGCAAAAACCGACTGAAGATATTCGCGTACTGGGAGCCTCCTCCGCGGCCACTCTGAAATCAGGAATTATTAATCTGCAAGAAGGTGGTTATATTTCCCAGCATGACTATTTGATCGTCGACAAGTTGATTAATATTTTGTGTGGTGGACAAATCAGCTCCCCGGCTAGGGTGAATGAGCGACATATTCTCGATCTAGAGCGAGAAGCTTTCCTGAGCTTGCTAGGAGAAAAGAAAACGATTGCTCGTATCGAGCACATGCTCAAGACGGGCAAACCCCTGAGGAATTAATTTTCAATTTCTAATTTCTAATTTTTAAACAATTTTCAATTAAGCAATTTATTAATTTCTTAAACTTTATATTTTTCAGAAGGACTTCCAAGTATAGTTGGTTTGAAAAATTAAAAAATTGAATCATTAGAAATTGTTTAAAAATTGCCTTCGGCTCTGAGTCCCGCTTAGCACCGAAGGGGTCACCTGGTGGCGGGACGAAGAGAAAATTGAAAATTAGAAATTAAGTATTTCAACTGACTTAGTCCTTATGAGCCAACATAAAGGTGATCCCGTCATTGTGAGCGCTGTCCGGACCGCATTTGGCAAAGGCATCCGGGGGACGCTCAAAGACACGCGACCGGATGAGATGCTGGCAGTGGTAATGTCCGAGCTGTTGCGTCGTGTGCCGAACTTGCAGCCGCAAGAGCTTGGTGACATTGTGATTGGCTGTGGCTTTCCCGAGGGGCCCCAGGGTATGAATGTCGCCCGTCTGGCCGCGCTCCGGGCCGGCATTCCGGAAACAGTTCCCGCGCTGACGATCAATCGTTTTTGCGCCAGCGGTCTGGATTCACTGGCGCAGTGTACCAGCCGAATTCGCGAAGGAGAGATCGAGGCGGCTTTGGCCGGGGGAGTGGAATCCATGAGCATGGTTCCAATGACGGGAACTCAGCCCAGACTCAACCCCCACTTGGTCAAAAGTCATCCAGAGGCTTACTTCAGTATGGGACTCACGGCCGAAAGAGTAGTTGAGCGGTTTGACATTAGCCGGGAGGATCAGGATCGCTTCGCTTTGCAAAGCAATCAGCGAGCAGTGGCTGCTATCAAAGCCGGTAAACTGAAGGAGGAAATAGTTCCCCTGAAGGTTAGTGTTACTGAACCCACGCAAGATGGAAAAATAAAGACGAGTGAATTTGAGTTCAAAATAGATGAAGGTCCGCGGGCAGATACGAGTCTGGCAGCGCTGGCCAAACTGAAACCAGCCTTCAAAAAAAACGGCACCGTAACAGCCGGCAACTCTTCCAAGCTGGCGGATGGGGCGGCGGCACTCGTAGTTATGAGTGCCCGCAAAGCGAAACAGCTAGGTCTGCGCCCCTTAGGTCGCCTGCTGGGCTACGCTGTGGCTGGCGTGCCACCGGAGATTATGGGAGTTGGACCGGCAATAGCGATTCCAAAATTACTAAAAAGATTTAACCTGAAAGTAGCAGATATTGATCTATTCGAAATTAACGAAGCTTTCGCAGCTCAAATACTTTATGTTTTACGGAAACTAAAAATTCCGGAAGACAAAATAAACGTCAACGGCGGAGCAATCGCACTCGGCCACCCGCTGGGGGTTACCGGAACGCGGCTGGCCGGAACATTGCTTTACGAAATGCAGCGCCGCAAAAGTCGCTATGGTGTGGTCAGTATGTGTGTGGGTGGTGGTATGGGCGCAGCTGGTCTTTTTGAAAGGCCGTTGTGAAAGATCCTCACTTTTTAAACAAAGTGTTTGTCCGCCTTCGCAGAAGACCTCCAGTGTAAGTCGGAGGAGTTTCATTTACTGCCTCAGCTTGTCTCTAGCCGTTTTGCAGAAGGATATGGTGCTCTGCGATAATTCTTTCAGCTTCAGTCTGACTGAGCTCCACTCCAAAGAGACTGAATAGATCTTGTAAAATTGTGATACGTTCTGTCGTGCTGCCTGTATAAAATTTTTCTATACCGCTGCGAAGATCTTCTCTGCTTAAGTCTGGATTGGGAGGAAGCTGTTCCATGAAGAGATCTTCCAGTATTTTTAATTGCTCAGCTTCACTGGTTGCCTTGAATTCTTTGGGATCAAAATTCGCGCCGCCTAGTCCTAAACCGATTTTAGCAAAAGACTGATTAATGACCTCAAGCTCTTCTTCCACATTGTCATACACCGTCAACGCTCCACCCTCTTCGGTCTTAATCGCGGGACCGATCGGCTGCAAGCCTGCGGCGGCAAAAAGTGATTCGAATTTTTCGCTGATGGCGGTGAGCAGAGGCCTCTTAATTTTTTTGGCAAGATCAGACTCGGCGCTGATTTCTTCGGCCACCTTCAGCTTCACTGGCTTGAGATTCAACAAAAGTAGATCGTAATCATCCCGTTCCCGGAAGGCAGTTGCCGGAACCGGGGGTTGGTATTCGATTATTGGCAGGTCTTTGCTTCTTTCAGTCGTTCCCGTCGGCAAGAGGGCTGCGGAGATCGCGAGAACTCCAGCAATCAGGGTGAAGCTTATGATCGTTACGAAATTCTGGGGGAGTGCCATTTTATTTTTTGCTGGTAGATTTTAGCAGAATACCGTGAACATGGAACATATAGCACATAACATGGAACAGTGATCAACGGTTTTTACCATATTGCCCTATGTCCCACGTTCCATGTTGAACGTTCCATGTTAAAATCCCCTTCGATTTAACCTATATAAATAAAGGATGCTAAGGATCATAAGGAACTTTAAGGATTATAAGGAGGATAGAGCTTTAAGAATTCTAAAGTAATTTTTTTTAACCGAACATTATGAGTTTGAAAATTGAAAAATTGAGAAATTCAAAATTGTTTAGAAATTAGAAATTTAAAATTAAAAATTTATCCAGTGGTAATCCGCCGTACTCGTCGCCGTAGGACAAGCTCTCGTCGTCGTTACATGACTGTCCCGACACGACGGCGTCCAACGTTCTTGAAGAAATTGTTTGCTTCGACGGGGAAGACGGAGCTGAAACTGGAAGTGGCGTCGCGGGTAATGCGGGATATCTGGGCGGTGATCTATATCACGCTGGGGGTACTCACTTACCTTTCCCTCAGCGGGGGTATCGGCTGGCTCGGGGAGGCCTGGCGGGAAGGTTTCGAAGGCTTGTTTGGAATCGGGATCAATTTCGTGCCCGCGATATTTTTCGTTGTCGGAGTTATCATGCTCACTTCCACCACAATCTTGTTTAACTTCACGCGAGTCTTTGGCATTTCAATGTTTATCGCGGTTTCACTGGGAATCGTCCATCTCTCGGCTCTGCAAGGGGAGATGCTGTCGCACGCCTCGGAATACGGAGGGCTGACGGGTTTTGTCGCTTCGGTTTTCTTCCGGGCGGCGTTTGCGGATCTCGGGGCACAGATTATCCTCTTCGCGCTTTTTCTGATTTCAATCTTGCTCACGCTCGGAATTTCCTTCCGGGATATCGCGAAATTCGTTTGGGAACTTTTTAACGGCAAAAGGATTCCCAAAAGTACAGAAAATGGAGATCTGAAAATTCGGGACTTTACGCAAGAGGTTTCAGGGAACAGGGAACCCCTCGACTCCGCTCGGGGCAGGCAGGGAACAGGAGAAAAAAGTTCTGACCAGAAAGGTAAGCCAGCGGAATTTAGAATTAACCGGCCGGGAACTGTGAAACTGGCGAGTGATTTCAAACCCCAGAAGTCGCGGGTGAGTGATGCCGACTGGACACCGCCCTCGCTAGATCTCCTCGATGAAGCGGAGAAATCGGCAACTGTTGACGAGATTTTGCTGCGCCAAAAGGCGGAAACGATTCGCCTGAAGCTTTCGCAGTTTGGCATTCAGGTCACGATGCACGATGTGAACGTTGGTCCGACGGTAATGCAGTACACGCTCAAACCGCACGAGGGTGTGAAGCTCAGCAAAATTATTGGTCTGAAGCACGACCTGGCGTTGGCACTGGCAGCGCGCTCAATTCGTATCGAAGCGCCGATCCCGGGGAAGAGCTTGGTCGGCATCGAGATTCCCAACGAGAAACGCACACTCGTACGGCTCAAAGAACTTTTGCTATCCGACACTTTCGCGAAGATTAAATCCAATTTGCGTTTAGTCCTCGGGCGGGATGTCTCGGGAGCCGCGCGGATCACCGATCTGGTGGATATGCCGCACTTATTGATTGCCGGAGCGACAGGATCTGGTAAGTCAGTCGGGATCAATACTTTCCTGCTTTCGCTGATTTACCAGAATTCGCCGAATGATTTGCGTCTGATCCTCGTCGATCCGAAGCGTGTCGAGCTTGTTTCTTACAACGGCATTCCGCACCTCCTCACTCCCGTAATCAATGATCCGGACAAGACGATCGCGGCACTCAAGTGGGCGGTAAGTGAGATGACGCGGCGTTATCTGGATCTTGCCAAAATGAAAGTGCGCAACATTCGCGAGTACAACGATAAAATCCAGCCCCAAGGGCACCCTGCAGGGCCAGAGAAGATGCCCTATATCGTGATCGTCATTGACGAGCTGGCGGATCTCATGATGGTGGCGCAGAAGGAAGTGGAAGGGGCGATCATGCGACTGGCACAGATGGCCCGCGCGGTCGGCATTCACCTGATCCTGGCGACGCAGCGACCTTCGGTGAATGTGATTACCGGCGTGATCAAAGCCAATATCCCGACTCGCCTTTCTTTCGAGGTGACGAGCGGGGTGGATAGTAAGACGATCCTCGATAGTATCGGTGCGGAAGATTTGCTGGGGCAAGGAGATATGCTCTTCATCCCGCCGGGGGAAAGTAAACCGGTCCGGATCCAGGGTTCTTTCATCTCTACCACGGAAGTGCGCAAAGTTACCAACGCAATCAAGCTCGACATTGAAGAAAAGCCGGAGTACAACGAAGACGTTACGGATGCCCAAAAAACCGCGAATGTGAAATTGCCAGGCGTGAAGCTGGTGGGTGAAAGCAGTGGGGGTGGCGATGATGAGGAAATTATCCGGCAGGCAGTGCGGGTGGTCGTCGAAACTGGTCGCGCTTCAGCCTCATTACTCCAAAGAAGACTTTCACTCGGCTATGCCCGCGCCGCGCGTATCATCGACCTCATGGAGGAACGCGGCTTCGTCGGGCCGGCGGCGGGAGCCAAAGCACGCGAGATTTTGATTACAGCAGAAAAATTAGCAGAGTTGGAAGGTGACGCTAATTCCGCAGCCACGACAAAAACCAAAACGACATTGGATTCGATGGAGCGAGGGAGAGGGGAGCGATGAATTTTAAAAAATCGGCAAGAACTCCCTGCGCTCTTGGCGCAGGGATGAATTGCCGGCGGAACCAGCTAGAATAAAGTCAATGGTTAATCTAGAGACAGACATCTGGTACTGGTATCACAACGTTTCCGAAGCCTACTACCATATTCAAATCACGGTGAAGTACAGAAAAGCCCTGCTGAATCCCACAGTCGAAAGCACAATCCTTAATTCCCTAAAAGGCTTCAAAGAGAGATATGCTATTGAAATCACCTATGTT
>JBDRMN010000071.1:0-9750 GCA_043812055.1 Patescibacteria group bacterium
ACTTCTCAGAAATCTCCGAAGAAGAAATTTACATAGCTCAGGAAAACTTAAACAACCGACCCCGGAAAGGACTGAACTACAGAACTCCTAATGAGGTTCTAGCCGAGGTTACAGGTGGTGCAATTAATACTTGAATTTTACGTGTGCCTTGCCACGTCGTTCGCGAACGACGTGCCTTGCTTTTTAAGCTCTTTTTTGTTAAAATAACATGATGGCGAAATTGAAAATAAAAACAAAAATGTCCCAACCCCAAAATACCACCACAGAGTTACCAGCACTTGAATCGGTCTTCAAGCCGGTGACGGATAAGGCTGCGGAAGCTACGACTGGTACGGAAAAAATGGATCTGCATGAAGCCATACATTTCATTGAGGGTCGGGAAGCCGACGAACGTTTCGCGGAGGCGCGGAAGGCTCTCGAACAACGTTTGAGCGAGACGGATGAACACGAGGAAAAAGGAACCTGCTATTACTACCTGCTCCGCCTGATGCTGCGCGAGCATTTACTTTTCGAAAATAAAAAAGCTCGTGATTTTTACCAGGAAATGCGTGATAACTTTGTTGCGGCGGAAAAGGATTACAAAAAGAATTTTGCTCAAAGCAAAGATAAAGATGAAAAGAGATCTTTCCGTTCACAGATCGAGGCGTTTTACCAGTTGATTGAGAGCTATCTCGTGGTCCTGGAAAAGATCTATCTCAAGAAGGGTTTCCTCGATGCCAATGAACGGGTGTACGTGGACAAGATGCACTTCCGTAAACGTTTTGCCCTTTTTTCCGGTCGCCACTTCGCGCACCTGGGACACTTCTTCCTTGACAAAACTTCCCACTACGGACACAGTCTCGGTCGCTGGGGAGTCACGGTGATACTGTTCATTTCAGTTTTCGCAGCGATTTTCGGACTGCTCGATTACATCTCGCCGACGAGCATGTTTGCGTATTACGAATACAACGGCAGTCTCTTCGACTACTTTTACTTTTCCGTTGTCACTTTCACCACGCTCGGTTATGGTGATATCGTGCCCGTCACGCTCATCGAAAAGCTTGTCGTCGGATTCGAAGTGCTGCTGGGCTTCACCATGCTGGGTATCTTCATCAACCTGATCAAGAGGCGTTTCGGCTAACTTGGGTTCTAGGGATCAGGAGCTTTTTTTAATAGTGCTTAAATAACCAAATAACCGAACCAAGCTCCCGAGGGTGGACTTTGTCCCCTTTGGCTCGGGGGAACACACAACCTAACACCAACACCAACACTAACACTATCCACTACCTACTTATCTTCCAAATGTTCGCGCATCTGTTGGGGATCGTGGGCCGAGTGCAGAGCCTCGGGCACCGAGATCAAATCTGCTTTTACCAATTCCAAAAGATGGTCATCGAAGAGTCGCATGCCACTCTCTCCACTGATTTGAATTTGTGAATAAATTTCTGAAATCTTGCCCTCGCGGATGGCGTGGGCAATGCCAGAGTTCATCAGCATAATTTCACGTACGCAAACTCGCGCAGTGTTATCTTTATTCGGCAGTAAGCGCTGGCTCATGATCGCGGTCAACGAGTGACTGAGCTGCAGGGCGATTTGACTCTGCGCACCTTCGGGGAAAACATCCACGATGCGTTGCACCGCCCGGGGGGCGTCATCCGTGTGCAGAGTGGCCAGCACCAGGTGGCCGGTTTCGGCCAGCGTGAGGGCGGTTTGGATTGTTTCGAGGTCACGCATTTCTCCCACCACGATCACATCCACGTCTTGCCTGACAGTGTGTTTGATTGCTTTGGAGAAACTTTCGGCGTTGATCCCGACAGCGCGCTGACTGATTACAGATTTTTTGCGGGTAAAAGTGAATTCAATCGGATCCTCAATTGTGATGATGTGGCACCTGCGGTGCTCGTTGATGTATTCAATGATGCTGGCCAGCGTCGTAGATTTACCACTGCCGTTGGGGCCGGTCACGAGGATCAGCCCATCCGATCGCAAAGCTCGCTCGAGAATTTCCTGCGGAATGCCGATTTCTTCGGGGGCGGGGATTTCGAAAGGGATTGCCCGGAAGGCGATCGCCGGACCACGCACCTCCTCGTAGAAAGTGACGCGAAAACGAGAAAGACCTTTCTTCTCCATCGCGAAATCAACTTCCTTGTATTTACGCAATTTCTCCAATCCGGCTTCACCGATTATCTCAAGGGCGACTTCTTCGATATCTTCCCTTCTCAGGGCAACCGCTCCGTCGAGCGGAGTGAGCTCTCCGTTTTTCAGGCGAAACATTGGAGGCTCGTCGGTAATGAGATGGAGATCCGAACAGCTATTGTCGATTTGGTGCTCGAGAAGTTTCTGTAAATCCATGGTCGGTATTTTACGTATTTTTACAAATTTAATCCCCCTTCGCGAAATTCCCCGGGCGTAAGCCCAGAGAGTTTCAGCAGTAACTACGGGGTTGGTCAATCAAATTCCTAGTGCTTTTGCCAGAAAGCCTCCTGGCGACAAAGTAACTTACGATCCGTCGGATTAGCGAGGAGACGAGTCACGGCGCGTTCCAGGCGTACTTTGTTTTGGCTGCCCTTGATGAGGACGAAATCATTAATGCTGAGTTTTCTTTGCAAGTATTCGGCAGCGGAGGCAGCAGTTTCAAAAAACTGAGCAGGTTTGCCGAGACGCCTGGCCTCCGAGCTTATGAGCTTGGCATTGCCGAAAACTCCAATTACTTCATCCGCTATTGCTGCAGCCCGGGAACCGATTTCACGGTGGTATTTTTCAGAATCTGCGCCGAGCTCATTCATCTGTCCCAGCAGGGCGATTTTCTTTCCGGAAGTTTCCAGTCTTTGTAAGGTCTCGAGAGCTGACACCGTGCTTGCGGGATTAGCGTTGTAGCTGCCGTCAATCAGCTTGCTGCCGCGTATTCCATTTAGTAGATTCAGCCGACCGGGAGGCAGGTGAAAGTCTGCCAATATCGCAACACAATTTTTCAAAGCAATGCCGTTACTGATACCGACAGCAATCGCGGCGAGCAAGGCATAAATATTTTGCCGACCGAGAATCGGAACTTTGAGGCTGACTGATGTTTCGTGGAAACGCAGTTCGGCTCCAATTCCCCGGATGTTTTCGCTGACATTGATGGCTCGGAGATCAGCCGTTGCATTCACCCCAAAAGTGATTTTCCGCGCTCGTGTTTCGGTCTTCGCGACGAGCTCATCGTCCACATTCAAAATCGCGTAAGCATCTTCCGGCAGGTTCGTGATCAGCTGACCTTTTTCCTGGGCGATTTCCGTCAGTCCGGCGAATTGTTCGCTCTCGAGATGCACAGGCTGGACGTTCAAAAAAACGCCGGTTTGCGGCTGAATCACTTGCAAAAGGCGTCGCATATCTCCGGGCTTATCCACGCCGAGTTCGAGAATAATTTTTTCTGCCTTTAATTTCGAAAAACTTTTTAGCTCGGCACGGATGAGGATTCCCAACCATTTCAGAGGATTCGAATAACCCGAGTCTTCTCCGAGCAGGGTAAGCGGAACCCCAAACTCGGAATTAAAACTTTTTTGGCTGGCCAGTACTGGAAATTTACTAGCTAAAATCTTGGCAGCAGCTTCCTTGGCGGTGGTTTTGCCCACGCTGCCCGTGATGCCGATGATCTTTGTCTGCGGATTCAGTCTTCGCTTCGCGAAACGAGTCAGCAGCTTGAGGACGAGATTGCGGGCCAGCATCTTCATGCGCGGATTGATTTTACCGCAATCAACCCCTCGGGTTGCGACAACCCGAGGGGTTGCCTCAAATCCAGATAATTTCTTTTGCGAATGCCGAATTCCGAAACCAAGTCATCTGGCGTTTAGCATAGTTCCGCGTGTCTTTTTTAATTTCCTCAACCGCACGCTCGAGATCCTTTTCGCCATTCAAATAATCGAGCAACTCACGGTAACCGTGGCCTCGCAGGGCGGGGGAGTGCCGATCGTATTTTTTGGCCAGGTGTTCAACCTCAGCCAGTAGTCCAGATCGCATCATTTCGTCCACCCGCGCATTAATTTTTTCATATAGCTTTTCACGAGGAACGTTCAGCCCGAGTAGCTTGCAATCGAACTTGCGCTGGTCTTTCTGCGGCTTGATACCTGACCCTGTCCGCTCCAAAGCCCGGATGAGATGGTGCTGGTTTTCAGCCGGGATTCGTTCTGCTGTTTTCGGATTGAGCTTTCGCAGTTCGCACCAAAGCTTTTGCGGACCGCCAAGTTCCGCGTAAATCTCTAGCAGCTCATCACGTCTTTTCTTGTTAACTTTTCCCGGGAAACGGTAGTTCTCCACAATCGCCGAAATTAGCAGCGTATGGCTACCAGAGAGGATGGGCAGCTTTCCTCGTTTCAAAATATCGCGAATGCATTCTTCAGCCAATTTACGATACTCCGCGACAGTTACTGTCCGCTCGGGTGAGAACTCTGAAATGAGGTGGTGGGGAACCTGGCGCAACTCGGCGGCAGTTGGCTTGGCTGTGCCCAGCTCGACCTCACGGTAAATTTGCCGGGAATCAGCATTGATGATTTCACCGTCGAAATGCCGAGCGAACTCAATCGAGAGCTCGGTTTTCCCGCTGGCGGTGGGGCCGAGGACGACCAGGAGGGGACTTTTCGGCTTTTGCTGAAGCCATTCATGGACCGTGCGATAAGCTTTTTTTTGAGCTGACATTAGGAAGGATACAGAATTAAGGATTAGAGATTAAGAACCGAGAGTAAAGACAGTTCCAGTAAAGGCAATTCATGAATTGCCTCAACACACAAGCTGACACTAACACCATCCACTTCCGCCATAGGCGGATCTCCTCCAGAGGCGGATGAGCCTCTGGCTCAAGCCTCTGGCTGAAACACTACTGCCAAACCACTTTGCCTTTCGAAATTTTTTCAAATAAACTCGGTAAGAATTTAACACTTAACTCTCAGAATCATGAAAAGAATTTTTACTTCGCTTGCTGCAGCCCTGTTGCTGGCAGGTTGTTTTGGGAGTGGTCCTGCTGATCCTGTTACGGAAAATCCACCGACTGACTCGAATATTATTACCATTACCGATGATCTTTTCATTGAGCTTTCGGCCAAGATTCTCTGTCTGCCAGCGAATAACCCCGAATCCTCGACTGCAGAAATCGAGGTACTGGCCAAGGATTTGCTCGCAGTAGGGGGAGTGGCGGAAGCGGACTTCACTGCTTATCAGGAAGGTATCGAAGCCAATCCGGCGAGGAAGAGTGAAATTTCCAATGCAATTGTTGGCCAGATGGCTGATTTTTGTAGTATTACTTCGGCTGAACCGGAAGCAGAAGTTCCCGAAGCCAGTCTTTCGGAAGATTCAGGAGAAGATATTAATGTTCCAACTGAAGCTTCAGTAAACGGACCTCTTGACACAGCCCTAGCTGAAGTTACAATTCTATCAGTACAAGATGATTTAACAAAGATAAAAATAGGAGATATCAGAGACTACAATAGGTATCCAGGTGCAACTTATCCTGAATTAATTATTGGTGATGAAATTCTTGTTAGGATTTATGATATTGCTATTGCTGGTCAACCAAAACTTGTTGAAGGGAAAAAATATATAGCTAATATGAGTGTATGTTATCCAGATTATCCTGGCGGACTTTCCTGCCCCTATGAAGGTTGGTCTGTGGCCATATACTCTTTTGCTGCCTGGCCTCCCAAAACAACAGGGTCAACTGACGTAGTTGATACGCCGCCAGCTCCACCAATAGCTGACACAGTACCCGTTCCACCGGCAGTTCCACCGGCAGAGTAAAGCATATTTGCATTTCTAAAATCTTTCGTTAAAATCCTCGTACTTTTTCGGGTCGAAGACAGCAGGCGGATTAGTCACTAGTCCATAAGACCTGCCGAGGCAATCAAATAAGACTTTCCATAAGTCTGTCTCCGATACCACTGACAGACTTTATTTTTTATTTCTCCAAAATGGCTACCACTCGTCAACAAAAGGAAACGATTATCGCCGACATCACGAACGAGTTTCAAAACTCTAACTCAACGGTGTTTACGGCCTACAGTGGTCTCACGGTTGCTGAGATCCAAGAGCTGCGTAAACAGCTGAGTGGAGCCGGATCTCGAATGCTGATTGCCAAGAAAACCTTAATTCAGCTCGCTGCGAAAAATGCGGGCCTGAAAGAAATCCCAGTCGAAGCGCTGGAAGGACCGATTGCGGTTATTTTCTCGCACGCAGACGAACTTTCCGGTTACCAGCTCCTGCATAAATTTGGCGAGGATCACGGACAAATAAGCATCACGGGCGGAATCTTCGACGGCGAAATGCTGGGCAAAGCGCGAGCGCAACAGCTTGCTCGGCTGCCCGGCCGTCCCGACCTCCTGGGTCAGCTCGTGGGCTTACTGATCTCTCCGCTCCGCGGCTTCGTCGGAATCGGCAATGCGCTCGTGGGTGGGCTGGTCCGTGTACTTGATGCAGCTCGGGAAAAACAAGAATCAGCCGCCTAAAAATTATTAATTAATTATTTAACCCTATTTCAAATGTCTGACGACGCCAAACCAGCCGATCCCTCCGCCGCCGAGGCTACGGAGGGCAAGCCAGCTGAAGAATCCTCCTCCGCCAAGGCTTCCTCCTCCGCCAAGGCTACGGAGGACAAGACGGAGGACAAGACGGAGGGCAAGCCTTCCGTAGAGCTCAGCAAAGAAGCTCAAAAAATCCTTGATCAGGTCAAAGCACTCAAGGTGATCGACCTCGCCAACCTCGTGAAAGCGATGGAGGAAGAGTTCGGTGTTTCGGCTGCCGCTCCGGTGGCCGTAGCTGCTGCTGGAGCTGCCCCTGCTGAAGAAGAGAAATCTTCTTTCAGTATTGAGCTGACCGCTGCTGGTGACAACAAAATCGGCGCGATCAAGGCCGTCAAGGAAGTTACTGGCCAAGGTCTCGGTGAAGCCAAGGCAACTGTCGATGACGCTCCGAAAGTGATCAAGGAAAATGTGCCGAAGGAAGAAGCTGAGGAAATTAAGAAGAAGTTGGAGGCGGCGGGTTGTACGGTTACGTTGAAGTAGTGGATAGTGTTAGTGTTTCTAACTACTCAATACTAATTACTCACACTTAATCATCTACTACAAAATAGCGTAAAGTTGCGCCATTTTGTAGTATGGGTTAATTGTCTTGAACTGTGATTTTTGTGATTTCGCTGATTACCCTGATCGCGCTTAATCATAGCCCATCACGTAAATCAGCTTGCCCTCCGTAGCTCGAAATGAACGAAGTGAATGAAGAGCGAAGGACGGGGTTAATCACAGTTCCAGACAAAAGGGGCCACTTTGTGGCGCGAGACTCTGCCAAGTAGTAATTAAGCTAAAGTTTTCTTAAAAAATCATCGTAAGTGAAGCCACAACGATTTAGGTAATCACCAATTCCCTTGCAGAGACCCTTTGGATACCCGTCATGCTTTTCTTTAGGTAGTGGGAAGTTTGCCACTTGGTGGACCACCAAATAATGATTGCCTTTGCCTCTGTCTTTTACCACTAAAAAACCAAGCCTGCGAAAAGCCTTTGCAGCCTTTCGTCGGCCAAACGAAGGTTCATTTCCCATCTTAAGCAGTGGCTAGACTGAAACAATCTTTCGTCTTAATAGTCTTGTTTTTAAGGTTGATCTCCGGTTTTAGATCAACCGCCACTTCGCGAGGAATGGCTAAATAGGTAAGTAACGCATCATAAGCCATCTCCACTGCCTCTAGCTCAGTATCACCAAATGACATAACTCCTTCAATCTCGTTAATTTTGGCATAGAAAACACCATCTTCTTCATCCTTGCGGCAGTCAACTGAATATTTATGCGGAATTTGACCAACATACTTCTGTCGTTCAAAAGCAAACTCGCTCGGTCGACACCACTTTAATAGCTTGAGTTTTATCATGACGGGGGGGTTCCTAAATAAGATGTTATTTTATCATTTTCACTTTTCAAAATCAAAAGCAAAAAACAGCTTGACAAACACTTCACGAGAGTCACCCTGTCTGTCGAAGCCGAAGGTTTGCCTTTAGCGCAGGTAGGCAAACCTGCACTTCTTTAGCAAGTTTGAAGTGCGGGTTTGCTACCCGCACGTTCTCTAGGTTCCAGGTTCTAGGGGAATTTCACGAGACTCTGCCGAAGAGGGATTTTTTTGTTGTAGAATATAGTTCACAAATTTTGCCTTTTTATCAACGGTAAATTCATCTCTAATTGCTTGCATTAGTGGTTCGAGTTTTTCATTTAGAATAGTTTTATTCCCCTCCGTTTTTTCAGCTGACCAAGTTTTATACTGCTCAATATATGCAATAAGTTTTTCGTAGACATTAGTCGAAATATAAAGCCATGAAGCGTAATAAGTATCTTCGAACTTTTCTAAATCTTCATCTGGTTTTTTACCACCTTTCGTAAATACTCTTAAATTCGATACTAGACTATTATAAAGTTTAGTTTTTTCTTCAGTCCGCTTTCGCTCATTTTCTAAAAAATGTGTAATGAAATAGCCAACAGTAGCACTTATAACACTTATACTAATGATAATTATTTCTTTATCGACACCCCATATGTACTCAAGATATGCTAGCCCGTGGACTATTAGGAGGAGGAAAATAAAACGTAGTGTTACAGGATCTTTATAGAATCTCTAAGTCATAATATTATGATTAAAAAATAAATTTTACTTAAAATAAAAAATGTACTAACTATTTTCCCTGTTTCAAATATCCCCTCAATCCCTCCTCCCACTTCCGCAGCGGCGGGAGTTTCGTATTCAGTAAAACCGAATTAGCCGGTCGAGCCGCAGGGGTGGGGAATTCGGCCGTTTTGATTGGAATTACTTTTACGCCCAGTTTCTTGATCTCAAAAATCTTTTTCGCAAAGTCGGCCCAGGTGACGATGCCATCGTTCGTCCGGTGGAAGACGCCGCTTAAGTTTTTTTGAATAATTTTGCTGGTGGCCTCCGCCAGATCCGCTGTGAAAGTCGGAGAGCCCTGCTGATCGGCGACAACTTTTAGCGTGGAGTTCCGGCGAGCGAGCTCCAGCATTTTACTCACGAAGCATTCACCCTCGCCACAAAGCCAGCTGGTGCGGATGATTACGAACGCACAGCCACTTTCACGGAGCATTTGTTCGCCGGCGAGTTTTGATTTTCCGTAAAAGTTAATTGGATTTGGCTTCGCATTCTCCAAGTAACCCGCCTTCGTCTCGCCATCGAAAACATAGTCGGTAGAAAAGTGAATCAGTTTTGCCCCAACCTTTTTACATTCTTCGCCAAGTAGGCCGACAGCTTCTCCGTTCAGCCGCATGGCGAGCTCTTGTTCGCTTTCGGCCCGGTCAACCTGCGTGTAGCCAGCCGCGTTTACGCAGAAGTCCGGCTTAATTTCTGAGAATACTTTTTCGACTGCTGCTGAGTTCGTAATATCGAGCTCAGCTTTTGGGAAAGCGTGTAAATCGAAACTGGCAGAAAGTGCCTTTTTCAAGGCCTTTCCTAGCATGCCGTCCGAGCCAGTAAGAATAATTTTTGGCACTACAGGATTAGGAATTAGGATTAGGGTAGAGGCAATTCATGAATTGCCTTTACACGAATTGTTTTTTCATGAATTGCCTCAACGATTGCCTAAACACCCTCAGACGTTGAACTTAAACAAACAAACATCGCCGTCCTGCACGGTGTATTCTTTACCCTCACTTCTGATCCAACCTTTTTCCCGGGCGGCGAGCTCACTGCCGGCTTCCACGAGCTTTTCATAACTCACGACGTCGGCGCGGATGAAACCCTTTTCGAAATCAGTATGAATC
>JBDRMN010000072.1:0-3775 GCA_043812055.1 Patescibacteria group bacterium
TTAGCCTGAGGGCAGTTCCGGGATGTGAGATTAGTCTGCGCAAGGTTTTTTGGTAGATTTTGTGATACATTTTGCGGGGGGTTAAGTGATAAGTATCACTCATCATTTTAATCCCCCAATGTTTCGTTAAAGATAACCAAATACCCTAATCCTGAACAAAGTTTTACTGTAAAATTCAATTCACCAAAATTTATACTTTAAAAATTTATAATTTTGACTTTCAAAGCCACCCGCGAAGGTTTCGGTGACGGACTACTGGACATTGCCAGGCGCAATTCGAAAGTTGTCACGATCGATGCGGATCTCCGCCATTCCGTACAGACTTTGAACTTCGCCGAGAAATATCCTGCCCGGGCATTTAACGTAGGCATCGCGGAACAGAACTTGATTGGAGTAGCTGCCGGACTGGCGCGCGCCGGCAAAATCCCCTTTGCTGTTAGTTTCGCGGTCTTTGCGACCGGCATGGCCTACAACTGCATCCGTCAGTCAGTTTGTTACTCGGAGAATAATGTGAAAATCGTCGGCAGTCATGGCGGGATTCTCACCGGAGAAGACGGCGCTACTCATCAAGCGCTCGAAGATTTGAGCCTCATGCGGGGACTACCTGGAATGCGAGTGTACTGCCCGGCGGACTATTTCGAAGCTCGCGCAATGGTAAAAGAAATTGCCAAAGAAAAAGGGCCCTGCTACCTCCGTCTGGGCCGCCAAAAAGTTCCGGCTGTTTATAGCTCGAAGTTTCGAGCCAAACTCGGTAAAGCCAACATCGTTCGCCAGGGCCAGAATTCGGCAATTTTCGCCATTGGCACCGAAGTCCCCTATTCACTTGAAGCTGCCAAGATTTTGCAAAAAAAGAAAATTGACTTGACCGTCGTAAACGTTTCTACCCTCAAACCGCTCGACAAACGCACAATCTTGAAAGTTGCCCGGAAATATCGAATAATTTTCACTGCCGAAGACCACTCCATCATCGGGGGCCTGGGAACTGCGGTTGCCGAAGTACTGGCCGAAAATAAAGTTGGGGCACGCTTAGTCCGCCTCGGAATGCAGGATCGTTTCGGCGAGAGTGGTAAAAGTGAGGATTTGCTGAAAAAATACCAACTGGACGGGCCCGGCCTCGCGAAGCAAGTCAGTAAGCAACTTTAAAAAATGTTCCGGAAAAGGCAATCCAAAATTACGCCATTCGGTTTGGCGCTCAGCGCCCTGGCTATTTTCGCAGTGGGCAGCTACTTCGCCCTTTTCGCCCTGGATACGAACCTAAACTACAGCTCGAGAGCAGAGGACTTACCGAAAATTGAAATTCAAGCACGCGAGCAGACTCCGCAGCCCAAGTTGGTCAGCTCCAAAGTCATTGCCGTCAAGCCGGCCAGCCCAGAGATCGATCCGGAAGAACGCAACTGGCAAAACGCCGAACGGGCGCTCGCCAGTTATTTCGGTCGGATCAATACCGGTGACTACACCGGCGCGACCGCCGTTCGCACGACGGCCTACCTTCCCGGCACAGCACAGACCTACGCCGCCGCCTTGAGGGACTCCAAAGAAAACGATATTGACGGCGACATCTCAGTCACCGATCTAGAGAGAATTGAATCCGAAAGTAAGACATCGACCAAAGTCTTCCGCCTAACCAAAAGCGCGGTCTGGACTGCCGACCAAGTCACCCACGGGGACACCCGCAAAGTCTATCTCGTGCTCCGCGAGGGCGAGTGGAAGATTGATTATTTTGAGATTGAGAGGAAGTTTTAAACTATGATTTTTGTGATTAACCTGATTGTCCAGATCTAGCCTAATCATAGTCCATCATATAAATCAGATGAATCATGGTTCCAGACAGACAAAGGGTAATTTTTGTGTGCAGAAGTATTTGCAGTGGCGCCTTGGTCTTGTAAGATTGGGTGCTATTTTTTAATCACTAAGTTATGGCTGAAACTGACACTAGAGCTGAAAAGCAAGTTGATAAAAAACCAATTGGTCCAGAATCGCCACAGCTTAAACTAATCGAAAAAATTAGAAGAGTCGTTAGAGAAGAGTTCATTCTGATGGCTCAAGCTTTAGAGCTTAAAAAAAACGGGGCTGGTGTTTGCAGCTGGATTGAGGGAGAGTTCAAAGAAGCAGCACGATCTTGTCTTGACGCAACAAGCCTCAAACGAGAAATGCAAAGAGCTTTCGATATGCATATTGGGTTATTAGAATGCCAACGCATAGATGTCAACACGACTAACATCATGACTGGCATAAGGCAAACTATTTGTTCAGCTTTCAGTGAGCACATTACAGCGCTATTTAATAAAAAATACATAGAGCTCGAAGATTTTGGAGACGTTATCGAGTGCGGTGAGGAGACAGTTGCCCCAGAAGGAATGAGATTTGTGCAAATTGACCTAGTAAGCGGACCACACGAAATCAGTTTCCAGATCGAGAGCGTAGAAGGATCGTTTGAACTGAAGGAGCTTGACTCTACTCCCTTAGCTTGACTCTACTCCTCTCTAGTCTTGAAATGTTTTTGCTCGCTCTTCAATGAAGCTCAGTATTCGTTTCTTAAACCTAGCCACATCAAATCTCTGGGCATTTTTCACAATCGCCTTCTTAACCCAGCGTTTGCGCAGCGCCCGCTGCATCGCGTCGGCCAGGGAGCTAACGGTTTGCTGCGGGAAAAAAATACCGCTCTGATTGGGAATGACGGTTTCCAGCGCTCCTCCGCCCTTGAAAGCCACGACCGGACGACCGCTGGCTTGAACTTCCACAGCTGTTAAGCCAAAATCCTCAACCTGCGGAAAGATCAGGGCCCGACATTCGCAGTACATTCTTTGCAGAATGTCTTCCGAAACTTTGCCAAAGAACTGCACCGTCGGCCCGGCCATCGCGCGCAGGCGTTTTTCTTCGGGTCCGGTGCCGACGATTCGGAGTTTCGCTCCGAGCACGTTCGCCGCCTGGATCGCGAGATCAAAACGTTTGTACGGAATCAGGCGCCCCACGGCGAGGAAGTAGCTCGCGGGACTCTTTTCACTCGGGGTGAATTGCTTCGTCTCTACGGGCGGATGAATCACAGTACTTTCCCTTTGGTAATATTTCTCGATGCGCTTGGCGACAAACTCCGAGTTGGCGATGAAGTAATCCACCCGATCCGCCGCCACCCGGTCCCAAATCCGCATCTTCATCAGCTGCCGGGGAATCAGTTTCCGCGCGATGAAGTTAAAGTTTTTTCTGTGTAATTTTAGATACTCATGCGCCCCATCCCAGAGCGCGCGAGCTGGATTGTGGCAGTAGCAGATGTGCTGAGTCGAAGGTTTCGTAATAATTCCTTTCGCACAACCTGAACTTGTATCCGAAATCACGACATCAAATTCGCTGAAATCCCACGCCTCCACTGCCGTCGGCATCATTGGGAAGAAGAGACGATGACGCTTCGCCGCAAAAGGAATTTTTTGAAGATAGCTAGTGCGTACATCCGCATCCGCGAACTGCGGCAGGTTTTCTTCACGGAAAAAAGTAGTGAAAATCGGTGCATCCGGAAAAAGCTCGTGGAACGCCAGCAGAACTCTCTCGGCACCTCCAAAATCAGTCAGCCAGTCATGTACTAAAGCTACGCGAAATTTTTGGGAAGACATTTCTTAGATTTTAGCATTCCACCAAAAATCAGTGCTTTAAAAATTTCAAATTACAGGATATAGGATAATAGGATTAAGGATACAGAATTAAGGCTTGTCTGCCGACTTGTTCACCGTAGCTCGGAGAGCGAAGGTGGAAGCTTTGGCGTAGGCAGAATTAAGCACCCTGA
>JBDRMN010000073.1:0-13991 GCA_043812055.1 Patescibacteria group bacterium
ATGGTAGTAGGCTTCGGAAACGTTGTGGTACCAGTGCCAAATGTCTGTCTCTAGATTAACCATGGACTTTATTCTAGCTGGTTCCGCCGGCAATTCATCCCTGCGCCAAGAGCGCAGGGAGTTCTTGCCGATTTTTTAAAGGTTTCGATCATTATAATGGAGAACTATTAAATCACTCTCATGTCATCCAAAACACCTAGACTCGGCGAGCCCTTTGCTGCACTGGCAACACTCAGAGAAGAACTACCAGCGGAAGCAGCAACAGAAGCAAGCAAAATAATCCAGAAACTCGGAGCAGAAAGCAACCAGTTGGTGCTGGATCAGTTGCACCGCATAAAAGAAGTTCTAAGCGGATTTCTCAGTTTGCAAGAAGCAACTGTAAAAATCACCAGTATCCTCGACCAAACTGGTTTTGATAAACACTATGGCACGAGTAATTTAGGTGGCAAAAACGTAGAAGACCTCAGATCATTACATCGTCACGTACGGAAAATTTTGGGTGAATTTTTCACAGACGAAGGGTCTAACATGGGACTACCCAATCGGCTTAGAGACGAATTTGAAAGATTTGAAACCTAGCTCTGAAATCAGAGTTTACGATCTGGATCACAGATTCTCCCACCTTCATCCAACCACTGCACCACGGTAACCTTTTTATTTGTGATCATGTTCCCGTGCTGATCGGACAACCCGTCAATCGTTAATTCGTACCATTCGCGACATTCCGGAGTCACGCCACGCAGATCCAGATGCAGGTTTTGGGGTGGTAGGAAGCGAACTTGCAGAATTTCGACTGAATCAAAACGCTTGTTGCGGTAATTCATATCCGCCAGCTCGAAAGTCGCCTTCCTCACACTCTCCCGACCAAGCGCTTCGTTGAAACGCAAATCAATCGTTTTGAGCCCCGGTCCGATGAATTCCTGCCAGGCCAGTCGCGGTGGAGTAGTGTCAGGAATAATTTTAAGTTCAAGCTCCTTATCTCCATCTAGCAAGGTTTGGTACACCACTAAATTCTCTTTGACGTCTAACCCCGTTCTTCCCTGCCTGTCCGCCGACTTGTCCTCCGTAGCCTTAGCGAAGGGGGAAGCCTCGGCAAAGGCGGATTCCCTGTTCCCTGGAACCTGAAACAAATATCCAGTTGGAAGTTTCAGACTAACCCTCACAAAATCATTCCCGCTCCCCGGCTGCTTAACAAGCTTTAGCCGATAAGTATCGTCCCTGACGACCGTGCTCGGCAAGACATATTTCAGATCAATTTCCCGCTCCTCTCCCGGATTCATGTTGATCACCCTGCCCCACACTTGCCGGAAGCCATCGTCAAATGTCTGATTAACTTTCCCGGAAATTTTTTGCGTACCAAGCGGTGTGAAAATCCGCCAGTAACTCTTGTAATACCCTGAGATCGGCTCCGCCGTGTCTCCACGGTGAGCGAGTTGGACTTTTAGATTTGCCGTTGCCACCAAACCTTCTTCCGGGTCTTCAGAGAAATCCACGTCGTAAAAAGTGTCTCGTGTGATATAACGTGACGACTTCATGCCACCGTAATTCCCTTCGTTAACTGCCAGTAAATCTGAATTACTGACAGACGGTAACGCGCCGTCCCAAGCTTTTTCCCGGACCCGTGACTGCAATTTGTCATCCCGGAAGTACAGCAAGCTATGCTTGGAGTCGAGGCTGCCGATCACACTTCGCGTGACATCCGAGTAATTCCAGGGCGCCAGGATCGCTTTTCTGATAACACTTTTTGCGATATCCGTGAGAAAGTTTTTACGGTTTTGCAATTCCTCTGGATTGTGCAGATCCACGTCCTGGATTTCCTGTTCAATCATCGCGAATAGCCCCGCCTCACCGATCTCCATTCCGGTAGCCTTGACGAGATCTTCGAAGGCTGTAAAGTCCACTGCAATCACTCCGTCGAATTCCGCTTCCGGATAACCGAGTCGGTACAGGCGAATCAGCTCTTCCGCGGTAGCTGGAAAATCCGGCTGAAAATTCCCATCGCGAAAACCATGCCCCGGGAAGAAAGGCCCACCGATTAGCTCCGCAATGGTCGGATCCGGATTTTCCGTCCCCGGCTGAATCAACTTCTCATCGTAAACATTGCCAAAAGTGATCGAGGGAATCCCGAAACGAAACTTGAGTGTCGCGTACGCAGTGATGAATCCACCCGTGGGCCGCCGCTCCGCGTCATTCTGAAAAATCACGAGGTAACTCTGCCCGCCGGGCCAGCCCGTCAGCCTCCGCAAACCTAATTCGTTCAGTTCTCCCAGAGAGCCAACCGTGAATATCAGAAAAATAACCGCCAGCACAGCGACAGCAATCAGGGCATTTTTCCAGTTTGATCTTTTTTTGCGGAAGTGGTTGAGCAGATTCGGAAGGTACATTTCTAAAAGATTTTAGCAAAATCCTGTATTCTGTATCCTGTCACGTCGTTCGCGAACGACATGACCTGTATTCTGTATCCTCCCAAAATGCAATCCATCCAAACAGACCAAGCCCCGACCAGTATCGGCCCCTACTCTCAAGCAGTCGTTGAAAACGGTTTCGTGTTTTGCTCCGGCCAAATCGCGCTCCAGCAAAACGGTGAATTCCTCGATGGGACAGTCGCTGAACAGAGCAAACAAGTGCTGGAAAACTTGAAGAATGTTTTGGTAGCAGCCAATTCCGGACTCGAGAAAGTCGTGAAGACTACGATCTTTTTAACCGACATCAATGATTTTACTGATGTGAACACTGTTTACGCCGAATTCTTTGGTGATCACAAACCCGCCCGCGCCACCGTGGCCGTGAAGGAATTACCCAAAAACGCCAAAGTCGAAATCGAAGCTATCGCTACAATATAACAATCTAAAAATTGTCACCCCGGCCCGCGAGCCGGGGTCCAGAAATAATTCCCGCGCAAGCGGGAATCCAGACAAGGTTTGATATTTGAAATTTGGATTTTATTTGAAATTTGGGATTTGAAATTCCCAAACACAACAATTTCTCTTCCCACAGTTTGCTGCGGTCGTGAATAAACAAGCCTTTCCTGACCTTGTTTCCTCCACCCCAGCTTCTCTACTGCCGGAATAATCACATCCGAGCTAAAGAATTTACCCCGCCCCTGCTCACAGTAAACCGGGAAAGTGATTACCACTCGCGAACAATTCAGCCAAGCAAAAAATTGGGTGTAGAGCCGCCTGAGATCGTTAAAAATTTTCACTCGAACTTTTTCTTCTGGAATAGTCTTTCGCGGTGGACCTAAGTCACCTTCCGTGACAACAATATCGAATTCCTGTCCCCGCGAAAGCGGGGATCGCGTCGCGTCATGTAAAAATACCTCACCTTTCAAATTCAGTGCTTCCAAATTGCGCTTACTAAATTCCACCATCCGAGCATCGATGTCACTGCCGAGAACCTGGTAACCCAGTAAAGCTGCCTCGACCAAAATAGTCCCCGTCCCGCAAAAGGGATCGTAAACAGTTAGCAGTTTCGAGTTTGCAGTTTGCAGCTTGGAGTTTTTCTCAAAATTTCTGCTAACTGCCAACTGGTCACTGCAAACTAAATTCACCATTATCTGTGCTAGTTTCGGCGGCAGCATCCCGACTCGCGCATCCCGCGCAGGCTTCTCGTAATCCCGCGCCTTGTAGCTTTCGAACGGTTGTACTGCCGTAAGTTCAGCAAAGCAGAAATTTTTTCCAGCTTGCCCAGCTAAAATCTCAACTCCTTTCTTTTTCACAACTTCGAACTCGCTTTGCGCAGAACTTAGATTCGTAAAATTTTTATTTACAAAACGCGCCGAAATTCCCTCTGCCTTCAAAAACTTCTTCGCTCCAACCAATAAAGTTTTGAGAGTCTGATTATTCTCCGGATAAACAGAAATTCCGAAAATCTGCTTACTTTTCTTTCCTGAGAATTTTTCTTCAAGAAATTCATAAACTCTTTTAAAGTTTTGCGTTCTGAATTCTAAGTTTTGAGCTACCTTCCCAGTTTTTACTATCCCTCCAATACGTCTCAAATCTATTTTTTTTGGCAAATTTTCCACCACCACAAAGCTTTTATCCTTAACCACAAAGTTAATGTTAGGGAAAGTCGCGTTGAGCTCAGCGATTGAAATTTCCGGATGCCGTCCTAAAATGAGAAGCTCCTGCATTTTTATGAAACAAAGGATTTTACTGGATATCGGAATCGCCTTGGCAATCGCCCTGGCTTTCGCCGGTGGCTGGCTTGCGGCGAATTACTACGCTGCGACCAATCCACCCGGTTTCGAGATTTTAGACGATTACGCGGCCGAAATCCCGCTGATCCGATTGGAGAGTTTCAACGGAAGAATCCTCAAGGGTAGTTACGAGGGTGTTCAGCCGAGATTTTTGCTGGGGGAGAAAGAGGAGCTCGTAGTTCCAGAAAAGGGGAAAATTGAGTTGAATTTGGGCAATTTATGATCTATAATAAATTCGTAATTTCCTAATTTCATAAATTATGAAAACTACAATTATCAAACAGTTCGGGAGTGGCCAAATCACCATTCCGAAAAAATGGCGGGATGAAAGCAAGGCTTCTGCTTATCGGGCAAGTAAAAATGGTACAAAAATTATTCTCTCCCCAATTAAAGAAAATGATGATGAAGTAGAGTTCTACGAAGATAAAAATGGGTTTGGTTTAATTTTCAAAAAGGGAATCTCTCCTGAAGTTCTTCTCAAAAAATTTAGGGCTGCTGAAGCACTACTGAAGAAAAAGAGGGATGCAAAAGTGGCTTAAGTTCGCATCCCGACTGTCACCCACTTTACGCAGAAAAGTGGATGAAACAGTTACCCTCATTTTACTCAATCAGTTAGAAAATTTAGACGTGAAGCGCCTGCAAGGAGCAGAAAAATCTTTTCGAGTAAGAGTAGGTAAGATTAGAATCATTTTTGAAAGTATCGGCAGCAAAAATATCATTCTCGACATTGGCTTTCGTGATAGCAAAACTTATAAAAAATTCCGCTAAAATCCTTACGTGACAAAAGCTAAAAAGTACGCGCAGGCCGGAGTGGATATCGCCGCAGGCGATGCAGCAAGTAAGATCGCGGCTGGTTTCGCCCAAACAACTTTCGCTGGTCGGAAAGGTCGAATCGGTAAACCGGTGAAGTTGTCCGGTGGTTTCGCTGGAGCTTTAGATTTTGGCGGATTTTTGATCACTGCCTGTGACGACACGGTCGGCACGAAGATTTCCGTTGCCGAGGCTACGGGCAAATTCGAAACGCTCGGCTATGATTTACTCGCAATGGTGGCGGACGACGCCGTCTGTCTCGGTGCGGAAGTCGTGGCAGTGAGTAATACGATCGAGTGTCCCCGCGTTCAGCCGCAGAAAATTAAGGCACTGCTGAAAGGTTTGGCGCGAGCCTGCCGGGAACAAAAAATCGTAATTCCGGGCGGCGAGATTGCGGAGATTGGCAAGTCGATTAACGAATACGCGTGGGGCGCTCACGCTACTGGCATTCTCGAAAAAAAGAAGTTGATTGATGGCTCGAAAATTCGCGCGGGTGATCTAGTAATTGCCCTGAGGGAAAATGGCTTGCGCTGCAACGGCTTCACGCTGGCCCGGGCAATTCTGCGCAAAAAGTTCGGGGCTACTTGGCACCGTAAACGTTTCGGCAAAAAAACGTGGGGCGAGCTGCTTCTCACTCCGAGCAAGGTTTATCACGCTGCAATTCTCGCACTCGTCGGTAGATTCGGTGAGAAACGAAAGGTGAACGTAAAAGGAATTGTGCACGTAACGGGTGGTGGAATCCTAGGGAACCTTCCGCGGATATTTCGCCAGAAAAGTTTAGGAGCGCGGCTGGATAATCTCTGGCCGATTCCCAGTTTCGCCGCCGAGTTAATTAAACTCGGAAAAGTTTCCACTAAAGAGGCGCGCGAAGTCTGGAATCTCGGCAATGGTATGCTTATCATCGTTACCCCGAAAGACACAGCAAAGACATTGCAAGTTCTGAAAAAAAATAAGGTTGCCGCCCGTATTGCTGGAGAAATCACCAGCACGGGAAAGATTGAATTCAGCTGAACAAAAAACTTGCTCAATCGTTAAAAAGAAGCTAAAATCCACTCCCAAAAAGTGCCGTCTTCTGTTTTGCGCTAACTTCAAAAAGCAGGGTTCTCAATAATCTTAATAATCCTAACACTCCTAATAATCCCACCATGAAGCTCTGGGAAACAAAATCTTCGGGCAAACTGCACCCCTTCATTGAAAAGTTCACAGTGGGGCCGGATTTGATTTTGGACAAATATCTCCTACCCTTCGACTGTGCCGCCTCGACTGTGCACGCTTACATGCTTACAAAAAAGGGGTATTTGAAAAAAAACAGATTTCCAAAAAGTAAAGAATGTTTTGAAAGAAATTCACAAAAAAGCAGTAGCGCGAAAATTCGTGCTCAAAAATGTCGAAGACTCACACTCCGCCATCGAGGGGCTGCTCATGAAACGTCTGGGTGAGCTCGGTGGCAAAATCCATCTCGGTCGATCCCGAAACGATCAGTCGGCAACCACTGTCCATCTTTTTGCCAAAGATGAACTTTTGAAAATCCGAAAAGAGCTTCTCGCTGTAATCGCGATTCTCCAGAACCTTGCCGGGAAACACACCGATCTCCCGATGCCGGGCTACACGCACACCCGACCGGCGATGGTCGGAACACTCGGCCATTATTTTGGCGCCTTTGCCGAGACTCTTTCGATTGATTACCTTAGCACCGAGTCCGCTTACCAAGTGGCTGATCGTTGTCCGCTCGGTAGTGCGGCAGGCTACGGGACGGCGGTACCGATTGACCGGAACTTAACTTCCAAATTGCTTGGTTTTGGCGAGTTGCAGGTCAATACTCTTTCGGCCCAGCTCGGTCGAGGACAAGTGGAAGTCACTACTCTCGCCGCTCTCGTCAATGTGATGCTCACCCTCTCCCGATTGGCGAATGACCTGATTTGCTTTGCCTCGCCGGAGTACGATTTCTTTTCATTTTCGGAGCGAATCGCCACCGGTAGTTCGATCATGCCGCAAAAGAAAAACCCGGACGCTCTCGAAATTATCCGGGCCGCGGCGGGCATGCTGATCGGTTCTCACACCCAGGCAGCCAGCATCGTGAAAGGCTTACCTGCGGGTTACCAACGGGACTTGCAAATGATCAAGCAGCCTTTCGTCCAGGGCGTGAAACTCACCAAACACTGCATCCAGGCTTTTCAGATTGTTTTGAAAAATATCAAAGTCAACGAAAAAAACATTGAGAAGGCTGCCAGTGATCCCCATCTCTACACTGCTGATTTGGCCAATGAGCTTGTACTGAAAAAGGGTTTCAGTTTCCGAGAGGCCTACCAAAAGGTAAAGGACGACTACTCCCGAGCAGGTTTGCGAGGAATTCTTGACTTCGAATACGCTTCGAAATTCGATCCACGAAAACTGATCAAGAGTAAGTCTGCCCCCGGAATGCCTGGGAATCTGCAACTGGCAGTGGGCAATAAGTGGATCGCAACCGAGCGGAAAAAAACTAATGCCGAGCAAAAAAAGTTTATAGACGCTTTGAAAAAAATTTGGAAGCTCTAGTTGCGCAGCATGAATTACGGAACAAGTTTCCTGCTAAATGTTCCACGTTTCAAGTTTCACGCTTCACGAAACCCACTTGGCAGTTAGGAATCTAATCGCTAGAATCCCCACGCTTTAATAAACTTAAAATGCCCCAGACCACAAAATGTCCAAAATGTGACGCTGATCTAACTCTCGCCGACGACGCTGAAGTCGGCGAAATCATCACCTGCGACGAGTGCAGCGCGGAACTTGAGGTAAAGACGATCACACCGGAAATCACACTTGAAGACGCTCCCGAAGTGCAGGAAGACTGGGGGGAATGAGTAGTGAGTAGTTAGTAGTGAGTATTTAGTAGTTTAATTTTCAATGAGTTTTGTAGTACGGGATTGCTTCCCGCACGTTTTTCCGAAAAACTACCCATATGCTTTCAATCACCAAAATTCCCACTGGCTTTCTCGATGAAAATTGTTGGATTTTGAAGAATGCGAAAAATGAAGTAGTGGTAATCGATCCGGGAAACGCGGCGGGAAAAATTCTGAAAAAGCTCGCGGGCGCGAAAGTGAAGTGGATTCTGCTAACCCATACGCACTACGATCACCTTCAAGCTTTGAGTGAAGTTGCCGAGAAAACTGGAGGGAAAATCGCAGTTCACAAAGAAGAAGCTGGAATTGTAGAAGCTGGAGAATTTAACCCTCCGAGCTTCGGCAGGAAACTTCTGCCAAGCAAAGTGGCGCAGCAGCTTCGTGATGGGACTGAAATCGAATTGGGTGATCTAAAAATTAAAGTGCTACATACTCCCGGCCACACTCCCGGCAGCTGCTGTTTTTTACTTGGCAGAGATTTATTTTCCGGGGACACCCTCTTTCATCGCAACTGTGGAAGAACTGATTTGCCCGGTGGAGATGCGGAAGCTATGCAAATGAGTCTGAAAAAACTTCAGGAGCTCCCCGGGCGCACCATCGTCCATCCCGGCCACGGACCGGACTGGAATATCCGCGAGGCTCAAAAATTTAATTTTTCAGTCTAAATGAACACCTACAAAGAAATGATAAGGCGCAACGGAGGAGATGCTACTATCGAGAAATACTCCGCCATAGAGGTTCCCGATTCTGTCAAGCGCTTCCGAATTTTTAGGATCATGGGTGGAATAAAGCAGGCTTTTTCAAACTGTTGGGTTATCGCCAACGCAGCAGGGGAAGTGGCGGTGATTGATCCAGGCAGCGAAAAAACTCTCAAGGTGGTTTCGGATTTAATCAACGAGAAGCGCTGGAAGATTAAACTGGTTTTGACCACTCACCATCATGGTGATCATATCGGAGCTGCCGCGAAGCTTGCCAATTCTGAAAATATCGCTGTCCACATTCACGCGGACGGGGCACCGATTCTCAAATCAGGAAGTCGAGCTACTGGAAGAGTGGTTGTTCCAAATTATTTTGATATCCCAGAAAAAATTCGTGAGATTGCCGACGAAGACCAAATCTTCCTGGGCCGAGAAAAAATCGAAGTCCTTCACACTCCCGGTCACACATCCGATGGTTGTTGTATCGCAACCGATGGTTGTCTTTTTTCGGGTGATACACTTCTTGTTGGAGAGACAGAACATACTAATTCCGATACAGGAAGTGCCGAAATGATGCAAAGAAGCTTGAAAAAGCTTCTCGAACTTCCTGGGCGCACCATCGTCCATCCCGGCCACGGACCCGACTGGACCATCGCGGCCGCCCGCCAGTTTAACTTTCCAGTCTAAATCCTTATAATCATTAAGGCTCCTTACAATCCTTATCCCCCTTCCCATGATCATCGTTAACTTCAAAACCTACGAATCTGCTGTTGGCGAAAATGCGATCAGCCTCGCCAAGATCCACGAACTGGTAGCCGAAGAGACTGGCGCAGAAATCGCGGTGGCGGTAAGTGCCCTTGATCTCGAAAAGGTGGTGGCTGCAGTGAAAATCCCCGTTTTTGCCCAACACACCGATGCTGCTGAATTAGGCAGCTTCACAGGTTCGATTGTTCCGGAGCTTGTGAAAAAAATGGGGGCGAGCGGAACCTTACTGAATCATTCCGAAAAGCGCTTGGGGGAAGCACTACCAAAATGTGTGGAAGCGGCGAAGCAGGCGGGTCTAAAAGTAGTAGTGTGTGTGGAAAATGATGAGGAGGCTGAAAAAATTGCGACAGAACTGAAACCGGATTTCATAGCGGTGGAACCACCGGAGCTCATCGGTGGTGATATTTCCGTCACCAGCGCCAATCCGGAAATCATTAAAAATTCCGTCGCCAAAGTCGGCGAGACTCCGCTCCTCGTTGGCGCGGGAGTAAAAAATGGAGCAGATGTGAAAACTGCGCTACAATTGGGGGCGCAAGGTGTATTACTCGCCAGTGGCATCACGAAAGCCGATGACCCCGCGGCCGTTTTGCGTGATCTCGCTTCCGGCCTAGCAGGCTAAAAACGTTAGTAACTTTCTGAACCTTAGTAACCTTACAAACTTTCTTAACCTTCTAAAAATGATCTTCGGCTACCGCGTGGATGGCTGTCAGATAACAGAGGAAGACCGGGAATTAATTGAGGCGAAGCTTAGCAAACTCCAAAAACTCGACAACCGCTTGAGTAAGGACGACGACACGGTGAAGTTTCACGTGAATGTTTTTCGGGGCACTCGTCACCACTCCCCCAATTACGCGCTGCATGTCCAGCTGACTTTTCCGGGAAATTCTCTACGCGCCAAAGCCAGCGGCAAAACTATCCCCGACGCTGCGGATGAAGTCGAACGGAAGCTGCGGGTGCAAGTGGGAAAGCTAAAGAACTGAGTCAGGATCAATGTTCTGTCGTCCCCTTCAAGATAGGATTATCAAAAATTATCTCCAGAAATTTACGTCCCTGTTTTTTTGGCCGGGATTTACTTTCGAGAGTGTTAACTATGCTCTCAAAAAGATTAAGCAAGAACTTCATATACCCTTTCGTTTCCGCAGAAGCTTCTATCTTCCCCAAAAAAACTTCCCAGCTAAGATTTGGATCAACTAACTTGTCCAAGGCAAAGATTCTTTTTTCAAGCTCTTGAACAGCTAAACCTAGCGCACTTTTGTCGATATTTCGTGGCGGCTGCCTATTATAATCATCAATCTCCTTAAGTAAGCTCTTGATGCCAGCAATTTTTCCTGGAATCTCAAAATTACCTTTCAACATCTCAAGCTCCCCAGTCTGAAACTCGGCTATTCCTGCGTCTTCAGAATCCAGATATTCCCAAATCTCCCACAGCTTTTCCGGAAAATTACTAAGCTCGGCAAGTGTTATTCTCCCGGTTAAAACATGCTCCTTAAGGAGGAGCTCTGGCGTAGCTACTCTGATAAGCTTCTCAGAAGCAGGCTTGTTCGGATTTTGCAAAATGAACTTACCGTCTGACTGAGGGAGAGGATTTAAATCTTTACCCGCAGCTTTGATCCAATTAGTTGGAGCAAAATCAATCATCTTGGCTTGTTTTAAGTTAATTAGGAAGTGTCTTATTGTATCCAGTATTTTTACTTTTGTCAAACCAATTTTCCGCTAAACTTCCTTTTGTGAAATTTCGCATTAAAACCTGCCTACGCGAAGGTAAACCTTCGGCTTCGGCAGGCAAGCACTCGGCTGCAAAATGAATTGGTTGGATTCTGTAAGGATTTCGACTGCTCTAGAAACGACTGGCAACGAGAAGGCTGGTGACCCGGAGAAAGGGAAGACGGAATCAGAAAAATGAAATTGGGGAAAGATCGTCGCCAAAGACACTTTTGTCTGAAATTTCAAATTTCAGGGCTCATCCCGCGTACGCGGGACAAGTCCAAAATCCAAACGCCAAACAGTTGTGACATTTGAAATTTGTTATTTGAGCTTGATTTGTAATTTGTAATTTGGATTTTGTAATTTCACTGCTATTTATTAGCTTTTTCCTTACCTTTCAATTAAACTCGCGTTCACGTTTTCCACTTTATTTATGCGCGTTTCCGATCTCGCTCGCAAACTCGGCATCAAGACGGAAGAGCTGCGTTCGCAGCTTGTGAATTTCGGCGTGGGCCAAGCTGAAAAAGAAATCAATAGTAAAACTGCTAATGAAATTTTTGAGGCTCTGATGCGTCAGGCTGGATCAAGCGAAGCCGATGAAAAAGAGGAGGAGGAAGGGGCTGAACTACTGGGAATGGTTTTCGACGAAGAGACCGAGGAGGAAGCTGAGGAAAAGTCGACGAAAAAAGAAAAGTCCCAAGGGGAGTCTGTAGAAACATCCGCCCCGACAGCCAAAAAGGTCAGTGGGGATCAGGAAGCTGCGCGGGCCAGGTGGGCGCGAGCGAAAAAAGCAAGTGAAAAACTAATCACCCGGAAAGTCAAGAAAATCGAAAAGGAAAAATTGAGGCGCATTACGAAGCAGCAGGAAAAGTTTGAGGAGGCGATGAAAGCCCCCACTACTCAGACTGCCGCTGCCAAGAGTAAAATCAAGATCGGTGAGATGATTTCGGTACGTGAATTGGGAGAAAAAATGGGAGTCAGCCCGATCCGGATTGTTGGAGAGCTCTTGAAAAATGGGGTGATGAGCAATCTCAACCAAACAATTGATTTTGAAACCGCCGCAATCGTCGCCGAGGCTTTCCAGTGCAAAGTCACCAAAGACACCACCGCCGTGAGCGGAAAAGAGGTTCTGAAAGGCAACATCACTAAACTCCTCGAAGATGATCCGGATAAACTTACCGAGCGACCGCCGATCGTTGCTGTCATGGGTCACGTCGATCACGGAAAAACTACGCTCCTCGATACCATTCGCAAAACCAATGTGGTGAAAGGAGAGGCGGGCGGGATTACTCAGCATATTGGGGCGTATCAGGTTGAGGTTCCGACGGAGGAGGACTCGAAATCCCGGATGAGCGGAGCGAAATCCGGAATCTCTTTGAAGCGAAAAATTACTTTCCTTGACACTCCTGGTCACGAAGCCTTCACCACGATGCGAGCACGGGGTGCTCGGGCGACAGACATCGCCATCATCGTAGTCGCCGCCGATGAAGGAGTGAAACCGCAAACAATCGAAGCGATCAACCACGCTCGTGAAGCTGGGGTACCGATCGTAGTGGCGATTACCAAAATCGACAAACCCGGAGCCAATATCGACAAAGTCAAAGGCGAGCTCGCCGAACACGACCTGCAGCCCAGCGACTGGGGCGGCAAGACCGAGATGGTGAGTGTCGCGGCGCCCACGGGTCAGGGAATCGAGGAACTTTTGGAGATAATCCTGCTAACAAATGATATCGAACCAGTGATGGCCAACCCTGATCGTGAGGCGGTTTGCACGGTAATCGAGTCCAAGCTCGATAAATCTCTCGGCCCAATCGTTACTGTACTAGTCAACACTGGCACCCTAAAGCTTGGTGACAACTTCGTAATTGGCCCGGTGGTTGGTCGGGTGAAAAAAATGTTTAACTGGGGCAAAAAAACCGTGAAGGAGGCCCTTCCCGGGATGCCGGTTTTGATTGCTGGACTGACCGAGCTCCCCCGGCAGGGCGCTGGTGAAATCCTGCAGGCGCTTAGAACGCCAGAGGCAGCCAAGAAAAAGGCAGCCGAGATGCAGAAGTTGCTCGACCTAGCTGACCGTGAAAAACAATCTGGTATGAGTCAGATTATCGGCCGGATCAACGCGGGCGAAATGAAGGAACTAAAAATTGTCTTGAAAGCGGATGTCGAGGGCTCTCTCGAAGCTCTGCGGGAAAATATTGGGAAAATCGGTAATGAGAATGTCAAAGCCAAGGTAATCCACGGTGGAGTCGGTGATGTGAGCGAGACTGATGTACTCATGTCTGCCGCCGCTGACGGTCTCTTGATCGCTTTTCATACGAAAGTACCATCAGCCGTGGCAAAATTGGCCGACCGCGAAGGTGTCTCGATCCGTAAGCATACGATTATCTACAAAGTCCTCGATGAGATTGAAAAACTTCTTTCCGGCCTACTCGACCCCGAAGAAGTTGAAACTGAGCTGGGTGAACTCGAAGTCCGCGGTATTTTCTTCACCAAGGGCAAGGAACAAACTGTGGGTGGAGGAGTAAAAACTGGCATCATGCAAAATGGTGTAAGTGTCCGAATTTTGCGAAACGGAAAATTAATCGACGAAGGCAGAATTACAAGCCTGAAGCGTGACCAAGAAAGCGTCCACGAGGTTAAGGAGGGGTTTGAATGCGGATTGAAAATCCAACTCGGCAAAGAAAAAATCAAGGAAGGCGACATTGTCCAAGCCTGGAAAGTTGAGAAAAAAGAACGGAAACTTTAGAATCGCGCAGTTCTAGCGGGGGTAGTCCACCCTCTGATTGAAAACAAAAGGTAAAATAGGAACGACTTCAGCTCCTACGCGGGAGTAGTCCGCCACGGCGGACGCCGCCCCCGTACATCTCGGTAACCTACGCGGGAGTAGTCCGCCACGGCGGACGCCGCCCCCGTACATCTCGGTAACCTACGCGGGAGTAG
>JBDRMN010000074.1:0-7939 GCA_043812055.1 Patescibacteria group bacterium
GTTCGCCAGCCCTCGATCAGGGCAAACAAAGCGAGCTGCCTAACTTTGGGGTGTAAATGGATAAATGTAGAAACGTTGCATGCAACGTTTCTACACACACCTGTCCCCTGGCTCTAGAATCTAACACCTAGAACCCATAACCTAGGGCCCAACCTGCTCCCTAAAATCTGGTTTGACAGGGCCGCGAAAGCTCACTAAACTCCCGCTCACCACTTGGCCTGCGCCAAGTTTTGGAAGATATACTCAAAAATTAAGATTAATTCTTTAGGTAAAGACTTTTTTGAATTTTGGGTTCAGCACCGGACATTTCGGTTTCGCCGCGACCTCTCACCGAGGCTTTTCCGGCAGCCCTCTTCGCGAAGATAAGACAAGCTGCGAAAGCTCAAACTCTCACTCTTTCGGGTGCGGGAAATTTTTCGGCAAAGTGTTTGCTCGTGGATAAATTGCTGGAAACGAAGAAACCGCTAGTCGTGTGGGTGGTAAACGATGTGGGCGAAGCTAATGCGCTTTCGGCCCACCTCCAATGCTGGCAGGATCGTCCGGTCCAGCTCTTCACGGCAGAGCAAGCCGACGAGGACGAACACGAACGGACACTCCGGCTCCTCAAAGAAGCGTTGGCTTTGCGGGAAAAAAACGCGATCATTGTGACCAGTTATCGCGACGCTCAAACTCTCCTTCCCGATCTCGTGAGACTGGAAAAAGAGAGCCTGACTATGCGAACCGGCGAAGAGCTTAACCGTACGGATTTTTTTAACGATTTGATTGCGCGCGGTTATGAAAACGTGGGGAGCGAAGATGAGCTTGGTCCGGGTAATTATCGCGCCAGCGGCAGCACGCTGACGATTTTTCCGCCGGAACGCGAGCGGCCGATTCGTTTCGATCTCGATAGTGAGGTAATCGAAAAAATTTTTGATGAAGAGTCTGAACTTGCCGAAATCCGGCTGCTACCAATCAGTAGCGACTACGAAACGGTTGAGCTCATTACCGCACTACCCGACAACGCTCTCCTGGTCGGGGACGAGATTATCGAGGAGGAAAACGGCAATAACAATGCGGAAAGCAATTTCGGGGAGGCTCTGCCGAAAGTTTCGCAGTGGCTCAGCAGTAATCCTGCAATTCAAAAGCTCATTTTCACGAGCTTCCCGGAGGAAGACAGCAACTTTGTCCATCTGCGCTTTCTTTCCGTATTGAAGTTTGTAACTCCCCGCGACCTGATCGACGACCTGCGGATAAAGAAAGACGGTAAATGGAAGGTGTTGATTCTCACGAAACAGGGAACTGAGCTCAAAAATATTTTGAATGAATATAATTTCGTCTTTGGTGGTGATTCGGGAGTGGATATCCGCGAACTCGACGAGGAAGATTTCTCGCCCCAGGCTTTTCAGAATCCTGAGCTAAAGATCGCGGTCATGACTGATCGCGAGATCTTCGGTTTTCAGCGCGCCGGCAAAAGTGTGAGCGAACAAAAAGTCTATCTCGATTTCATTACGAGCTTAAAGAATGGCGATTTCGTCGTGCACCTCGATCACGGGATTGGGATTTTTCGCGGGATCGAGCAAAAAACCGTAGATGAGATCACACGGGAATACCTGCGGATTGATTATGCGGCGGGTGACAAACTCTTCGTGCCGATCGACCAGGCCGACAAAGTTAACCGCTTCATCGGTACGGGCGATGCTCCTCCGCGTTTGACCAGATTGGGCAGCAGTGAATGGACGACGGTGCAGAAACGCGTTGCGGCGGAAACGAAGCAAGTCGCCAAGGAACTCCTCGCTCTTTACGCCGCGCGGGCTGCTGCAGTTGGTATGAAATTCGGGGCAGATGGCAGCCGTCAAGCTGAGTTTGAGGCAAAATTCCCCTACGAAGAAACTCCCGGACAGCTTCGCGCCATCCAGGACGTGAAGCAGGATATGGAGGCGAGGCGGCCCATGGACCGCCTGGTTTGCGGCGATGTGGGTTTCGGTAAGACCGAGATCGCCATGCGGGCCGCTTTCAAAGCAGCCTTGACCGGTAAACAGGTCGCCTTCATCTCCCCGATCACAATTCTCACCGATCAGCACTTCAAAAGTTTCTCCAAGCGTCTCGAGGGCTTCGATATCAGCTGTGAGATGCTCAGCCGATTCAAGACTCCCGCCCAGCAAAGGCAGATCTTGGGTGGACTCGCCGATGGGTCTGTCCAGATCGTGATCGGTACTCATCGTCTATTGCAATTGGACGTCAAGTTCCACGATCTCGGTCTCGTCATTATCGACGAGGAACAGCGCTTCGGCGTAAAGCAAAAAGAGAGACTGAAAGATCTGCGTAAACAGGTTGATGTGCTAACCATGACTGCCACACCGATCCCACGCACATTGAATATGGCGCTGAATAAGTTGCGCGACATCACCACGATCAATACCCCCCCACCGGGACGTCTGCCGATCATCACAGAGGTTCGTCATTTCAGTTGGCACCTGATCAAAGAAGCAATTGAGTGCGAGCTGAAACGCAAGGGTCAGGTTTATTTCCTCCACAACCGGGTCGCGACGATTGATGGTATCGCGGAGAAATTGCGTAGTCTCATGCCCGAGGCGAAATTCATCGTCACCCACGGGCAACTCCGTCCCGACGAACTGGAGAATCGTGTGTTGGACTTCAAAAACGGCGAATATGACGTTCTGGTAAGTTCGGCGATCATCGAGAACGGGATTGATCTGCCCAATGCGAATACCCTGATCGTGAACGATGCGGAGAACTTCGGCTTGAGCCAACTCTACCAGCTGCGTGGACGGGTGGGTCGGAGTCGAACACAAGCGTACGCCTACTTCCTCTACAACACCCAGCTACTCAAGCCCGATGCGAAGAAGCGTCTGCGGGCGATCGTCGAAGCGAGTGAGTTGGGAGCGGGATTCGAAATCGCGATGAAGGATCTCGAGATTCGCGGGGCTGGCGATATCCTCGGTGCGAATCAATCCGGCGCGATCAATGTCGTCGGCGTTTCCCACTTCGTACGCATGCTCAATCAAGCTGTCGAGGATCTCAAGGCCGGTAAGAAAATCAGTACCGACGAAGAAGTGAAAAAGGCTAAGGCTGACGTCACGCTCGAAGTGCCGCTTTCGGCCTTCATCCCGACGAACTACATTTCGGATACCAAGGAAAAAATCCGAGCTTACCAGAGGCTTTCTTCGGTTGATTCGGCTGAGGAGCTCAACGATCAGAAATTGGAACTGGTTGAAGAATTCGGCCACCTGCCCAACGAAGTTATCAACCTGCTCAAGGTAATTCGTCTGAAGCTCGCCTGCCGCAAGGCCGGTGTGACCGCGGCAAAAGTCGGTCGCATCAGTCCGCGCAAACGCGAAGCCATCCTCACTCTCGGAGAAAAAGTAAAGCCGGGCAACATCATGAGCGCTCTTTCTGAAAACCCCGCCTGGTGCATCAGCGGCGACAAACTCAAGATCGATGTCCAGGATCTCGGTGTGGACTGGGCGAGCGGGTTGCAAAAGACGGTAGAGGCCTTGGCGAAAGAAATCCGAAGCGACGAAGTCCTTCCGAAGCCCGACAAGGCGAAGGAGGATGAGGTGTTGCCCAAGACTGCGGAGGCGAAACCGTCTGAAACCTGAGTGAAACGAAGATGAGGGACGAGTGATTTTTGAGAGTTGATTTTTATTCGGTACGTATTTGAAAAAAAAAGTGCCACCGTGCAAAATGACACCTCGTTTTTCAACTTAACAAAACACTATGTCTCCAGAAAAGTCTGTCGAAGACCAAAAATTCCGAGAAAGAATTAAGCGGGAAGATTTTATGAAACGTCTGAGTTCTACAAAAACCATCATCGCTTTCCTGCAGAACCTTGACACCGAGAAGCTAGCTAAACTAAGTGAATTTTTGCCTGAGTGGGAAAAGAGAATCGAAGACAAATTCATGTGCATAGCTAATCGCGAAGTAGAACAAAAGAGTCCTAAAAATGTTTTTACGACACTTCTCAAATTGAGAGACGAATTAAGGCAGCTGCAGGGCCAGTCTGGAGTAGTAACTCAAGTCATCGGAATAATGCAGGCAGAGATCGAAAGCAAAATCAAAGAAAAATTTCAGAAGGGTCTGTTTGAAGGACAGGGTTTTGGTGAAGGAGACCTCCGATCAATGCAGGAGCTCGACTTCGGAGACGTAATCCCTGATGCCCAAGAGAAAATAGCCGATCGCCTAAAGTTTCCTTTGGAAACAGATCCCCGAGTAAAGAGGTACCTTATTTGGTTCGCGAGTACTTCTCTTGATTCGATACCACTGGAACTTCAAGAGGCTTTTAAGACAGCGGCTCAAAACAGATTCGAAGAAGTGCTGGCAGGCGCTCTAAAAGATGGCAGCCTGAAACGCCTGGTACGTTTTATAAAACCCTGCACAGAAAAACTTGAAGCGGCAATTCCCGGCTGCGGAGAGAGGGTGGATAAAGCGGTTGAAGAGCTGTTCCGGAAAAAGCTGGATGCTGCGGATCCTGATATTTTTGATAAAGATCTTTTGGGGCAAATAGAACCAATGATCCCTGATGCTGCGAAGCAAGTGCAAAACAGAATCAAAGCCTGGTTCAAGGAGGAAATAGCGAGTGATGATTTAGTTGTTTTAAGTTCTTTGCACAGTAGATGGAAAACGCTAGCAGAAATAATTCCCGGAGCAACAGAACGAATTAAAAGGCGGATTAAGGAAGTGACTGAGAGTACCAAGAAGGCTGTCCGCAGAGATATTGATAAGCTCTTCTAAATACTAAAATGTAGATCCGGGGAAAGCTAATTGCTGCGGTTTTGCCGAAAAACGAATAAATCTAGACACGAGAAAGAGCCGCCGAGAGAGAAGCGTAAGTTGACGACTCTCTCAGCGGCTAAAAACAAGCCGCCAAAAAGTACTGGCAGGCGCACCCTGCCAGAAAGAAAAACAAAAAGGTGCAAGTATTGGGGTACCAGTCCAACGTATAGCTGATCGGTTGTCTCTTTATCATCCCCAGTACAAATGGAAATAGGAAAACCCCCAAAACGCAAGAGCTTAGCGACACTATGATGATAGCATCCTCCCGGACAGAAAACAGAAAGGCTGATTTCACCCATCTAGCCAGCGGGCTGCAGAAGAATCCCAAAATAAAATCTGCTGCAGCCAAAATAAAATTTGTCCCCGCTACTATGGCGAGGAACCTGCTTTGTTTTTCCATTGTACATCTCCTTTATTGAGGCGGCTCCAGAAATCTGAAAACCGCCGATTTAAGAAAATAACGATTACCAAAATTCCTGAAGGGCCTCAACATTCGCGATTTCAAAGAACGAAGACCCTATTTTCCCACTTTTTTCCATTCCGTCAAAATCGATTCCTTGATCAAAGTCCGCCGTAGCCCTCACGACGTCACGTCGGAACGGCGGGGAGAAGGCGGATTAAAAGCATCATACTACAAAATGGCGCAACTTTACGCTATTTTGTAGTATATGGTATAGGGCAACACTAACACTAACACTAACACTAGCTACTAGCCCCCTACTTCAACAAAGGTGCAGTATTTCAGAAAAAGCAATAAAATCTCCCTATGCAACAGTTCTCTTGTATCGCGTGCAAAAAAAATTATCCTCTCTCTGAGATCCGTTTCGTCTGCGAATGCGGAGGTTTACTCGATCTCGTGCAGCCGCTGGATGAGCTGAAGAAACAAGATCTGAAGAAAATTTTTGACGAGCGTTTAGGTGCGCGAGAATTACCGGATAGCTCCGGTGTTTGGCGCTACCGGGAACTTTTATTCAATGCGAAAATCCCCCCCAACCCCCCTTTCATAAAGGGGGGTGCGAAGCAATCGCTTGCCAAGCAGAACCAAGATTCCAGAGCGGGGGGATTCATTATTTCACGAAACGAAGGTAATACTCGTCTTTATCCCGTTGAAAAACTTTCGGCAGAACTCGGCATCAAACTTTCTTTTAAGCACGAAGGTGAGAATCCAACCGCCAGCTTCAAGGATCGCGGTATGACTGTTGCCGTTTCGGCCGGAGCGGCCGCGGGTTGTCGCAATTTTATATGCGCCTCAACTGGTAACACCTCCGCCTCACTGGCAAGCTACTGTTCATCCGCGGGGCTGAACGGAATCGTGATTATTCCCGAAGGCAAAATTGCCTACGGGAAGCTCAGCCAGGCACTCGCCTACGGCGCGAAAGTGCTGCAAGTGCAGGGTGATTTCGATGTGGCGATGAAGCTCGTGCAAGAGCTCGGTGATAAGTTTGATCGGGAGAATCCAGCCGAAAGTGTGTACGTGCTGAATTCTTTGAATCCTTTCCGCGTAGAGGGTCAGAAAACGATTATTCTGGAATTACTCCAACAGCTGAACTGGCAGGCGCCTGATTGGATCGTCTGTCCGGCGGGAAATCTCGGGAATGTATCCGCGTTCGGTAAAGCAATTGCTGAAGCCCATGCGCTTGGCTTGATCGATAAAATACCACGACTAGCGGCTGTTCAAGCCAGCGGTGCCAATCCTTTCTTCAAATATTTCGAAAGTGGTTGGAAAAAGTTCGAAGCGGTTGATAACCCTGAAACCATCGCGACCGCGATCAAAATCGGCAATCCGATCAGCCATCCCCGGGCCCGTCGCGCGATCGAGGAAACGAGTGGGGTCGTGCTCGAAGCAAGTGAAGATGAAATCATGGATGCCAAAGCGGCAATCGACGCTGTGGGGATTGGCTGCGAGCCTGCCTCAGCCTGTTCGCTCGCCGGAGTCCGACAGTTGGTCAAGCAGGGCAAGATCAAGCAGGGCGATGCAGTCGTGGGAATTCTCACCGGCCATTTATTGAAAGACCCTGACGCCACGATCAATTATCACACTGGTAAAATCGATGCTGTCGAAGCGGCGCAGGCCAATCAGCCCGTTCAAATCGAAGCCAAGGTCGAAGCGGTTTTGGCAGTTGTCGGTTAAAATTTAAGCCATGCAAAAAGATTTTATTTCCATCACCGATCTGAGCCCGGAGGAATTAACCGAAATTCTCGACATGGGATCAGATCAAAAACACGGGGTTACTTCCGAGATTTTGCGTAACAAGCACGTCGCCCTCGTCTTCGAGAAGCCCAGCCTGCGGACGAAGGCCAGTTTCGAGACAGGTGTTCGGGAGCTTGGCGGAACTTTCTCTTACTTCAGTCCCGCCGAAAGCGGTCGTCTCGGTGAACGTGAAAGCGTGGGGGATTTCGCGCGAACGCTGAGTCAGTATTTCGAGGTAATCGTCGCCCGGGTTTACGATCACGCCGCACTGGAGAAGCTGGCAGCCAGTGCCAATATCCCGGTCATCAACGCCCTTTCCGGCAAAGAACATCCCTGTCAGGTCCTGGGCGATCTGCTGACTATCCGGGAATGCCTGGGCAGACTCGCTGATTTCAAACTGGCTTTTCTCGGCGATGGTAACAACGTCGCGTACTCACTCGCTCTGGCAGCCAATTTATTAGGATTCGAATTTATCCTGGCTGGCCCCAAGAAGTACCAGCTCAAACAGGGGAAGATTCAACAAACCGAAGACGTCGCCGCAGCGCTGCAGAATGCCGACGTGGTCTACACCGACGCCTGGACCAGTATGGGTGATGAGAGCGAAGTGCAGCAACGGGAAACCATTTTTCAGCCCTACCAGCTAAACGCGGATGCCCTGAAACAAGCCAAGCCGGAAGCGATCGTGATGCACTGCCTGCCCGCCCACCGGGGCAAGGAAATCACCGATGATGTCATTGACGGACCTCAATCCGTCGTCTTCGACCAAGCCGCCAATCGCCTCCCCGTCCAAAAAGCCATCCTGATCAAGCTCATTACTCATGTAGCGGCTAATAAGTGAAACTCTCCGGGTCGGTAGACCCGGAGCATCAGCCTAAGTCAAGCTGCGCTTGTCCAAAATCTTGCTTACCCTGTTGTTGGATGTAGGCGTGGATGATTTTTTCGGTCACACCCACAGTGGAGACAAAGTAACCGTCA
>JBDRMN010000075.1:0-7936 GCA_043812055.1 Patescibacteria group bacterium
TTTGTATTGGAATCTATGACCACATTCACGGCAACGGTAACGTTGGCGACCATTACGAAAACCATCTTTATGAGCTGTTTTTAGGCCACAATGAGGACATTTTTTTAGGCATATTTAAAAAAAATTAAGTTAGCGGCTTACTCTAGACCAAAAACTTAACTTTTAACACCCAATTTTTACCATTAAGCCGCAGATGTTTTTTAAAACCATACTACAAAATGGCGTAAGTTTGCGCTATTTTGTAGTAGGGGCGCAAGATCTTGCGGCCTCTACGGTTTGATCAGAATCTTTTTTGGCGTATTCACAGACTTTTCAAAATAAACTCTGTTGAGTTGCCTGGGGAGTTTCGGGTGCTTGCGGGATTTCTGCTTTCTCAGGTGAGATCGGAAAAAGTTTCTCGAAGCGCTTAATCAGGGAATAAAATTCCAGCTCCTCCAGCAGGTGCAGTACTTCCGCGCGGTCGAAGCTGTTCAGTTCGCATTTATCGAGATTCCAATCGAGGGGTGCATCGAAGCGGATCGTTGTCATCCGTTTGGTCTGAAAGGCATTCTCACGATCACGCTCGAGTTTTTCCCGCACGGTCTCTTTGATCGCCGGTAGATTGTCATAGATATTTTCCAGACTGCCAAACTGGCGGATCAGGTCAGTGGCGGATTTGGGGCCAACCCCCGTCACGCCTTTCAGGTTGTCACTCGCATCACCCACGAGCCCTTTGAAATCCGGGATGAACTTTGGCCCGAAGCCATATTTTTTTTCTACCTCTGCTGGTGTGAATTTCACCGCGTTACGATAACCGCCGGTGAGATCATGGACGCTGATTCGTTCAGCTACGAGCTGGAGGAGATCGCGATCGCCGCTGACAATTACTGTTTGCAGGTCTTTTTCGAATTTAACTTTCGCGACAATTGAACCTAGCATGTCGTCGGCCTCAAGTCCTTTTTCGGCGAAGACAGGGATGTTGAAGGCACGGGCGATTTCGTAAACGCGCTTGATTTGCGAGATTAATTCATCCGGAGCCTTGACCCGATTGGCTTTGTAATTCTCGTCTTCCCGGTGACGGAAGGTAGGGCCTTTGCGGTCGAAAGTGACGGCGATGCAATCAGGTTGTTCTAGCTCGAGCACGTTTAGCAGCATCGAAGTAAAACCGAAAACTGCGTTCACAAGCTCCCCGGCAGAAGTATTGAGCGGCCGGATGGCATGAAAAGCCCGGTGGATGATGGCGTGACCGTCTAAGAGAACCAATTTCCTCATGGGAGAGATTCTAGCATGCTGCTCGCCAACCATGGCTGGTGCTGTCGCATGGCGGGGTAGTAGAGAACTCAAAATTCCAAACACCAAGAACCAGACAAATTCCAAATTCCAAATTCGAATTTGGTGCTTATTTGGTATTTTATTTCACTAACTCTTCCAAGTTCACATCAGGTCGAGTGGTAGTTGGTATTGAAGTCGCTGGGGTTGTCGGTGTCACGGCTCCCGGCTCGTTGTCACGGAATTGGTCGAAAAGTATATTGATGCGCTCACTGAGAGTCTGGAAGTCAAAGAAATTCAAATTCACTCCAAAGAGTCGGCCGATCAGCGGCACGAAAACAAGTGAGAGCAAGGAAATTACAAGACCGATGATGGCGTAGCGGATGGTGTGGATAGCCTGCTTGACTTTCCCCTCGTCACCCCCGGAAAGGATGAAGCTGAAACCGCCGAAGAAGATAAAGACAATCGAAAGGGCGCCCGCACCGAGGATGGCCAGGGCCGCGAACAGATAAATCACATTCGTCAAACTCAACTGCTCGAGGTCAGTGTAGGTGAGGCCACTCTGCGCGAGAGCGTCGGGGACAAGTTCGAAAGCCATGCGTGGGGGGGTTAAAATCCTCCCGAATTCTAGCCTCTTAGATCACGTTGTCAAAAGCACCGGCTGCCTGATCACCCTCTTGGGGTTCGGCAGCTTCCGCTTTTTTCTCCTTCTTGGCGGGCTTTTTTTCCTTGGCGGGCGCTTCGACCGGAGCCTCTGCTTCTTCCGCAGCGGACTTTTCCGCACGGTGCTCAGATCCGTCCGGTTCGAGGATTTTCAGATTCACTCGCAGATCGAATTTACTGCCAACCAAACGCAGTAGAGTACGCAGAGCTTTTGCAGTCTGGCCGCCTTTGCCGACGATTTTGCTCATGTCGGCTTCGTTGACGCGGAGCTTGATGAGCACACCGAGATCATCCACGCTGCGCTCGATGATTACATCATCAGGATTGTCAACTATCGCTTTGACTACCGTTTCGAGGAAGTCCTTGTCGGGACCTTGGGTCGGGTCACTGCTTGTTGCGGGGGTTGCTTCGTCGGGCATGATTAGAGGATTAAGAAGTAAGGATTAAGGGTCTTGTTTTTCGTCTGGTTTAGTGTCTTCGGCAGGTTTTTCTTTTTCCTTCGGTTTTTCCACAGGCTTGTCGTCCTTTTCCTCGGCGGCAGGCTTAGCATCCTTTTTATCTTCGGCCTTCTCCTCTTTGGCAGCATCCCCCTTATCCTTTTTAGTGTCTCCTTCGGCCGGAGCAGCATCCCCGGCTGGCTTGGTCTTGCCGGAGACGACAGCCGCTTCCTTCTTTTCCTTCTTCGACTTCTGCTTGGTGTACTGCTTGATGAACTTCTCAACCAATTCTTTTTTGAAGCCGTTTTTGATTAAGAGCCGAGCAACGGTGTCGCTGGGTTGAGCACCATTCTTGAGATACTGTTCAAGCTTTTCCGCGTCAAAAACAAACTGATTTTCCGGATCGCGCGGATCGTAGCTTCCAAGAATTGCAATAACTTTTCCGGATTTCGGAGAGGAAGTTTTTTCCTGCACAACCAATCGAAACTTCTGGAGGTTCTCGCGACCTATGCGCGAGAGTCGAATCACTAACACGTAAAAATAGTAGTTAAATTAAATAAGCCGGGGGATTTTAGGGTAGAACTGGCTTTGCGTCAAATGAGGTTTACGGGAAGCCTTTGAGGATTTACGCAATATTGACAAGTTGTCCTGAAAGGAGTAAGATAAGACTCCTATGGGTCCAAAAGAAGCTAATGAGCGAAATCTGCCGCCGTTTACAATGCTTGTTTTTAAACGCAAGATTAGATTGATACTGGAGGCTACCGACCAGATAAAAGATGAGTTTCAACTTACTAGATCCCTGGATGGTGCAAAAATAGATAATGCTTTAGAACTAATAGAAGAACTGAAGGATGATGTCCAAGGCTACCGAGGTGATTTTACGAAGGGTAAATTTATTGAAAAGATAACTTTAATAGGTAAAAAAGAAATTTTTAAATTGGAAAAGTATTTCAGGTATTTAAAGCTGATTTTGATAGATCAGATGCGCAAAGAGGTCACATCCCTGATAGGATTTCCGGGCAGAAGGCCAAAGAGAATAGGAGGGTCCCTGAAAAATAGACCAGAACACATAGCAGCAAAAAAGAAATCAGATAAAGCAAAAAAGAAAAAGAAAAAGACTAACAAGATGAACGATCGTAGTCGTGGGAAAACAAAAGATACTGGTAGTCGATCATCTCACCAAAATCGTCGAGGGAGCCACTAACTCAATTCAATCATTTTCTCGAGCGCTTTTTGGGCGCGCTTGGCGGTTTCTTCCGGAACAGTTACCTCGAATTGATCTTTCTCCAGCGAATCCAAAACTTTCGGCAACGTGATTTTTTTCATATTGATGCACTCGCCGCAGAGTGCGAAGAACTGTTTTCCGGAGCTTTCCCGTTGCAAACGCTCTAACATTCCAGTTTCGGTCGCGATTAAAAATTCTCTTGCTTCCGAATCTTTCACGAACTTCACCATACCACCGGTGCCACAGACATGATCGGCAAGATCACGGACAGACTTGGGACATTCGGGGTGGGCGATGGTGAGAGCTTCGGGATGCGCTTTCTGAGCTTCGATAACCCTTTCGGTAAGCACTTTGGAATGGACGTAGCAGTGGCCGGGCCAGGTGGTGATTTCTTTTTCGGGCAGATTTTCGGCGACCCAGGTACCGAGGTGTTCGTCTGGCACGAAGATAATTTGTTTTGCGGGAATCTTTCGACAAATTTCCACGGCGTTGGCGGAAGTGCAGCAAACAGCACTTTCCGCTTTTACTTCCGCGCTTGAATTCACATAACAGACAACGGCTGCTTCCGGGTATTCTTTTTTCTTCTCCCGCAGGCTTTCAGCTGTAATCATGTCGGCCAGGAAGCAACCCGCGGCCAAATCGGGAATCAGCACTTTCTTCTCCGGATTCAGGATCTTCGCGCTTTCGGCCATGAAGTGAACTCCACAGAAAACAATTAATTCCGCATCAGTTTGCTGTGTTTTCACCGCGAGTTCAAAACTGTCGCCGACGAAATCCGCTACATCGTAAATCTCGGGCAGCTGATAATTGTGCGCGAGAATGATTGCATTGCGATCAGCCTTTAATTTTTTAACTCGAGATTGTATTTCAGCTTTTTCCACAGCCTAAAAAATAGCACCTTTAAGCTCGTTTTGCTAAACTTGCCGCACTTTTAATCCCCATAGGTATGTCTCGTCTTATTAAAACCCTACTAATTTTTTTATTGTTAGTCACTCCCACTGTGGCCACCGCCGGTGGTTTCGGTGATGCGCCAATGGTTTCGGTGACAATCGGAGACGATATTTATTCAGCTGGCGCCCTGACCGAGCTGCAGGAAGCGGCTCCAGACGATGCGTATCTCGTGGGGGCGGTAGTGACTGTCGCGCAGGAGATTGAGAATGACCTTGTGGTGGCAGGCTCAAGCGTCACAATTGCCGCTGATATTGGCGATGATCTGCGAGCAGCGGGAAGCCTTGTTACTCTCACCGGTACGGTTGGTGATGATGCAGTGCTGGCTGGGGGGATGGTGAATGTTGCTTCGGGAGCGACGGTTGCCGGAAGTGCGACTTTGGCCGGCGGAGCAGTCTCCTTTTCGGGGGATGTTACCGGTGATCTCGAGATTTACAGTGATGAAGTCAATTTTGCCGGAACGGTCGGGGGCGACGTGACGATTCGGTCGAAAAAAATTACAATTGCCGAGAACGCCAAGATTGGCGGCAAACTCACGTACTTTGCCGAAAAGGATCTCGAAATTCCGGAGGGAGTGGCGAGCGAGATTGAAAGAAAGGTTCCCAAGGTGTTCACGAAAGGAAAGCTAGTCTCCCGGGGATTTTTAGTTGGCAAACTCTTTGGTCTGCTGGTTGTGCTGGTCGCGGGTGCGGTCTTGCTCGCCAGTAGTGGGAAGGGTGCCGATGTCTACGCTAGCAACTTCCGGAAACGGTATTGGCGCTCTTTGATCGTCGGAGCCCTGCTCTTCGCAGTGCCGCTGGTGGTGATTTTGTTGCTGGTTACCGCAGTGGGTGCGCTGCTCGGCGCAATGGTGTTATTGGCCTGGATTCTCGCCTTAATTTCGGCAGCAGTACTTTCGGGCTACGCGATTGGTTCACTCGTTTGGCGCAAATCCGATAAATCATACGGTGCCAAATTACTCACACTTATTGCCGGGGCGTTGATCATCGCGGCACTCGGATTCGTCCCGCTCCTGGGCGGAGCGATTCAACTAGTAATTTTTGTGCTCTCATTGGGTTCGATCGCTCTTAGCAAGTTCGAACTTTACAAAGAGGCGAAAAAAGCTAAACTTGTTTAATAGTCTTTGAGTGTTCCCGAAAGGGTAGTTCTGTTAAAATCCAGCCTCGAATTTCTCAACAACTCGATTACCTAAAGACTTAGAGACCTAAAGACCTAAAGACTAAACCATGGCTAAACATCCAGTTCCGAAGCGTCGTGCTAGCAAAACCCGTGGAGATCGTCGCTACGCTACTTGGAAAAGTTGTGAGTTGAAAAGGTTGAGCAACCTTACCAAGACCGTCCCCTGCAAGAAGTGTCAGCAACCTCGTCTGCCGCACACGGCTTGTCCGACTTGCGGAGACTATCGGGGGCGCACGGTGATTGATTTCGCGGCCAAAGAGAAAAAAGTCGAGAAGATTAAAGTAGAATAGCTCCTTTAATTATTCGTTCCTTATGCCTGCAGCCAACCGGAGAGCGGTTCGTGAAGCAGTCGTGCAAACTGCTTTCGAGTGTGAGTTTCGAGGTTGTGCAGACGAGCAAGAGCAGGCCTTCGCGCGGAATATTGCGGAGCTTGATGTTAATTACGAGCCTGATTTTGCGAGTAGCCTGCTTGCGGCTACCTTTGAACACATGGACGAGCTGAAGGCATGGGTGGAGCAGCTTGCTCCGGAATGGCCGTGGAGCAAGATTGCCCAGGTGGATCGAGCGGTACTTTTGGCAGGCCTGGCGGAATTGAAATATCTGGAGAAATTCGATATCCCGCCGAAGGCGACCCTGAATGAGTATGTAGAGATTGCGAAGAATTATGGTGACGACTCCAGTCGGCGTTTTGTGAATGGAGTTTTAAGTTCAGCCAATAAAGAACTGGAAAACTAGGTTCCAGGTTCTAGGTGCCAGGGAACAGGAACAGAGTTCAATTTTAAGAAACTGTTAAACTCTTACCAACTAATGCTTGCTGACTAATGAAGGATTTACAAAAAAAGCTCAATTATAAGTTCAAAGATCCGAAGTTACTGGAAACCGCTTTCGTCCATCGCAGTTTCGTTAACGAGAATCGGGGAACCAAAGAGCACAACGAACGGCTGGAGTTTCTCGGTGATGCGGTGCTCGAGCTGATCACGACAGAATATCTCTTCACGAAGTTTCCCGATGATCCAGAAGGGGAGTTGACCGCTCTGCGTTCGGCGCTCGTGAAAGGTGAGCAGCTGGCGGAGATTGCGAAAGAGCTCGAGCTTGGTAAGCAACTCAAACTTTCGAAAGGAGAAGCGCATTCCGGAGGTGCCGATAAGCCGTACCTCCTGGCAAATGTTTTTGAGTCAGTGCTCGGGGCAATTTATCTCGACGCCGGTTACCAAAAAGCGCGCGAGGTTGTGGAGAAATTCTTACTGCCGAAATTACCTAAAATTATTGAAGAAAATGCCCAGTTCGATGCCAAATCCGAGTTTCAAGAACTGGCGCAGGACAAGCTCGCGATCACACCGGAATACCGGGTGCTAAGTGAGAGTGGTCCGGATCACGCCAAAGTTTTCGAGATGGGGGCGTATGCCGGTAAAGAACTTTATGGCAAAGGAAAAGGGGCGAGTAAGCAGGAGGCGGAGCAGGCGGCGGCGGAGAGGGCGTTGAAGAAAATAAAGTAGGAATAGGAGAATAATGGAATAAAGGAATAAGGGCGAAAATTGTGGCGATGATCGTTAGAATTGTTGCATGCAATTTAGAGGAAGGAAAAAATCGAAACAGGCAGATGCCAAACAGGTTTTTGATTACGCCTGCTGGTTGTTGGCGCGGAGGGTTTATTCTCAAGCGGAGCTGCTCAAAAAATTCAATACCCGTTTTATCCCGGATACAGAAATATTCGCGGCGGTTCTCAAAAAGTTGGAAAAACTGGGATTGCAATCAGACGAAGATTTCACCGAAAGTTTCGTCCGCTCCCATCCGGGCTGGGGCTCGTATCGTCTGAAATTAGAATTGAGCAAGCGGGGAATTAGTGAAGAGATGATTGAGTTGTTTTTGCCACAGGATCAGGCTGAGCTTTCCCGCTGTCAGGAGGCTCTTCAAAAAAAGTTGAAAGATTCGAAGGTTCCGGAAGAATATGCGGAGCGCCAAAAGCTCGCGGCCTTCTTGGCGCGGAGGGGGTTTAGTTTGGAGGTGATAAAGGAGGTTTTGAAATAGCAAGGCAGAAGTGTCTTATCAGAATAGCTTCTACTTACTGACAATAGATTGACTTCCTACAAAAAAGGTAAAATTCAAGTATTAATTGCACCACCTGTAACCTCGGCTAGAACCTCATTAGGAGTTCTGTAGTTCAGTCCTTTCCGGGGTCGGTTGTTTAAGTTTTCCTGAGCTATGTAAATTTCTTCTTCGGAGATTTCTGAGAAGT
>JBDRMN010000076.1:0-10759 GCA_043812055.1 Patescibacteria group bacterium
TTTGTATTGGAATCTATGACCACATTCACGGCAACGGTAACGTTGGCGACCATTACGAAAACCATCTTTATGAGCTGTTTTTAGGCCACAATGAGGACATTTTTTTAGGCATATTTAAAAAAAATTAAGTTAGCGGCTTACGCTAGACCAAAAACTTAACTTTTAACACCCAATTTTTACCATTAAGCCAGTTTTGACGTATCACGAATATCAGATTTATCTAACAAAAAAAATTCCAGGCAAAAGCTACTTGTCAGATTCAAATTGCTGCGGCACTAGCGAACCTCAAAACGTGTAAATTTGATCCCGGTCTTTACTCCGAAACGGTTGAGGTAGTAGTCGCCAAATACCGCAATCTGTTTGTCCTTATCGGCACCTTTGCTGAAGTCATCGATCTCCCGCCACTTGTCTTTATTGAAAAGTAAATACTTGTTCCCGTCAGTCGCGGAGAGAATGTAATGCAAAGTTCCACTCACGAAGCCTCGCGTGACCGTTCCTACGGCCAAAGCTCCATTTAACTCAGACGGTTCTCCCGAAGTAAGCGTGGGCACCGGGGCGGGCGATGAGCTTGGCTGGGACAGCGGAGCCGGAGCGGATTTCGAAACATTACTATCCCCCGATCTTTTCAGCTCTACGGTGGCACCCAATTGATAAACGAAGGGACGGGATTTTTCACCTTCTGCTGGCGAAAAAAGTATTCGGGGCAATCCGGCGGTTTTGGCGGTTGGCTTGATCGCGGTGACGAAGAAAAGGGTTTGCTCCTGAATCGCCCCGATCGAACCCGGTTGCCAGACCAGCTGATCTCGGGAAAAGGAAACTGCGCTGGGTAGACCAGTGGCGCAGGCCGTTGCGAGCGAGTAGCCGAAATCGGCAGTCGCCGGCAGCGCGCTGCAAAGCAAAATTATCTGATCGCCGGGCGAACTCACTTTGAGGGTGACGCCCCCGACTGCCTTCGTAGTACGATTCGAGAGTGTGACCGCGTAACGCAAAATTGATCCGGGAATGCTTTCATTGCCAAAGATGGTCTTGCGCTGGATGCTCGCCTGGAAAAAAGCATCCTCTCCTCCGCTCTGGCCCAGATGCTGACGGTAAACCTCCTGCGCGAGCCCTCCCGTTGGCAGCATGAAGTCGTGGCCGTCGGTAGCGAATTCGCTGACGTCGTAATCTGCCGAGACGAAGTAAGGGCCCGGATCGGTGCGAGAACCAGTATCGATCCCAAACCAGTTATCCTGCGCTTCGTAAGTCAGCTCCACCCGATTATTAATATCCGACTTAATCGCAAATTCAGTATTTCCCAAAAAATTATTGCGGTGGAAGCTCAGCTGGTCATGACTGCGGTGTGAGTAAATTCCTCCGGCATTTTCGACAAAAAAGTTATCCGTTACGATAATTGGAACGGGTAAAATGTTCTCATTCTTCACGCCATAGCCTCCGTTTTGATAAATAAAGTTGTCGGTAATCTTAGTTTCGAGCACAGTATCGAGTTCAACCGCCGCTCCCGCATTCCTCGCGATGAAGCTCTCCTTGATCTCACACTGATGGTTGCAAAATATCCCAACCCCGGCGTTGCCCCGGATCACACTGTTGGAGATAATTTGATTGCCGGTGAAGAGTGCGGCAGTCGGGCCACCATACTCAATCAAGTTATTCTCAAAAACAGAATTCTCCACTTCGACGAAAGCTCGCATGCTGCGCATGCCTCCGTAGCGAAATTCCACCCAGCTCAGCTCACTATCGCGCGCTTCGATAATCACGCTGCCCCAATCTCCTGCCTGCGGACTTTTCCGATCAGAGGTAAAGATGATGGGATTGGCTTTTGTGCCCCGGGCAATCAAGCGCGACAGTTTCACTTCACCAGCTTGATCCCGGTAACACACCTCCGAACCGTAGCCCCGCAAACACTGACTGGAGACCTGAAATGACAGTCCCGGGCTCACTTTGATCGTTACTCCCGGTTCAATCGTGAGCCTCGCCCCGTTGGCCACTCGACGAATTCGGTCATTGCGGGTATTTCCCTTGATCAGGATCGGGCTCATCTCTTGCGTCCAGACCGTATCCGTCAAAACATCCAGATCAACCACCGTCTCCGCCCACGCAGGCGAAAGCAGCGCCAGTACTGTGAACGCCAATGTCAGTAGAAAAAAATTTCGCCAGCGCATGGAGTGCAGTTAAATCTTCGCTATTTAAGCAGATTTTGGGGTGGGTTTACAATTGCGGACGCGGTTTTGTGTTTTAGAACTGCTCATTCTTGCCCAAGTGTCGAACACTCGGCTAAACTGCTTCGCGGTTCGGCCGGGTAGTCCGCCGCGGCGGACGAAGGACTAAAATGTTTACCGTTTATGTTATCCAAAACGAAAACGGAAAAAAGTATATTGGTTTTACTCAAAATCTTGCGAGACGACTAGAAGAGCACAACGACGCAAAAGGTAAGAAAAGGGGTTGGACTAGATTACGAGGGCCTTGGCGACTGATTCATAAAGAAAAATTTAAAGAAAAAACCAAAGCATTAAAAAGAGAACAAGAATTGAAAACAGGTGTCGGTAGAGAATTCTTGAAATCTTGTAAACTGTAATCCACCACGGTGAACGAGAGATTAAAAAATGGCCGGGTAGTCCGCCGCGGCGGACGAGGGACTAAAAAAAATGGCCGGGTAGCTCAGTGGTAGAGCGAAGGACTGAAAATCCTTGCGTCGGCAGTTCAATTCTGCCCCCGGCCACCACTCGACTGCGTTTTACTAACGCGAAACTCCGCTCGTGGCCTGCGGCCGTTCGGTTTGGCGAAAATTAGAATTGAGCCTAGTCGAGTGTTCCGAGCGAACGTAGTGAGTCGAGGGGCAGTTATGATCTTCGACCAGCCTTTTTTGTCTGGAACTATGATTAACCTGATTTACATGATGGACTGTGATTAAGTGTAATCATGGCAATCATCGTAATCATAAAAATCATGGTTCAAGACCATTTTTCGCAAAAAACGTCCAAAGATCTAAAGGCTCAACAACTGTTCCCTGTTCCCTGCCTGCCCGCCGTAGCTTTAGCGAAGGCGGGGAACCTGTTCCTTAAATTAAAACCTCCGCGGTCCGCGTGGCCCATTGTGACGCGGCGGCCCATTACGTGGTGGCCCACTTGGTCTAGGAGCTCGCTCAATCACCGTACCATCGGGCATGATCCGAGTGAGATTGATCCGACCCATGCGGTCTACCTCAATAACTTTAACCCTGATTTTCTCACCAACCTTGACCGCATCTTCGACTTTTTCAATCCGGCCCGGAGCCAGTGCCGAGATGTGCACCATCCCATCTTTGCCCGGAAGTATTTCGACGAAGGCACCGAAATCCATGATGCGGACAACCTTACCGTCGAATTCATCACCCGCTTTGGGTACATAGACGATTTGCTCGACCCATTTCTTCGCCTTCTCCCCACTCTCCTGATCCGGCGCGGTAATCACGACCATACCGTCATCATCGATATCTATCTCGACTCCGCATTCCGCGGTAATTTTTTGAATCATCTCTCCACCCTTGCCGATCACCTCACGAATTTTGTCCAGATCAATCTTCACCGACTCGATCAGCGGAGCGTGTTTGTTTAATTCTTTGCGGGCTGCAGGGATTGCCTTCAGCATGGCTGCGCGAATTTCATCACAGCCTTTTTGAGATTGGGTAAGCGCTTCTTTGAGAATATCCGTATTCACTCCCTTGACCTTGATATCCATCTGCAGGGCAGTGATTCCCTTTTCTGTCCGCGCCACTTTGAAGTCCATGTCTCCAGCGAAGTCTTCTAAGCCCTGGATATCGGAAAGAATTTTGTGAGTTTTGAATTTTCCACTTTCATCTTTGTCGGTCACCATTCCCATCGCGATTGCCGAGACCGGACGCACGATCGGCACACCCGCATCCATCAAACTCAAGGTCGAAGCGCAAACCGATCCCATCGAGGAACTTCCGTTGCAGCTCAGAGTCTCCGAGACCACGCGCATCGTATAAGGAAATTTTTCCTTTTCCGGCAAAACCGGGATCAAAGCTCGCTCCGCCAGATCGCCGTGGCCGATTTCGCGTCGCCCCGGCCCGAAACGACGACTAGCTTCCCCGACCGAGAAAGGCGGGAAGTTGTACTCGTGCATGTAGAAGCGCTTGTAATCTTTGTCCATCGTGTCAATTATCTGCGCTTTGCCCGGACCACCGAGAGTGACGATCGTCATAATCTGAGTTTCGCCGCGATCGAAAAGTCCGCTGCCGTGGGTGCGCGGCAGGACTCCGACCTCACAGTTCAGGGCGCGAACTTCATCCAACTTGCGCCCGTCAATTCGCAAATCTTTTTCGAGAATATTTGCTCTCAGATTTTTCTCGAATTTTTCGTTGAGTAGACTTTTCAGCTCGCCTTCGGTGAATTTTTCCTCCTCAATCTCCTTTTCCTTCGCTTTGATCAATTTCTCTTCAAGTGCGTGCATCGCGTCCTTAATTTCTTTTTTCTTTTTCCCGGCAATCGTATCAAGGTCGGCTTTGGAGATGAGTTTTTCCACTGCCTGCACTGCGTCCTCATTTTTCTCTGCCAGCGTTAGCTCAAGCATTTCCGGTTTAACCTTTTTTTTCAATTCAACCTGTAACTTACAGATTTTCTTAATTTCCGTGTGAGCCAATTCAAGTGCTTCCAACATCTTTTCGTCGGAAATTTCATTTGAACCCGCTTCCACCATCGTGATCGCGTCGGCAGTACCGGCAACGGTTAATACCAGATCACCCGTCTCCTCTTCTTTATAAGTCGGATTCACGATTAATTTGTCTTCAACCAGGCCGATACGCACAGCGCCGATTGGCCCCGCAAACGGAGCTCCCGAAACCATCAGAGCGGCACTCGCCGCATTGATCGCCGTGCTTACCGGATCTACTTCGAGATCCGCCGAAAGGATCGTAGCAATGATTTGGACTTCATTTGTTGTTCCCTTCGGGAAAAGCGGACGGATCGGTCGATCCATCATGCGACTGCGCAAAACCGCTGCTTCACTGGGGCGACCTTCGCGTTTGATGAAGCGCGATCCTTTGATCTTCCCCGCCGCGTAGTACTTCTCCTCGTAATCGCAAGATAACGGGAAAAAGTCACAGCCCTCTCGCGCACCAGCGACAACCGCCGTGGCGAGGATCACCGTCTCTCCAAGCGAAACTAGCGCAGAGCCATCGGCCTGCTTAGCGAGTTTGCCAGTTTCAAGCGTCAGCTTGCGGGAGGCAATTTTGCCCTCAACTTTGATGGGTTCCATGAGAAATTGGGTTACTTGTCCCCGCGAAAGCCCCAACGGGACCACTTTGTGGCGGGGAACCTCTGGAACCGAAAGCGAGTAACCTGATGAAGGGATATCGTAGTCCTTATTGCTCCTTAAGGCTCTTTAGACTCCTTACAATCCTTCCCGGCAGCTCGTATTTCGACTCCGGAGACGCGGTCACTTTAACAGAAAAATGGCAATCTGCTCAAGTTTCAGTAAAATCAGCCCGTGAGCATAACTATCAAAACCCCCGCGGAAATCGACATTATGCGTCGGGCTGGCCAGATTCAGACGGAGATTTTGAATGCCGTCGGTCAGAAAGTTGCCCCCGGTATTTCCACTGCGAATCTAAACGAGATCGCCGAAAAACTCTGCGTCGAGAAAAAAGTTAAGCCCGCCTTCAAAAGCTACAACGGTTTCCCGGCCGCCCTCTGTACAAGCATCAATGACGAAGTCGTGCACGGGATTCCGTCAGATAAACGTATCCTGAAAGAGGGTGACATCATCACCCTCGATTTCGGCGTAATTCTGGAAGGTCTCTATGCCGACTCCTGCCAAACTTTCGCAGTCGGCAAAATTTCACCGGAAGCTCAGCAGCTATTGAATCGCACCAAAGAATCACTCTACCGCGCCATTGTCGTCGCTCGCGCCGGAAACACCGTTGGCGACATCGGCCACGCAGTTGAAAGTTTCGTCACCCCATTCGGCTACTCACCCGTCCACGAAACCGTCGGTCACGGCATCGGCCGAACCCTGCACGAAGATCCCGAAGTGCCCAACTGGGGCAAGCCGGGAACCGGGACCAAACTCATGGCTGGTATGACAATCTGCATCGAGCCAATCATCAACGCAGGTAAGGCTGAGATCACTACTGATACGGACGGCTGGACTACGCGCACCGCGGATGGCAGTCTGAGTGCTCACTTCGAGCATCAGGTTTTGATTACAAAGGAAGAGCCCGAAATTTTGACGCCATGGGATAAAATCTGATTCATGAACCCCGTCCAAACCCAACACTTCGCCGAAAAACTGGCAATGCAAGCCGGCAGGCTTTTATTGCGACGATTCGGCAAATCTACAATTAAGGTAAACAAAGGCAAATCCGACTTCGCCACTGATGCAGATTTAGCTTCGGAAAAATTAATCATTAAAGAAATTAGAAAGCATTTCCCCGAAGATGAAGTTATCGCTGAAGAAACAGCCTCTGGCAACTACCAAGTAGGAACGCCCCACTGGGGCGTTCCTACTACCAACACCTGGGTCATCGACCCTTTAGACGGAACTAAAAACTTCCACTTCGGCCTCCCCAACTGGTGCATTTCAATCGCTCTACAACACAAAGGCCAGACGGTCGTCGGAGTCGTCTATGCCCCAGTTAGCAATCAACTTTTTTCGGCGCGGGAGGGTGGCGGGGCTAAGCTGAACGGAAAGAAAATCAAAGTCTCCGGAACCGCCAGGCTCGCCGACTCGCTCATCGTAGTAGAAATCCCCCGGCGGCACACCAGCGGAAAACGCTTCGCCAAAGATATTCAGGCTTTCACGAATTCGCTAAATAAAGTTCGCCGGGTCCGTGCCTTCGCCGCTGCCGCTTACGACCTCTGCCTCGTCGCCAGCGGCGCTCTCGACGGCTATCTCGACTTTTCCCGGAATACGAAAATCTGGGACGTCGCGGCGGGTGACCTGATCGTCCGCGAAGCCGGCGGCCAAGTTTCCGATGTCACTTTGCCCAATCTTAAATTTCCGAATGTTTCGGTGTTGGCTTCTAATAAAAGATTACACGCAGGATTTAGGAGGCTTCTGTAAACAATGGTTGCTACGTTATTCATAGACAATTCCCGTCACGTCGCTCGCGAGCGACGTGGGCGAGTAATACCAAACTGCATTCCAAATTCAAGAATTTGCTCCAAGAAATTTTCTACCGTTTGATTTGTTTCTTTGAATTATTCTTCAGCAGAAAATTCTTACGACTAACTACTTTTTTACCAGTTTCGATTTCTAACTTCTTTCTCGCATCACCAGCTATTTTGCCGCCTTTTTTCGCTGCGGTTTTATTCTCGGCGAATCCTTGTATGTCGCGATTTCGCGCGATTTCGGTGGTGGACGCTTCAGCAAACATATTGATCACGAGTTCAATATTCGTCATATTATCTCGCAAACTTTCTTTTTTTAGCTCTTTGAATTTTTTGTAATCTTTTACGTTTAGCCCACTCCAAGCTTTGGTAATTTCGTCTGTCAAAATAGCAAATTCTTTGCCTTCTTTCACATTTCTTTCTCTCCATTCGTCAGTAAGTTCCTTGCGAACTTCGATACTTTTCAGACGCTGATTGATCCATTCCTTTGAGTAACCTTTTTGTAGATAAGTTATCAATGCTCGGTCAATTGCTTTTTCGGGATCTGCTGTTTCTTCGAGTCTTTCGTTACCAATTTTAGCTAACCAGACCTTAAATGGTTCGGCTTTTTTACTAGGAATGGATTGAATAAGGCGAAATATATTCTCAGTGTTAGCGCATGTTGTTGCTCTTTTTTTCCCATCTTTTGCGATCATTTCAATGGGGGTACAAATTGTACCCCAGTTGGAATTCAGCTCCGGATCACGAGAACGTATCCTTTTGATATACTGTTTTGGGTCAGCACTGTCGGTCAAAACACTCACAACATCAACAACCGAGAAATACCACTGCTCACCGTCGCGATCAAAGTGTTTGCGGATTTCTTTACCGTGAAATACAGCGAGTTTTTGGGTCATGAATTGGGCTTAGGTCAATTCCCTGCAGCTAAACAAATGTAGCATGTTTTTTATGATTTAGCTTTTTACGATTATTTGTTACATCTTTATCTTTCCAGAATCGGATTCTTCATTTTCCCAGTCTTCATAATCGTGATGAATACCGCGTAAAACACTGAATGGAATATTTTTATATTTTTTAACCGTAATGTTTTTGCGCGCCTCAGTAACCCAAACCTCCAAAAGATTAGCCTGTTTTTTTAGGCCCATCTGCCTGGTCTGACACCAAGATCGTACACCTGAGATACCCTGCAGCTCATTCTCCCACTGCAGCTTCTTGTGCTTATCCTGCACTTTCTTCATTAGCTTCTTTGTAATCTCCGCCTCCAAATCTAGGTTTCTGTCTTTGTGAGCAAAACCATTTAGTTTGATTTCCAAATCAATCAATTCCTCCTCCTTTTTCTGGATCAGTTTCAATAAGTCAAACTCCTTTTCTTCTTTGAGGGAATTCGGAGAATAATAAAAGTATTGGCACTCTTCGAGAGCAGTTTGTGCATAGTCTTTTTGATTGGGGTCTCTTTCTGCTGCAATAATTTTTTTGATTTTTTTGATCGCTGTTGCTGTCCCCTCGTGCATCAGATTACCAAGCTTGTTGGCTATTTCTGTATAGGTTAATTCGTTATTCATGGTGTTGAGATTTAAAAAATAAGAATACATTCTCACGGAAAAAATTAACCACGGTCAAATTAATTCATTAAAACTTAATGAACATTTAATCTTGCGAAAAAGATGGAATTCACCCTAAAAACCCCGAAGTCCCGAGCAAAGTCGAGGGACGGAGGTCCTGCCCGTCCCGAGCTGAGTCGAGGGAAGCGAACCCCGCTGAGCGGGGTGAGCCGAAGGGCAAAAACCTAAGAACCTAAAAACCCAACAACCTACAAACAAAGCTCCTCCGAAAAATCCTCGTGGCCACGACCCGGCTGGCACTTTTGCATTTTCGATACCTCCTCCCCTAAAACCCAATCCCCGTCTACAAAATGAACCGTGCTAATGATTTTTTGATCCCGTACAGAATCATCTCGCAAGCCCGAGTAAATCGCCTCCACATACCAGACAGCATCCACCCCATCCAAGACATTCACCGCCAGATTGTCACACTGATCTGGAGCGCAGTCTCCCCGCTTGGCCACCACGAGATCCCGGGCCACGTCCACAGAGAGAGTTGGAAACTCTTTTTCCTTCAGCTCACCGTTTTCCAGGAAGAGGTATCGGGACTTACCCACCGATGGCCGTGCGGCAAAAGCTTCCCACGGATATCTGTCAGCATAGTTCACGATTATCTCCCCAGCTCCGATTTCTGTCGTCTGGGGCGCGATCCTGTCTCCCAGCAAAAAAGCATTCGTACCCTTGAATCCCTCTTCGAAATTGAGAGCAACCGCGACATGATAAAATATACCGCTTCCACCCGAGTTTTGAGCCAGGATCACCACTGTATCATCTGCGCCGTCACCATCGAGATCACCTTTGGTGCTCGCATCCCAAATCCTAGTCTCGATCCGAGTAGCCGAGTCCACGCCAAGCTCCGCCCGACCATCTCGAACTGTGATCGACTCTCCTCCGATCACATAGGTAGCGCTAGCCGGACTGGAAGCGTAAACAGTCGATTCCGCAGCATCAAATTTACAAACTTGCACACATTGCATCGTACAAGGAATCGGCGAACCATCCTCCGCCGTTTCGTTCCTACACGCCGATTCACATTCAGCAAACTCTCCCCCCGCAGACTCACATACGTCTCGCGGAATGTATTCACACTCTTGATATTTCGCGAGCCAGGTTCCACCATTTTCCTTGCACAGCTCCGTAAGTTTTTGACCTGCTGCACAAGCGCTGAATAAAACTGTGGTGACGGCCAATGCTAGCGGCATGATTTTTTTCATTTTAAGTATTGTTAAAAAAATTCTGCGTACAGTTAGGTTACGATATTTGATGCGAAAAGTAACAAAAGACTTGCCTGCGGGATTTAAAAAGCTATTATAGGAAGCTAATTCAAAAGTAATTTGAATTAGCTTCAGCCTTTTTTGCCGATCATGAGTGAATTAATTTCTCTTACCGAAGAACAAATCCTGGAGCTGCACTCCATCTTAGGAAATACAGACCTCGAAGTCTGTCGAGAATCCTGTCGCTTGAAGCTGAGACAATGTTTAGGCTGTTGTCAGGATGGAGCCGGCTTAATTCCGGGAGAAAGTGATTTTCTCAAAAAATTACAACGAAAAGGAGCCATTCCGGCAGAGCTAAAAATCTGGCCGAGCCTGCTCGAAGGTTGCTCTGATCCTATGAAAAAAGAATGTCCTCTGGGAGACAGCAGACCGTACATCTGCAAAGCCTATCCGCAGGTCAAATGGGGAATGATATCACGATTTAATCACTTCCTAATTTTCGAGCCAGAGCTTAGAGTGAACTGTCCCGCCAGAGGAAGAGAAGGAGCTGATTTTAGAAACAGAGTCTCGCGGGCGAATGAGCATCTGAGAGCTTGCTTGGGAATGAAAAATGAAAAAGAAATTCTTATTCGGAGGAGGCATTAGGATTGCTCTCAGCTCAAAACCTCCCCCGGCACTAAGTGGCCCCTTGGGGGCGATAACGAACGTAGTTTGGTTAGCTAAAGAGCTTTTAGCGGCTTTTCGGGGAAGTGAATTTTTTAAAACGGAAAACTATTCCGAAGACATCAAACGATAAATTAACTCAGCCATTTCCTCACGCGTTATCTGCTTATCAGCA
>JBDRMN010000077.1:0-5068 GCA_043812055.1 Patescibacteria group bacterium
GCGATATTTTTGTCTGTCGCTTCGCGCGGATGAATTTTGTTCTTGATCGCGTAATTCTCCGTGGGTAAACCGAAAGCATCGAAGCCGATTGGGAAGAGGACGTTCTTACCTTCCATCCTGGCTTTGCGGGCTACGGCATCCAGCGCGGTGTAGCTGCGACAGTGGCCTACATGCAGGCCGTCGCCGCTCGGGTAGGGGAATTCGACCAGGACGTAGAACTTCTCACGCTTGTCATTATCAATGGCCGCATAGGAGTTATCTTTCTCCCAAACCTGCTGCCATTTTTTTTCGATCTTTTTATGGTCAAAACTCATGTGAATCGAATTTTAGCTTAAAATTAAAATACTTCGTACCATCAGACTCCATTATTCCATTATTCCCTTATTCCATTATTCCTTGGAAACAAAAACTCCTGGAATCGTATTAAAACGCCATAATTATGGTGAAGCTGATCGAATTTGTAGAATTTTGACTCTCGAACTCGGCCTTATCTCCGCTCTGGCGAAAGGAGTGAAGAAAGTGAAAAGTAAACGCGGTGGAGCGTTTGAGCTTTTCTCTGAATGTGAATTTTGCTTCCACCGCCGGACTGGTGAACTTTTCCTGGTCACTGATGCTCAACTCGTTTCTACACTCAACACTAACACTAACACTACTAACACTAACACCAACACTAATACTAATAACCTCGGCAACCTCAAAGTTGCCTACGCCGCTGCCGAGTGGTTACTGATCCTCTTACCAGCAGAAAAACCCGTTCCCAAGACTTACACGCTGGTTTGTGAGTTTCTAAAAGCATTGTCACGAGATAAAAAACTCCCCTTGATCGAGCTCGCTTTTCAAACGAAATTACTGAGTATCCTCGGTTATTTGCCCGACGCTGATAAGTTTCCTGAACGCGAGCATAAACTGATTAAATTTTTGAAGGAAAAAGATTTTGCGGAAATCATTAGTCTTGCCGAAGAACCCAGCACCTTTGCTAAAGTAAAAAATAGCTTTATTGAAATTTTCGAACGCGAGACTGAAAAAGTTTCCCGCGTCGCTCCCGCCACCCACGATTGGGATTAAGCCATTTCCGCACGAACTAACGAATTAACGAACTAACGGAACCAAGAACTAGGAACCACACCTAAAGACTCAAAGACCCAAAGACTTAAAGACTAATTGAGATAAACTCTCCCTATGATTTGGACTCATTCTCTCGACCCCACCGCCTTTAGCGTCGGCTTTTTGGATGTCCGCTGGTATGGGATCGCCTACGCGGGCGCTTTCCTGCTCGGCTGGCTTTACTTAAGGCGCCTAAGTAAAAAAGGGGGACCTTCTCTCAGCCTCAAACAAGCTGAAGATCTAATTTTCGCGATCATCCTCGGGGTAATCATCGGCGGTCGAATCGGCTACTTCCTGCTCTATAATCCCGTAGATTTATTTTCTCTGAAAATATTCAAGATTTGGCAAGGCGGCATGAGCTTCCACGGGGGGCTCAGCGGAGTCCTGCTCGCGATTGGGTACTTAGCTCGCCGTTGGCGAAAAAGTTTTTTTGAACTCACTGATTTAATTGTAATTCCCGTAACGATTGGTTTGCTACTTGGTCGGCTGGGGAATTTTATCAACGGAGAATTGTGGGGAAGGCAGGTAGAAGGGACTTGGGGAGTGATCTTTCCACTCGCGGATGAAACGCCCCGCCACCCCAGCCAGCTTTATGAGGCCGCCAAGAATTTAATCATTGCAGGAACATTGTTTCTAACTTTCCGGCAAAGGCCCCGGCGGGGAGTGTTGTCTTTTTTGTTTCTAACGCTCTACGGTTTTGGCCGCATTTTGGTCGAACTCTTTTGGCGCGAGAGCCTAGATGGATTTATTCTTGGAATACCAAAAGGAGCTTTTTATTCACTGCCTGTTTTAATTGTTGGAATTGCGGGACTAATTTGGGTGAATAGTAAGATACAAGATGCAAGAAACAAATAAGCTCCAAATTTCAAAGCTCAAATTTCAATTCAAGTCCAAATGACAAATGAGTGAATATCAAAGGATTTTGACATTGGGATTTTGAGCTTGAATTGGCATTTGGATTTTCTGATTTGAAATTCACACCCTCGAGGCTCTCGTCACTCCCTCCACCTTCTCCAGTTGTCCCAAGACTTTTTCCAGCTGCTCAAAGTCGTCCACCTCGATCGCCAGTTCGTGCAGAATCTCATGTTTGTCGCTTTCTTTTAAGCTCAGATCCGCGATATTAATCCCGCTCTCCGCGATGACCGAGGCAATGTCTCGCAAGAGGCCGACCCGATTTTGGCCACCCACGACGATCTTCACCAGTTTGGATTTCAGGTCCGAGGCGAAGGCAGCCTTGAGTCGGCGTTCCGGATTGGCCCGGGCGATCTGGCGGCAGTCCGCCCGGTGAATCATCGCTCCTTTGCGACCCACCGCCGCCACGATCTCATCTCCCGGCTTGGGTTCGCAACATTTTGCGATAGTGGTAGCGATACCGCTCACGCCCTCCACAATCACCTCAGCTTTGTCGGTCGTCTTGGCAGCAATCGCCGCCACCGGCTTCTTGCGCGTCTTGGGACTAGCCAATTCCTCGAAGGCAAAGAGAGCCTTGATTACTGCACTGCTGCTCACACTGCCATTGCCGATCCGTTCCAGCATGAATTCACGATCTCGTTTCGAAATATCCCGACCTTTGTAGTTCCGTAAAATCGAATAGTCGCTATCGAGCGGAGCTTTGCCGAGTTGAGCGAGTTTTTTATTGAGAATTTCCTTACCAACGGCAATATTTTCCTCCCGGCTGAACGCTGAGAAATAAGCTCTGATTTTCGATTGAGCCGAATTCGTCTTCGCAAAACTCAACCAAAAACGATTGGGCTTGCCTCCTTTCTTGGTAATAATTTCAATCACTTGACCGTTTTTGAGTTCGGTATCCAGCCGGGCAATTTTGCCATTCACTTTGGCCCCCGTGCAGTTATTACCGACTTCGCTGTGAACGGCGTAGGCGAAATCCACCGGAGTCGCTCCCGCCGGTAAATCCAGGACATCGCCATGCGGAGTTAGCACAAAAATCCGGTCTTCCAGGACATCGCTGGAGAGGCTCGTAATGAATTCCGTATTGTCCTGCATCTGCTCGTGCAGCTCGACCAGACCCCGCACCCACTTGAGCTTCCCTTCTTCGGCTTTGACCGACTTTTTCTTCTCGGAATAAATGAAATGGGCCGCCGCACCCCGTTCCGCCGCCGTGTGCATCTCCTGAGTCCGGATCTGGATTTCGGTGGGACGATCCCGGTTTAGCCCAATCACCGTCGTGTGCAGCGACTGGTAACCGTTGGGTTTGGGTACCGCGATGAAGTCTTTGAAGCGATGAGAGAGGGGCGTGTAGTGATTGTGAATCACGCCTAACGCCGTATAGCAATCCGCTGTATTTTGCGTGATTACCCGCAAAGCAAAGAGGTCGTAAATCTCGTCCACGCTGGGATAGTTTTTGAGTTTAAGCTTCCGCCAAATCGAATAGAGATGTTTTGTGCGCCCCGTAATCTCTGCCGTCACCCCGCCTTTTTTCAGAATTTGTTGCAGTTCCCGTTTTGTTTTTTCGATAAAATTTTTGCGGCTCTCCGCTGTTCCTGCGACCATCTTCTTGATCCGGGCGTATTCCCGCGGCTCGATCACCTGGAAAGCGAGATCTTCCAGGCTGGATTTGAGTTCGTACAGACCCAGCCGGGCTGCAATTGGGGCGTAGACCTCGAGGGTCTCCCGGGCAATCCGTTTCTGCTTATCCGGCCGCACGTGCTTGATTGTCTCCATATTGTGCAGACGGTCGGCTAATTTGATGAAGATCACGCGCAGATCCCGCGCCATCGCCACAAACATCTTGCGCAGGTTCTCGATTTGCCGTTCCTGCCCACGATAACGCACGGTTCCCAGCTTCTCCATGTCGAGACAGAGATTGGCCACGGTACGACCAAACTTTTTTTCAATCTGTTTCATATCCGCCTCTGTATCTTCGACCACATCATGCAGCAGACAGGCAATCAGCGTATCTTCATCCGGCCGTAGCGAAAGCAAGTGGAGGGTCGCCGCCACCGGATGATTGAAATACGGTTCACCCGAAAATCGCTTCTGCCCCGCATGCGCTTCCTTGGAAAATTCGTAAGCTTCTGTGATCCGTTCCGTATTCGCCTTCGGTAAATACTCCTTTACACGATCGAGAATTTTTTTGAGTGGAGAATCCATTAGTTTATTTAATTGAATTTACTAGTAAATGAGGGTATAATTGGGTCGTGGCACTGAAAGGATTCGTTTCCTTTTGGAAGCCCCTTGATCCGACCAGCTACGCGAAAGCGAGCGGCGTCGAAGACAGTGTCACATTTTTTGTCAGTCAATAGAATCAGGTGGTGGTTCACCTTTTTTTATAGGGGCCCCTGAAAGCTGATAGAAAGAAAGGAGTGTTTTTTTCGTGTTTGTGTATCCTCCTTGTTTTTTGATGACTATTTTTATCCTACACCCTCGAACATATCCTACTATCTCAAAGGCATCATAGCGATTTCCGCCACGATCTTTTTCACGTGAAAACCCTTGGTAAGTCGTAGTTTTTTCGAGAAGTTTTATAGCATAAGGCCAGCACAGCGCCCTCTCTAGTTTTTCAGTTTTTGAGCGTCTTTTAGTTGGATGTTTAAAAAGGTGATTCCAACAAGTCCTAGTTATTTCTATAATCTCAAGAGTTTTATTTTTAGCGCTCAAAAAAGCTCTGCATTTGATACCTGTCTTACGAACTTCTATAAACTCTTGCTTTGTTCTGCCCATAATCGAATCATAATCACCAATTTTTAACTTTGCTTCACTCCTAAAATCCTTAGCGTTCTCATACCTTCGAAACTGCTTACGGTCAGCCATAAAATTGTTTGAGACCTTTATTTTAGCGGTTTGCAAACAGAAAAAGAAGCGGCTGTATGCGTCCAATACATACTGGAATGTTTAGCTAAGAATACTTGAACCGGGGTTTGATTGGAAAGTGAATAGTGAGGACGGTAGAAGTTGTAAGTAAAGATGAACCTGGATAATGATTGGTTAAACTCAGAAAGAGGAC
>JBDRMN010000078.1:0-2443 GCA_043812055.1 Patescibacteria group bacterium
ACCCCGGTTCGAGTCCGGGCGTGGCCTCCAACCAAGTTCCGACCCGTAGGGTCGGGTTTTGGTTGGAGCTATGCTCTGGCCGAACATGGGCAGGTTCAGGTGTGCCAGAGGCCACCTGAATCGATTTAGCTTTTTGGACCAGGTGGTCTAACGCCACACCTGCTCCTGCCCAAAGCCAATGGTCCTTCTGAAATTCAAAATCCTGCACGGGCCGTCCCGGAATCCGTGTGCCAAACCTAACCGTTCTTCCTCTACGAGTGGATTCTCACCACATCCCACTAAGCAGAAGTAACCCCCGCTTCGCGGGAAACATTTCTGCTGGTGCCGGGGGTGGGACTTGAACCCACACGAGGTTTGATCCTCAAGAGATTTTAAGTCTCTCGTGTCTACCAATTTCACCACCCCGGCTTGCGCAGATTTTAGCAAATCCAGGTTTTTATTTACGCGGAAAGCGAGTTAAAATTCGCCGGGTTGGATCAGTAGCTCAGTCGGTAGAGCAGACGCCTCTTAAGCGTAAGGTCCTGGGTTCGAGCCCCAGCTGATCCACCAAGCGCAGACTATCTTTAGCGTTCTAAAAGACAATGCCAAGAGAGTGTTAAAACCTTAGAGTATTTTAACAATTCAACAACATGCGTCTCTTTAAGGAAGAAATAATTATAATAATTACGGTTGCTACAGCATTCGCGTTTTGCGTGGTTTTTATTATCACAAACCGCATGCCTGAAAAATTTCCATTGGCGTCTGAATTGATGAATTTTATATTTGCGGTTGCGGTTGCGATAATTGCAGCCTTCATTTTTTATATTTTTCAAATTTATCTTCCACAACGAAAAAAAAGGAAGATGCTAAAAGGCAACTTGGAACAAGACTATTTCCACTTTAAAAGATCAGCCCTCTTGATATTTTTTGATGCTATGAAGCAGCCATTGGATACTTGGACGAAATTGTCAGAAGAATTACTCGATTTAGGCAAATGCCGCGCCTTTTTTGAGAAGAGAGATGAAGATGGTAAACAAAGTAACTGGGATAGAGTTTTTGATGGACTACATGGACAATTATTGAAAGATTTATTAAAAATGATGGGGGTTTTGATGGATGAAGTCTCTTATATTCTTAACAATTTAGAAATTAAAGATAAAGACGCTTTTTTATATTTTAAGGCTTTGGCGGGTACTACTTACGACTTGAGAGACGTATACGATGGTGCTGGTTTTCACGACAGCAAGAAAAGGTTTCTAAAAATATATTTACGGGGATTATTATTGGGTAGAGAAAAAGAAGATAAAGAGGATAGATTCCTGTTCATGATGAAGTATATTTAGTTGTCTCTCACTCCGAACTCAGCAACCCCTGATCCCGAAAGCTGAAATACTTTCTTCGCTAGACCCAACATTAAATAGCTGGTCTGATTTATCTTGTCTACCGCTCCTTTTCTGCTAGTATAAGGCACTTTTTAAGCGTATGTCTGTAAAATACCAGCTTTTACTGGAACAGGTAGCGATCGGCAAGCGATTTCTCAACTGTAAGCTCGTCTGTAATCCGATACTCACACCTAGAGATGCCTATAGTGTTTTTAAGCCGATCGGCGGTCTCAAGGATGAAGTTTTAGAAGCGATCTACCTAAACGCCAAAAACTGCCCGGTGCATCATGAAGTGCTCTCTGTCGGCGATAGGCAGCGGGCACTGATAGACATCGGCAAGGTCTTCGAGCATTGCTTCGCGGCCCGGGCCGTCGGCGTGATCCTGGCGCACAACCACCCCAGCGGAGACGTGCGGCCGTCGCGCCGGGATCTGGAACAGACCGATAACGTCAGGAAGGCCGGCAAACTTCTGGAGCGTCCACTCGTGGATCATCTGATAATTGGCCAAGATCGCTTTTACTCAATTCTCGATTCCGAACACTATGAACAAAAATCTCCTTTATCTGATTGACGGCTAGTTTAATTTCCTCGATGTTGTTGTAGATAGTTCGACACTTGTTCTGCCATACCCACCAAGCCAAGTTCTCCTCGCGCAGCGAGGAGATTTTGGATTGGTGATTTGTCTGGGCGAGAAGTCAGGTGGGTTCGTTTCGCCAAGGAAAGCGAGTGAAGCTGCAAACTTGTTTGCAAATTTCCGAGCGACGCAGGCGAGTAGTCCCGCAAAGCGGGATGTTGCCCCAGCTGATCCACCACCTCTTTTGTTTTGAACTATGATTTTTATGATTATTTGATGGACTATGATTTCTGGGATCATGGCAATCAGTGAAATCAAATGAATCACAGTTCCAGACAATTGAAATTTAGATTTCCTATCCCCTAGATACTACAAAATAGCGCAAAACTACGCCATTTTGTCTTCCCGGCCGATTCCGCGTACGCGGGAGAGAGCCGGGATCCAGACAAAAATCCCGCGCAAGCCTCAAGGGGGCCACTTTGTAGCAGGACTCTAGAAAAACATTTGT
>JBDRMN010000079.1:0-20199 GCA_043812055.1 Patescibacteria group bacterium
CGTTCCTTCCCGCATTTCAAACACACCAACTTCTCCTGCTTCCCCTTCTTCAAAACCGTAACTCCTGAGCACTCATTACAGGGCTCTTTTTGGGGTTCATTCCAGCTGGCAAATTTACATTTCGGGTAGGCGTTGCAACCCCAGAATTTCTTCTTGGTTTTGCGGGCGAATTTTTCGCTAAGTTCACCCTTGCCACATTCCGGACACTTGATTCCCATACCGTTAGATTTTTTATCGATAAACTTACAATCTGGGTAACCACTGCAGCCGATGAAAGCGCCAAACCTCCCGCGCTTAACAGTTAGAGGCTTACCGCACTCTGGACATTTCTTACCGGCAATCTTCTCCTCCAAATCTTTATTCTGCTCTTCCTGCTTTTTGTCTAGGGGCTTGGCATTTTTGCATTCCGGGTAAGCAGAGCAGGAGAGGAATTTTCCGAAGCGACCGAGCTTAATCACCATCGGCTTCCCGCATTTGTCACACTTCTCATCCGTCTCCTCATTAACTACATCTTCTTTTTTAATTGTTTCGGTTTTTTCTTCGATTTCAGAATGGAAGGGCTTGTAAAAATTGCCGATGACTTCATTCCAGCGGTGCTTGCCCTCCGCGATCTCATCGAGCTGCTCCTCCATCTTGGCGGTGAATTGGTAATCCATGATCCGCTCGAAGTGCTTCACGAGGAAATCATTCACGACCGTCCCCGTATCCGTCGGGCGTAAAGCCTTACCGTCCTTCTCGACATAGCCGCGAACTTGAATCGTTGAGATTGTCGGCGCGTAGGTCGACGGTCGACCAATCCCCTCACTCTCCAGTTTCTTAACGAGGGTCGCCTCTGTGTAGCGCGCGAGTGGCTTCGTGAAGTGTTGTTCGCTAAGAAGTTTAAGTAAATTCAAAAGTTCATTTTCATTAATCTCCGGCAGGATCTTTTCGGAATCAGCCCGTTCCTCTTCCACCGAATCATAACCACGCTTGTAAACGGCGAGGAAACCGGCGAATTTGATAATCTGGCCGGTCGCCCGGAAGATGTAATCTTTGGCCGCCACATCCACTCCCGTCTGGTCGAGCACGGCTTCCGCCATCTGGCAGGCCAGGAAACGCCGCCAGATCAGCTCATACAGACGGTAGACATCATTTTCGAGTGTATCCTTAAGTGATTCTGGTGCACACGCTGGATCAGTCGGTCGGATTGCTTCGTGCGCCTCCTGGGCTCCTTTCGCTTTCGCAGTAAATGCCCGGGCGGAGATCGGAACGAATTCTTTGCCAAACTTCTGCTCGATCACCGCGCGCGCAGATTTCACCGCGGATGCCGCCAGGTTCGTCGAATCCGTACGCATGTAGGTAATCAAACCCTCACCCGTATCCGCCCCTTCGTACAAGCGCTGCGCCAGCAGCATCGTCTTCTTCACACTGAAACCGAGCTTGCGATGGGCTTCGACTTGCAGGGTGGAAGTGATGAACGGTGGCGCAGGGTTGCGTTTCTTTTCCTTTTTCTCGACTTTGGCGACTTTCCATTCCGCGCCTTTGAGGTCCATTTCAATTTTCTCGGCCGCACCTTTGGAATGAACTTCCGCCTTCTTATCACCGATCTTACTTAATTCCGCAGTAAACGCATCACCGCGTGGAGTCTCGAGATTCGCCGCGATACTCCAATATTCCTCCGGCTTAAACTTCTCGATTTCTCGCTCTCGCTCGACGATCAAACGAACGGCCACACTCTGAACTCTCCCTGCCGAAAGTCCGTAACGAATTTTTTTCCAAATCAGAGGGCTAAGTTCGTAGCCGACCAAGCGATCAAGTACCCGCCGGGCCTGTTGGGCGTCGATCAGATTCCGATCCAGTTCCCGTGGGTTTTTTAGCGCTCTCTCAACCGCCTCCTTTGTAATTTCGTGAAAAACAATTCGGGAAGTTTTCTGATCCTTCCCAACCTTCAGCGCGGTCAGCAAATGCCAGGCAATCGCCTCCCCTTCGCGATCTTCATCAGTTGCCAGCACAATTTCATCCGCAGTCTTTACCAACTTCTTGAGCTCGGTAATCACCTTCGTCTTGTCCCGCGAGGTGATGTACTCTGGCAAAAAACTACCACTCTCTGTATCCACTCCGATCTTCGACTTCGGCAAATCCCGTACGTGCCCCATCGAAGCTTTCACGGTGTAGTTTTTGCCGAGAAATTTGGTAATGGTCCTAGCTTTGGCTGGACTCTCGACAATGACCAGTTTATTCATAAGTAATCCTTAGTAACCTTATAATCCCCCGAAGGGGCCCCTTTGGGGCTTATCATCCTTCTCATCCGCGCGGAAAAGCCTACCTCCTAATAAGCAGGTAGGCAAATTCCGCAGAAATTAGCTTAGGCCACGTATCCCACATAAGTGAGATAAGCCCCCACAATCACAGAGGCCGCCCCTGCGATTGGAATCATCTTTTTGCTGCGAATCATTCCGTGTGCTACGTCGAAAAACAACTTCGGGGCGAGCAGAAGGTTGAGCCCCTTAATCAGTGCTATCCAACCAGTGAGAGTAATCAATCCCGCCGCATTGACTTCCCAAATATTGTGATTCAGGATAATTACCAAACCTACCAGGAGATTTAGGATACCCGCCAAAATCGCCATTTCTTTACGCTTTTCGAAGCCCTTCTCTACTTTCTGATAAAACTCTTGATTTAGTAGGAGGCTGAGACCAATCACTCCTATGATGGGCCCGATGAATTGGGCTAAAGCAACGGTACTCATACGACATGAGGTTAAAAAATAAAATTAGATTTTTACGCCTTCCGCCTAGGCGAAATAGCCGAAGTACACGAGATAGCCCCCGGCAGCAACCCAAATTACACTAGCCACTCTGATTAAGCCTGTGCTATTGATAATCCCTTTGGACATCCTGTAGAGCGGTTGCGGCACGATCAGGAACGCAATCCCTTTAACCACAGATGCCCAACCTATGAACGTGATGATACCTGCGGCACTGAGCTCCCAAATGTTGTGGTTGAGCACAATAATAAGACCCAGGATTGTGATAAAGATTCCGGCGAAATAAGTAAGGCCCTCATGTTGTTCGAAATCTTTGAGGATTTTTGCGTAGAACTTTTTGTGTAACAGTAAGCCGATACCGGCCGCCGCGACAGCGGGCCCGATGATTTGGGCCAAAGCGACAGTACTCATGGGATATGAGATTAAAAAAATAAAAGCAAAATATAGGCTACTTCGACTGTCTTACTTAAGCGAAGTAACCAACCCACGATAGATAGGCTCCGATTGCGACCACTACCAACATTTCAAACTTCATCAGACCGGCGCTTCCCATCATTTTTTTGGAAATCGAAAAAAGCAGATTCGGAACAATAAGAAAGATCGCCCCTTTGACCAAAGCACCCCAGGCAAAGAGGGTGATGAGCCCAGCAGCGGAAACTTCCCAGATGTTGTGATGGAGTACGACAAGTAGACCGAGAATCATAATGAGAATCCCGGCAAAGTAAGTGAGTCCTTCGTGCTGTTCGAAATCTTTAATGATTTTGGTATAGAACTTTTTGTGAAAGAGAAAGCCGATTCCGGCAGCGGCGAAGGTGGGTCCAATGATTTGGGCGAGAGTGGTGGTGTCCATGAGAAGGTGGGTTAGTTAAGCAAAAACCAAGAATCATTGTACACAAAAATTGTTCAACTAAAAACAAATTCATAAAAATTACTTGCCAAACTAGGCAAATTCTATTTAAGTATTAAGTGCTGTTTCTAACCTTCGGTAAAGGCAATTCACGAATTGCCTCCACCTAGAGACCCAGAGACCTAACAACCCAAAAACCTATCCCTTCAATGGCAGCTTTTCCTTATTCTCATCCTCCTCCTTCACCTCACTCAACGGTAAAGCATCACTATATTCCCCTACTCTTTCGATTTTTGATTCCAGCCGCGTATAGCCCCCCAGCACCTCATCCATCTTGGCTTTGGAGTTGCTAACATGTTTATTGAGCACTCCCAGATTCTCCCCAAACTTCTTATTTTCCTGCTTCACCCCGGCGATCAGGGAGAGAACTTTTTTAGCATTCTCTTCAAATTTTTCGCTTTGGAAAGCGATCAGGACGACTCGCAGGAAGTAGAAAAATGAGTTTGGAGAGACCAGCTGGATGTTGCGACTCCGGGCGTATCTCGAGATTTCTAAACTCTCCGAAACTTCGTTATAAAGCGATTCCGCCGGCAGATACATCACCGCGAAATCAGTCGTATTTTCTTCCGGTTTAATATATTTTCGCGCAATTGCATCAATGTGTTTTTTTACATCACGCATGAATTCTTTTTGAAAGGCTTCCGCCTCTTTCTCTTCTTTGGCTTCGCGCATTTTTTCGAAGTTTTCCAGTGGGAATTTTGCGTCTACCGGGATCAGCCCATTTTTCGTTTCGATCACCGCATCTACCGCTTCACCCGATGAAAACTGGTGCTGCAACTTCCACTTTTCCTTCGGTAACGAGTCATTCAGCATTTCTTTTAAGCCCTCTTCACCCAGATTCCCCCGCCGCTTGGAGCTTTTGAGAAAGTTGGTAAGCGAGTCAACGCTACTTCTAATCTCAGTCACTTTGCCAAGCTCACTAGAAACTTTCGAAATTTCACGAGCTGCCCCATCAAGTCGAGCATCTAACCTCTTCGTATTTTCCGTTAATTTTTTATCAACTGATTCGTTTAGATTCGCAAACTTACTTTCAAGCAGATCAAGAGTTTTATGTGTATTACTGTCAGTTGATTTACGTAGATTCTCAATCACACCGAGCATAAGTTTTTGCGAATCAGAATCATTCGGGCTTTTTAGTTCGGCAAATTTTTTATGCACAAAAAAAGCGAGACCGACGAAGGCGGCTAAAATTAGAAGGGCAAAAAGGTAGATTTCCATGATTAGAGGAGTTAAAAAATCATTCACTCCCAAAAGCCTCGGCAACCCGAAAGAATCTGAGTAGACAATGCTGTCCGCCGCGTGAATCTATTTTCGTCGGCTCTTTGGGAATCAATCCCGCAAGCGCGTTAAGTGATTACGCAATGTCACCAGTATCCCCTACTCGTTTTTTCAAACCGCCGAGATCTCAAGGAGCGGAAACAGTTTAATGAAGTAGCTCTCTCCGGAGCAAGCCAAAGATGAACAGTTCGTGAACTTAACGTTAAAGCCATCTGACTTCGTTAACCCCCGAGATATCTCGGGGGTTAACTTTATGCCGCGATGACAATAGCAAAATCCACGCATGTTGAAATCCCGAGAGTCTGACTGATGAAGCCGACTCCCGGGATCGTAGACTACCCCCTCTTACCTGCCGACCGGCAGGTACTTCAGTTTCAAAACTGACTTCCAGCCGGAACGGAGCTGCGCTCCGTTTCGTAACGTTTTCGGGCGATCTTGTAGATCGCCCCAGGCACGATACGCATTTTTGACACTTACTAATCATCAAACGTTACGAAGCGCACTGCAAGTGCGCTCCGGCGTTATTTCCTACCATACTGTTCCCTAGAACCTAAAACCTGAACAAGGAGTTGTAGTTTCCCCGGAAAACAATAAGCTTAGTTCCTTTTTCATTAACCCTCACCAAAATGACTGAAGCTGACAGAACAATCGATTTCGCTAGTAGTAGCGCACTTACCGGATTTCGTGAAGAGCTGAGAACCTTTTTTGCTGTGCAAGTGAAAAAAGCGGGGAAAGGAGACCATCCACAGCTAGATAAAATCAACTTAAAAGGCATGGTGGCAATCCAAGATATCACCCAAGAAGGCAGCGCAACCGACACTAACTTGGTGCACGCAATGACCGCCTTACGTGAAATCGGTAATACTTATCCCGACTTGAAGGAAGAGGCGGGGAGCCTGAGAGACTAAGTAAGAAAAATCATCGCTCGGGAAGAGCCTTTCGCAGAAGCAAATGCGGAGTAGTCCACCTGTTCCATTTGAATTCCTGGAACCTGAAACCTGAAAATCCATACTACATAATGGCGTAACTTTGCGCTATTTTGTAGTAGGACTAGTACTAAGGATGCAGTATTAAGAATTAAGAACCAAGAACCACACCCAAAGACCCAAAAACCTAACAACCCAAAAACCCCTAGCCCCTATAACCTAAAACCTAGAACCTATTTCCCTCCCTCCTCTCCTTCTAATTCCAATTCTTCTTCAATATCAATAATCTTCCTGGCTGCGCCGATTTTCTGCAAAAAGGCAATTACTGGTTGGGGTAAGTATTTTTCCAAGTCAGCGCCTTTGCCAATCTCATCTCGGACCTTGGTCGCTGAAATCGCGTATTTCTTCTTTGTTTTGATAATTTTCTTTTTGGTGTGCTTCTTGAAAAGTCCTTCGGTGCGGGGATTATCGGTAATCGCCACAGCTTCGAAATCCGGACAGGTTTTGATCACATGCTTGGGCCATTTCTCATCATCATCAATATCGGGTAATGGCACGACTTTGAATTTTTCCGACTTCACTCCGAGATCGTCGAGTGTGGCCTTTACCATGGCGTGACGTTCTCCCACGGTGAAGGGATTCTCTGGTGTGCGGAATTTGTCGGATGAGCCGATCACGACGAGTACCTGATTAAACTTCGGCAGCAGGTCCTCAATCACCGAAAGATGACCCCTGTGAAAGGGTTGAAAACGGCCGATAAAGGCAACTCGCTTGGAGGATTTAGCTGGCATGGGTAATTGAAGATTTTTACTACTGAAAAATTTAGAGCTATATTTTAGCAGAAATCACGAAAAAATCCAGGATAATGTAGGGAACGGGGAACGGTTAGAGAACAGGTGTCAGGGAACAGGTTCCAATAGCCGAATCAAGAACCAGGAACCAAGAACCAATACCCAGAGACCTAAAAACCCAAAGACCCAACAACCTTCTCACCACTCGCACCCACCACTAATTACTTCCATTCCTATTTAACCGTTACCGCATTCCGTCCCGAAATAATCGTCTTCCCTCCATCGTCCCGCGCTTTGAAATAAATCTCATACTCTCCCGGACTGAAATCCTCCCAGACCGCTGAAAAGGCCTCTCCGCTCGGGTGCTCGAGCCGGGCGAAGGTAGTACGCGCACCGGTCGCCACACTGCGGGCGATAAACTCGACTTCTTCCGGGCTGAATTTGGCCTGGTTGATCTGCGCCAGTACAGTAACCCGCACTGTCCCGGCGGCAATCACGGCTCCGTCGGCCGGATAAACCACCGAAAAATCTTCGAGACTATCACCTCCTACCGTGACCCCAAAGGAAACTGAATCGGAAACTGTAAATCCGGCCGTATCAGTCACGGAAACTTCAAGTAGATGCTGACCAAGTGCAGTCGAATTGCGGATTATCAGCGGGGTTTCGTAGGGTGTTGTGGTGAGACGCTTTAGCAATACTCCGTCTAGACGGAAGGAAACACTCACGATATCCCCTCCGGCGTCGAACGCGTCCGCCTTGGCCAGCAGGGTCGCCCCCCGTGGAACATCCTGTCCGCTGGTGGGAGCAGTAATGCGAACCGTCGGCTCTTGGGTGTCCTCACCGACGATAACCTCTACCGAGCTTGTATCAGCGTAGTAGAGCTTATCGAAGACTTTGGCGGTAATCGTAACCCGCTCTCCATCCTGCACTCGCAAAGGTATCGCCAGATTACCTTTCCAGGGTGGCGCGGTAGCGGTGGACACCAGCTCATCATCCCGGTAATACTCCACTTTTTCCGCCCCGTGGGGGGAGGCCACCTTGACCCACACTCCGATCGCTTGCTTCTGCACGGTGCTGCCGGAGACCGGAGAAATGATCGAGATGTTTGGCTGAAATTTCTTCGTTTCGGCGGTATGCAGATCGTCTATTTCAGTCGGTGCCGGTTCAAAAACAGTATCAGTGCCCTTTGCAGAAGCTTTCAGCCATTCCTGAACCGGATTTTCCCACTCCGGATCATAGTCCCGCTCAGAGTGTAGATTGACAAATTTCTTTTTGACTATCGCCGAATCGGGAGTGTACTCACCCGGCAATTTACCCGAAGCAGCGTCAATTTCAACCTCCACGAAAGCATCATCGAGTTCGAGTGGTACCTGTGAATCGACGAAAGTCTCTACGACAATCCGATCAACGGGGGTGGTGTCGCTGGCGATTTTACCGGTTAGACGTGAAACCGAACGCTGGACGATTCCTTCCGGAATTTTGAATTGTTTAACCGGCGCATCTGCGTGGACAAATTTCATAAAAGCACTCCAGACCGGGCTGGCCGAAGCCAAACCCGTTCCGCTCACATTCATCGGTGTACCGTCGTTATTACCCATCCAGACCGCGGCAGTAATTTGGGGTGTGTAACCGATTGTCCAGACATCTCCCGGCAGAATTTTTTCCTCAGAAATGCGCTTGTTGGCCGTACCGGTCTTGGCAGCGTTGGGACGATCCGGCAGATTGAGCCAACCGTTCCAAGCACTCGGGCGGGCAGAGGAATCCGAGAGGATATTCGTCATGAGATAGGCCATCCGCGGATCCAGCACCAATTTGCGCTCCGCTTCTTCGAACTCGTCGATTACATTACCTCTGGAATCTGTGACTTTGAGGATTGGGGTGAATTCAACCAGATAACCCCCGTTCGCAAAGACTGAGTAACCCCGAACCATCTCCAGCATTGGTACTTCCGTCGCTCCCAAACCAATTGTTGGACCATAGCGGCCATCCGTTTTCACACTCGTCACTCCAAGTTGGTGAGCGGTCTCTACTATCGCTGACTCACCCGCGAGGATTGCCATCTTGACTGCGGGGATATTGCGCGAGTAGCCGATAGCTTTGCGCATTGAGAGCGGTCCGAGGAATCCTCCATCGAAGTTCTGCGGCGTATATTCATCGGTACCTTTGCCGAAATTCGTCTCGACATCCCAAAAGACCGAGGCCGGTGTGTAGCCTTGCTGCAGCCCGGCCGTGTAGGCAAAAGGCTTGAAACTACTGCCCGGTTGACGGGGACGCGTGGTGAGATTTGTAGCTCCGTCATTGCCGTAACCATCCTCCTGGAGGGTTTCGAAATAATCACGACTACCTACCATCGCCAGGACCTGCCCGGTAGTGTTGTCAACTGCGAGCAGCGCAGCGTTTGTCGCATCGAAACGATTGTGGCGCCAGTTGATCGAACCGTCCTCATTCTCAGTTTGCGGGAACTGCGCGGCAATCAATTCTTCGGCTTTGGCCTGGAGTGCGGGGTCGAGAGTGGTAAAAACTCGTAAACCGCCCCGCTCAACCACATCCTTGCCGAATTGTTCTTCAAGCAGGTCTCGGACAAAAAAGACAAAGTGGGGCGACCTGATTGGCTCGCGATAAGAGGTGAACTTCACATTGTTGGATTCGATCCACGCTATTTCGAATTCCTCCTCGGTGATGAAACCCAGATCCAACATCCGACTCAGGACGTAGTCCTTGCGACCGGTGACATAATCAGGATCATCGATCGAGTCACAGGCGACTACCACTACCATTTCACTTTCGGCGAAATCCACTCTCCTGCCAGTGAAATTGGACTGGTTTTTTGTGGAAATTTCCTCACCGTTGACGAGAACCTGGAAGGATTGGTTGCCGGAAATCACGTTGAAATTCTCCGCAAAATCAAATTCGACAAATTCTCCGACGGCAAAAATTCCTTCTTTCTGCACCTCTCCATCAACTGAAATCTTGAGCCAGACTTCAGCGCTCGCTTTTATTTTCAGCCTCAAATCGCCGGTAACCTCCGTGTCCGCCACTTCCTCCAACTTCCCGCAACTGCCCATGAGGAACTCGCGGTCTTGGCCGTAGGGAGAATACTTCGAGGGCCGCTGGGGTAGTGCCGCCAAAATTGCGCTTTCCGCGATACTCAATTCTTCCGCGTTTTTGTTGAAAAAAGTCTGAGCGGCCGCCTGGATCCCGTAGGCGTTGCCTCCGTAGGGAATCCGGTTGAGATACATTTCGAGAATTTCGTTTTTGGTAAATTTGTTTTCGAACTTGAGGGAGAGCATCAATTCTTGGAGCTTGCGCCAATAAGTCTTTTCAGGAGAAAGGTAGGCAGTTTTGACGAATTGCTGGGTAATCGTGCTACCACCACCGATATAATTAAAACCCAGTTCTCCCAGAACCGCCCGCACAATCCCGTCCACGTCGAAACCGGGATGCGTAAAAAACTGGTCATCCTCCGCAGCGATGGTCGTCAGTTTCACACTTTCGGGAATTTTTTCAAAGGGAATTTCAAAACGGTTTTCGTCCCCGTGGATCGTGTAGAGTTCACTGCCCTCCCGGTCATAAATAATCGTGGACTGGCTCGCGTAGAGAGCCGTTGCTTCATCGATATTCGGCAAGACCGGCGTAAGCATAAACTGAGCAGTCTGCAGTATAATCAACACCACAAAAGTACGTGCCAAAAAAAGTACTACGAATGCGGCTGCCAAAATCCCCAGCCGACGCAACCAGTGGCTTGGCTTCTTTTGCTCTTCAAAGCGCTTACGATGGGTTCGACCAAGTGCCGAAATACGAAACTTTTCTTGCATAAAACTGCTTAATTCCGCGTAATTTTAGCACAAAACTCGTTCGCGTAATTGTCCGTCATTCCCGCGACGAAGTCGGCGATGGCGGTATGAGTGGGCTGGATTTTTTGAAAATCGGTGGGTAAAAGTTCCGGTTCTTTAAGTAAAGCTTCGAAAATTTTTGTGATTGTTGCTGTCCCCTTTTGCGACAACTGCGCCACCGACGGAGCTAGATAAAATTCTTCCCGGAGGAACTTACGCAGTTCGTCGAGCTTGGCACTAATGTTTTCTGAGAATTCCACAAGTGGTTTTGGAAGGTTCTGAACTTCTTTAAGTGAATTGATTTTATTTTTATTCAAATTTCCCTCCGTGGTCGTCAGCAGATCACAGGTCAGTAAATCAATCAACGCCGAAACTGCCCGGTGGTTAAAAGCCTCTGCGGGTAGTTTCGGATCCACCTTTTCTGTAGCCGCCTCCCACAACTGCAATCCCTTTAGATCTTGTTTCCGAAAAATCCCCGCCCGCAAACCGTCATCGAGATCATGATTGGTATAGGCAATTTCATCCGCCAGGTTGACAATCTGGGCCTCCAAAGAAGGCTGCCGCCCATCCTCCTCCTCCGGTGCATCATAAGGTGTGGAATGTTTCGCCAAGCCGTCCAACAAATCCAAAGTTAAATTTAGTCCGTCGAATTTCGCGTATTTTTTCTCCAACGTAGTCAAAATCCGCCGCGACTGACGATTGTGTTCGAACCTTTCTCCAAACGGTTGCAGCAATTCATTCAGCTTTTCCTCGCCCGTGTGGCCAAACGGGGTATGGCCGAGGTCGTGTGCCAAGGCAATTGCCGTCGTGAGGTCTTCGTTCACTCCCAGATTCCGGGCGAGATTTTTTGCGATTTGCGCAACTTCCAAGGAGTGGGAAAGTCGATTCCGGAAATGATCACCATGGTGCGCGACGAAAACTTGGGTCTTGCCCTTCAGGCGGCGGAATGCTTTGGAATGAATAATCCGCGCATGGTCCCGCTGAAAAGCCGTACGAAATTTATCCTTGATTACCTGCCCTGAGCTTGTCGAAGGGTCCGGGTGTTCACGTTCAATGGAATCGGAAAAGGTCGCGTACGGCGCGAGCACTTCACGTTCACGTTTCTCGAGATCTTGGCGGGTAAGAAGCATTGCTAGCCCAGTTTAGCACCCACAAAATCCGCATTCCCTTTCACAAATTCCTGAACATCCAGCGCCTTTTTTCCTTCCAGTTGAACTTTTATTAGCTGAATTGCTCCATCAGCGCTCTGCACACCAATCTTCCCAGCTCGCTCAAAAGTCTCGCCATCCTTCTGTGTTTCATGTTCCACGTTCCACGTTTCAAAGTCCACTAACTTTAAGTTCTTTCCACCAATCTCCGTCCACACCCCCGGCCACGGCGTAAACGCCCGTAATTTTTTCAATAAAGTTTCCGCCGAATCCTTTTCCCAATTAACCTTCCCATCCGCCTTTTCTATCTTCTTACATTCAGAAGCTTGCGCATCATCCTGCGGAGTTTCTTTCAGTTCCCCTGCCGCAAGCATTTTCAGGACTTCCGGGAATTTCTCTCCACCCAGTGCTGCCAGCTCAGTACCCAGCTCCTCCGCATTTTTCTCAGCAATCTCTACTTTGAACTGCGTGTAGACCGGTCCGGAATCCAGCTTCTCTGTAATTCGCATAAAACTCACCCCCGTTTTGTCTTCACTGGAAAGAATAGCGGACTGAATTGGCGAAGCCCCCCGAAACTTCGGCAGCAGGCTTGCGTGCAAATTAATGCAGCCAAATTTTGGCAAGCTGAGAACGTCATCCGCGAGGATCACTCCGTAGGCCACCACCACCAAAAAATCCGGACTGAATTTTTGTAATTCGCTGGCTTCCAGTTTCTCCGGTTGGAAAAGTGGAATTCCCTTTTCTTCCGCTACCTTTTTGACCGGTGGCGCACTCAGCTCCTGTCCCCGACCCGCCGGCCGATCCGGCTGGGTAAATACTGCGACAACTTCAATTTCAGAATCTTCTAGCAATCTTTCCAGACTCGGCACCGCAAAGTCCGGAGTCCCGGCGAAAACGACTTTCAACTTTTCGGCCATCAATCAGATTTTAGCCTAAAATCATTTCGCTCAACGACCAACGTATAGTAAAGGCAATTCACGAATTGCCTCCCCTAAATACAACCCAATGACCTTCACCCGTCGCGACCAACTCGAAAAATCACTTGTAAGGGAAATCGCCGAGATCCTTCCCGGTTCCTTTCCTATCAAAAAATTCGGCATGGTAAGCGTACTGTGGGTGAAAGTGGCAAAAGGTTTCGACAGCGCGAAAGTCGGTATGAGTGTCTTTCGTAACTCACATCAATTCGATGAAGTTGCGCGAAAAACAGTCGCCAAAATCCAAGCCGCCCTTAATAAAAAGCTGGTCATGAAAAAAGTCCCCAAAATCATCCTGGAGCTGGACCGCAGTGGCGAGATTCTGGAAAAGCTTGAAAACCTGTAGAGACGCGATTCATCGCGTCTGCTAATTCTAGCGCCTAGCACCTAAAACAAGTCCTTCGCCGTAAACACCCCTTTCTTTCCTTGCAAAAATTCTGCTGCCAGCACCGCTCCCTGAGCATAGCCGTCGCGATTTTTGCCTGAGTGAGTAAGCGTAATCGTGTCACTGGCTCCATCGAAGGTAACTTCATGAATCCCCACCACCTTCCCCTCTCGCGAAGAAGAAATCCGTAATGCCTCAGGCGAGGGCTGCTCGGTGTCGTCAGTTGAAATTTCTTTTTTCTCCGGGAAATTTTCAATCACAATATTCGCCAGTTCACGGGCAGTACCACTCGGTGCATCAACCTTGGCCGTGTGGTGAGTTTCGTGAATCGAGACATCGAACTCTTTACCCGTGAGCTTCCGGGCCGCCTCCGCCACCAGACCGTAAAACGCATTCACCCCGATTGAAAAGTTTCCGGCGTAGAGTAGGCCGATTCCGGCGTCTTTAACGATTTTCTCGACTTCGGGAAGAGAGTCGTACCAACCGGTAGTGCCCACGACAATCTGGACCTTTGTTTCGGCAAGTTTTTGAATGTTGTCGAGAACTGTGTCCGGGTGCGTGAAATCAATCGCCACTTCTGCCCTGTTCAAATTTCCCGCAGAAATTTCTTTCGCCGTGGCTTCAGAAGCCTCAGGGTCAACAACAGCAACAACTTCATGGCCAGCCGCTGCAGCCGTTGCCTTCACAGCTTGTCCCATTTTTCCGTAACCAACTATTGCTATACGCATAGGGCTATTTTACTAATTTATAAGCAAATTGGCGAACTCCTAAGTTTTACGTTTCAAGTTTCAAGTTTTAGGTTTCCAAATTGAATTCCCCTTCCTCCCCAGCTAAACTCTTCCCCGCTCTACAATCTACTAAATACCTGCTACTAACTACTCGTCTATGAAGGTTCCCCGCCGCCGTAGCGGACTCACTACTCTCCTCATCCTCGCACTAATTGCCGCGAGCGTCTACGTGATGTTTGGCGAGCAGGGCGAACCGACTCCTGAAGTTCCCATTACTACTGTTCAGCAACAGCACAGCGCCGGTGAGATTGAAAAAATTCGCGTGGAAGGAACGGGACTATTGGTCACCCTGAAGTCTGGAGAAATCGAGCGAGCGACTCGACCATTGGGTGAATCGCTCACGGATCTCGGGTTAAACAACCCAGCCAGTGGCGTCGTGATTGAGGCCGTGGACTCGACCGGAAGTGAGTTTTGGTTGAATGTGATCGCAGGAATCATTCCCTTTGTCCTGATCGCCGCCTTCCTCATCTACATGATGCGGCAAGCCCAATCGCACAATCAAGGCGCGATGAGTTTCGGCCAGTCCCGCGCCCAGGTCTCCGACAAGACGAAGAACAAAACTACCTTTGACGATGTAGCCGGCGCGAAGGAATCGAAGGAAGAGCTCGTTGAAATTGTTGACTTCCTCAAAAATCCGAAGAAGTATCTCGCCATGGGAGCGAAAATCCCGAAGGGCGTAATGCTCATCGGCCCTCCGGGAACGGGCAAAACTCTCCTCGCTCGGGCCGTCGCTGGTGAAGCTAATGTTCCCTTCTTCTCGATCAGCGGTTCCGAATTCGTCGAAATGTTTGTCGGTGTCGGTGCGAGCCGTGTCCGGGATTTATTCAAAAAAGCCAAGCGCAATGCTCCGGCAATTGTTTTTGTCGACGAAATTGATGCAGTTGGTAGACAACGCGGTTCAGGACTGGGTGGTGGTCACGACGAACGCGAACAGACTCTGAATCAGATCCTGACCGAGATGGACGGTTTCGAAACCAATACGAATGTGATCGTCATGGCGGCAACCAACCGGCCGGATGTACTGGATCCCGCGTTACTGCGTCCGGGTCGTTTCGATCGTCGTGTCGTGATCGACATGCCCGACGTGAAAGAGCGCGAGGAGATTCTCGGAGTGCACGTCCGCAATAAACCCCTCGCCAAAAACGCTGATATTGAAAAGGTCGCCAAGCAAACTCCGGGTTTCACCGGAGCGGACCTCGAGAATTTACTGAATGAAGCAGCCATCCTCGCCGCAAAAAAAGGCCTGAAATCGATCAACCAATCCGAGCTCGAGCAATCAATCGAAAAAGTCGCGTTGGGTCCGGAGAAAAAATCCCGCGTACTCACAGACGAAGAACGTAAGATTACTGCCTTCCATGAATCCGGTCACGCCGTCGTCTCCCACGCACTCCCCCACACTGATCCGGTGCACAAAGTCTCGATTGTCTCCCGCGGCATGGCGCTCGGAGTCACCTGGTATCTGCCGGAGCAAGACCGACGGCTGGAGAGTGAGTCCCGTTTCCACGACGAGCTCGCTAGTCTCCTCGGTGGTCACGTCGCGGAGGAGCTCGTCTTCGGCGAAGTCACTACCGGCAGCAGCAATGATCTCGACCGGGCGAGCAAGATCGCCCGCGCCATGGTGACGCAATACGGCATGAGTGAGAAGCTTGGTCCGGTAATTTACGGCAAGTCTCACGGTAATATCTTCATCGGCAAAGACCTGATGCACGAACGCGACTATTCTGAGGAAATGGCCTTTTGTATCGATGGCGAGGTCAAGCGCCTTATCGAATCCGCCTACCAAACCGCCAAATCCATTCTGTTAAAAAACAAGGTGAGATTAAAGCGCATCGCCGAGCGTCTTCTCGAAGTTGAAAGCCTTACCGCTGAAGAATTCGAGAAACTTTTTGGGGCGAAGAAGATGACAGCAGAAGTGACGGTAAAAATTTAATTTCTATTTCATTTAAACAACTATAAAGTGGAAATCCCTCAAAGTATAACGTCTCAGATAGTTGAAGCAGCAAGACGCCTGGTCTGTAACATTTTATTTAACAGAGAACCGCTAACCCCTGAACAAAAAGTAACTTGCGCAAAGTGCCAAAATTATTGGAAATCAATATCGCGAGCAGGTGGAAGAGCAATACCTCCTCCTGGTTTTGGAGAGCGGACTGAAGGTGGTGATGAAAGTCCATTTCTTAATTGAGATAAATAATGATCTTTCTATCAAGCGATCACGCCGGATATCAGCTCAAAGAAGAACTCAAGCGTGTTCTCGTTGGGAAAAATATTGAATTCGCTGATCTGGGCACGGATTCAGAAGAAGATGTGGATTACTCGGACTTCGGCCACGCACTCGCGGAGAAAGTTTTGGCTGCGGAAGATTCCCAAGGCGTTGGCATTTGTGGAACCGGATTGGGAATTTCGATGACCCTCAATCGCCACACCGGTATCCGCGCTGCCCGTTGCGTCAGTACAGAAGACGCCGAGCTGGCCCGGAAACATAATGACGCCAACGTTCTCGTTCTCGCTGGCCGAGAGGCTGATCCTGAGCTGGCCAAAGAAATCCTGGAAAAATTCCTAAATACCGATTTCGAAGCCGGTCGCCACGAAGATCGGGTTAAAAAAATCGACATCTCGTAAAGACGCCCCGCCGGGGCGTCTCCCTATTCCCTAGCACCTAGAACCTAGAACCTAATATGCCCCCACCCCTAAAAATCGCCCCTTCCATTCTCTCCGCCGACTTCGGCAAATTAAACGAGGAAATCGCGAGTATCGAACCCTATTCCGATTGGTTGCATGTCGACGTGATGGACGGTCATTTCGTTCCGAATCTCACGATCGGCGCTCCGGTAGTGCAGAGTCTCCAAACAAAACTATTCAAAGATTGCCACCTCATGGTGAGTAAACCCGAGAGATTATTGGCAGACTTCGTAAAAGCAGGCGCAGACCTGATCACCGTCCATGCGGAAATCGATGGAGTCGAAGACGTTTTGGAGAAAATCCACGAGCTCGGTTGCAAAGCCGGAATTTCAATCAAACCCCAGACACCCGTTGAAAATATTAAGAATCTGCTTGCCGGAGTGGATCTCGTACTCGTGATGACCGTCGAGCCCGGTTTCGGTGGACAGGAATTCATCGCCGACTGCGTGCCCAAAATTTCGGAACTGCGAGAACTCGCTCCCGAGCTCGATATCGCCGTTGACGGCGGGATCAATGCCGAAACAGCCAAAACCGTGAAAGCAGCCGGTGCTAATGTGCTCGTGGCGGGAAATTACATCTTCGGTTCAAAGAATCGCGAAGAGGCGATTGCGAGCTTGAAAAACTAAACATCCACGTTTCAAGTTTCAAGTTTCACGTTACACGTTCTAAGTTCTAAGTTCTGCGTTTCAACTTAGTTTCTTCAGCCGATATTTCCGCAGTCGCCAGCCAATCATTAGCATCACCGCCAATAGCGTCGCCAGCGCAATCAGTTTGCCAAACGCATTATCGATGAAGAGTGCGATCGAGCCAAAAGCTGCGGAGGCTAGATAAACCGCGATCACGGTTTTGCGTTCACTAAGCCCTGCCGCCAGCAGTCGGTGATGGAGATGTCCAAAGTCACCCTTAAATGGGGATTCTCCCGCGAAGATCCTCCGCAGAATCACCCAGAGGGCGTCGAGCAGGGGAAATCCGAGGACGAGCGCGGCTGTAGCCACTTTCCCTCCGGAGAAGATCGCCAGCGCAGCGAGCACGAAACCAAGCAGCATCGATCCGGAATCTCCGAGCAAAATTTTGGGCGGGGGGAAATTAAAAAACGTGAACGCCAGTGCGGCTCCCGCCAGGATTCCCGCCAGTGCAATTACGGCGCTTTGATCGAAGTAATGAAAGCCGGAGCGAGCAGCGAGGAAAAAAATTGCGAGTGCCGCCAGTCCGGTGATTCCCGAGCTCAGTCCGGGAACGCCATCCAGCCAGTTAAGTGAATTAACGAGCAGTAGCACCCACGCCACCGTGAATAAGTCTGCCAGTAAAGTGAAGTGATACTCCGCACCACCGATGCCGAGATTCCAATCAAAGGCAGCCAGGTCGAAGGTTCCCCCTAGTGGATTCGTGAGATGCGTGATCCCCACGCCCGCCAGAATCAGTATCCCCGCAGCGACGATTTGGAAAAACAGGCGCAGGAGCGGGGGCAGATTGTAAGCATCGTCGAGAAAAGCAACGATCGCGAGCAGAGTCACTCCCGCGAGCAAACCCAGCACCTCTTTCGTCAGCGGCAGGAATACCAGTACGGAGATAATAAAGGCGAAGAAAATCGCCACCCCCCCGTAGTAAGGGATCGGTGCCCGCCTGAAGCCAAACTTCTCCGGATTATCGAGCAAGCCCAAATGCGGAAAAAACTTCACCGCCGAAAGCGTTAGGAAAGAAGTTAGGAGAAAGGCGAAGATGAGTGGTAAGTAGTTGATAGTTTGTAGTTAGTAGTTGGTGATAAAAATTTAAAATTGTTGCCCGATCTTTTTCGTTAAAAACTCCTCCTTGTCCCTCTTCTGGTAACTGGCAACTGGTAACTCGCAACTCACAAAGACCTTCGCCGGCTTCAACGAATGCTTTTTCTCTTCCCGTTCCAAAATCGCCAGCAAGCGACCTTCGAAAAAACCCGCTACTCTGGTTTCACTGGTTCGCGCCGGAATCTTTTGCCCCATGGAAATTTTCTCAGCCTCGACCCGGGTGAGACTGATTTGAGGAAAAAGAATCCCCTCTTCAAGGGGCAGCAATTTTTCTGGCCGAATTGATTTCAGCGGCAGCGCCTGATTGATCTGGAAATCGCCCACCCGTGTCCGCGTGAGTTTAGAAAGATAAGCCCCCGTTCCCAGGCGTTCCCCGAGATCCCGTGCCAGCGCCCGGACATAGGTGCCACTACCACAGTGAATTTTTATTTCCGCCTTGGGGTAGCTGAACTGACGAAGAGCAAGAGAAAATATTTTGATCTGGCGCGGAGACAGCAGGACTTTCTCTCCTGCCCGCGCCCGCTCATAAGCTGCCTTACCGTCGACCTTGATCGCCGAGAACTGCGGCGGCAGCTGGCTGATTTTACCGGTAAATTCTTGCAAAACGTTTTCGAGATCATCCCTGGTAAATTCCTGAGCTTTGGGGTCGGCAGTAATTTCTCCATCCGCATCACAAGTATTGCTCCGCGCTCCGAAAGTGATTTCCGCTTCATACTCTTTGTCGCAGCCAACTAGGTATTCCAGCAAACGCGTGCCAGCGCCAATACCCAAGACCAATACCCCAGTCGCCAGCGGATCGAGCGTCCCCGCGTGACCGATTTTCTTCGTTTTTAGCCGGCGCCGCGCGAAGGCCACGGCGTCATGCGAAGTAATCCCCGCCGGCTTGTTAATTACGAGGAAGCCATTCATCCAGCGCATTTTAGCGGAATTAATTAAAATGAACGCATGTCAAAAGTTGAATTAAATATTATTGCGCTTACGGCTCGTGCCAACCTAAAAAGACGCCAGAAGTATTTTGTCTCTCTCATTAAATTTCTTCGCAAAAAAGGCAAGCGTGTACTCTGTGACAGTAGCACTGCCAAAATCGTGGGAGAGCAAAGTAGCTCGGTCGCCGCGATCAAAAAGTCTGCCGATTTGATCCTGGTTTTTGGTGGAGACGGTGCCCTGCTCGGTGCCGTACGGAAATTCCACGGGGCGGCAGCCTCCTTCGCCGGAATCCGTCTCGACGGCACTCTTGGTTTTCTCACCGAATACTCTCCCACCAAAATCAAACCCCTGCTGACTGACTTTTTCCGCGGAAAATTCGAAATTAGCCAGCGGGTTCTGCTCAGCGTAGAAGTCGTCAGAAAAAAGAAGGTCGTCAAACGCCTGCAGGCCCTCAATGAAGCCGCCCTCACCCAGAGCAAGCTTGCCCGCCTGATTAAGCTGGATTTTTCAGCCAACCGAAAGAGAATCGCGACCTTCCATGCCGACGGTGCTTTGGTCGCCACTCCCACCGGATCGACAGCCTACTCCTTGGCGGCGGGTGGCCCGATCGTCGATCCCGAACTCCATTCCTTCATCCTGACTCCGATCAATCCCCACCTCCTCGCCCACCGCCCTCTGGTGCTTCCCGAACATGCGGTAATCCAAGCCCGTATTAATGATAAGAATGTTACCCTCACGGCCGATGGTCAGGTGAATTTCCCGCTACGGATCGGAGACGAAATCATTTTTCGCAAAGCGGACTGGGAATTAAAAGTGATTCATCCCGTCAGTCGTAACCATTTTGAAATCTTACGGCAAAAACTTAACTGGGCTGAAAGGGGTTAGAAATGTTCTAATTGTTCTATCGCTTCGCTTGTTCTAAATGAAATTCAAGTTTGAAGATCTCGAAGTCTGGAAATTAGCACTGAGCCTCATCAAGCTTGTTAAAGAAATAACAAAGAAATTTCCAGACGAAGAGAAGTTTGTTTTGGTAAGC
>JBDRMN010000080.1:0-3729 GCA_043812055.1 Patescibacteria group bacterium
ATCCTTAAAATTCCCCAGCTTTTTTGGGTTGGACTCGTGCCTCCCCATTTAACCACAAAAAGTATGGAAGATTCTGACAAAAAGACCAGCAAAAGTTACGAGCTCCTGATCGTTTTAGCAGGTACTTTGAAGGGTGTGGAGCTGCAAAAGCAGTCTGAGAAGTGGGAAGCTGAAGTAACTAAGGTTGGTAAAATCGAAAATAAAGCTTTATGGGAATTGCGTCCGCTGGCCTACAAAATCGGCGGCGAAAAGATAGGCACCTACTTGATTTACCATTTCACTGCCCCCCAGGACAAATTGCTCGAGCTGGAGAACAGTCTGCGGCTTTCGCCGAAGGTAATTCGCCACCTCCTCTACGTCGTTCCCAAATATTACGAGTGGCGGGAATATACTCCTGAAGATCTCGAGCATGATTTCACGAAACTTGAAGCAATAGTGAAAGAGGAAGGACATAAACCGGTAAAGAAGAAGGTGTTTAAACCAATAATGAAAGAGATTGAACTGCCCAAGATAATTAAGATTGCCGAGGAAAAAGTTCCGAAGGCTCCCGAAAAACTCGCTCCCGAAAAGCTCGCCAAGGATGCGGCCGAGCTCGATAAAAAACTCGACGACATTCTCGACAACCTCTAAACCTTCAACCTTATAAACCTTAGTAACCCTATCAACCTTAATAACCTTCCAAAATGCGTAGCGTGAACAAAGTAATCTTGGTCGGAAATCTCACCCGGGATCCCGAGCTCAAGCAAACTCAAAACGGTCAGGCAATCTGCACCTTCGGAATGGCGACCAACCGGGACTGGAAGGACCAGGGTGGCGAGCAACACAGTCTCGCGGAATTCCACGAGATCACGGCCTGGGCCCGGCGAGCTGAAATCTGTCACCAGATTCTCAAAAAAGGCAACCTCGTCTATATCGAGGGCTATCTAAAAACCCGCAATTGGATTGAAGAAGATACCGGTAAAAAGCGCTTCCGGACGGAGGTGGTTATCGATGACGTTATCAAGCTGGAAAAACGTTCTAGCAGCGAAACCGAGGGGAACGTATCCAGCGATGCTGAGGGAGCTAGCGAAGGGGAGGATGCTGCTATTGCCTTCGGTGAGGACGATCAACCAGCCGAAACGGATGAAAAAAAGGAATAATTCCCTAATAACTGAAAAATGGCCAAAAAAACGCACAAAATTTGTAAATTCTGTGTCACCCACGCGAATTTTATTGATTACAAGAATATTCGCGTGCTGCGCCGCTATATCAATCTGGACGGCAAGATCCAGCCACGCCGCTACTCTGGCGTCTGTCCTGCTCATCAACGTTTGCTGGCCAGCGCGATTAAGAAAGCGCGGATTGCGGCGCTGGTACCTTTTGTCCGGGATGCAGTTATTTAGTTATTGAGTCTCTAAGTCTTTGAGTCATTGTGTCTTTAAGTGCCATCTAAAAAACGCCTCTGCCAAAATCTAGCACCAACTTGCTAAAACAGCTGAACTCAGTCACTTAGAGACTTAAAGACCTAAAAATTTAAACACTAAAGTTCCGCCGCCGTAGCTCCCCTCGACTTCGCTCGGGGCAGGCAGCTTGATGAGGTACACCCATGGTAAGGGTGGGGTCACCCCGCCTTGGCGGGGTCGGCGGCTCACTATATAATCGCCGCCTTAGCTCAGTCGGTAGAGCGCACCCATGGTAAGGGTGAGGTCGTCCCGCCAGGGCGGGACAGGCGGCTCACCCATTCACAAATCGCCGCCGTAGCTCAGTCGGTAGAGCACACCCATGGTAAGGGTGGGGTCAGCGGTTCGATTCCGCTCGGCGGCTCCATTTAATCCTCAATCCCAAAATGTCCAAATTCGCCATCATCGGCATCGGAGGCAAACAATTCCGCGTCGCGGAGGGTGATACCGTGCAAACCGAGAAAGTCGGGGAAGAGGGGGAAACTGTGAAGCTCAACCACGTTTTCCTCGTCAGCGACGGCAAAGATACGAAAATCGGCACTCCCCTGGTCGAGGGTGCGACCGTCGAGGCGAAAGTTTTAGAAATTAAGAAGGGTGCTAAAGTCCGCGTATTCAAAATGAAACAACGCAAGCGTTATCGAGTAGAGCACGGACATCGGCAGTGGGAAGCGAAACTGGAGATTACCAAGATTAAGGGCTGAGAAAACTTTTAGCATCAAATGAGAGTCAGCTGCCTTCAGCTGACCTTTTCCTGTTAGAAATCCAAAGCTCAAAATCCAAATACCAAATCAATCCCAAATTTCAAATGACCGAATGTCAAACAACTTTGACATTTAGATTTTGGGCTTGAATTGTAATTTGCTTGCCCACCGTAGCTCGACTTGTCACTGTCGTTCGCGAACGACGTGACTTGTCCTCCGAAGCGAAGCGAAGGATGGAAGCTCGAAGAGCGAAGGTGGGAGCTTTGAAATTTGAAATTATGAGAATAATTTAAGTTAAAATGCTCAGCAATGAATGCATTCACTGCCACCCTCAAAAGACTCTCTCCACTCAAAAACTTCAACGAGTTCTTCATCTCCTGGGTTTATTTCGTGCAAGGCAGCGGCTCGATCGTGGGCATTGCGGAGGCGGTGATCTTGCGGGAACAGCTGGGCCTGGATTTTTATCAGATGGGTTTGATTGGCGCGGCGAGCATCATCCCCTGGAGCATCAAGCCGCTTTACGGCTTATTGACCGATCTGGTTCCCATCGGGAAGTTCCGCCGGCGGCCCTACCTCCACTTCGCTCCCCTGATCGCCGTCATCGGTTACGCCTGGATTGCAATCATGGGGCATGATTTCATCTCTTTTTTAATTCCGCTCGTAATTGCCAACGTCGGCTTGGGGTTAACGGACACTGCCACAGACGGCTTCATCGTTGAACAAAGTAATCTGAAAAATGTCACCCGTCTCCAGGGAATCACCCAGGCCTCTATCCGCGTGGCAGCATTTTTTGCCACGTTTTTTTCCGGGCTGCTGATCTACCGCAACCTTCTGACTCCGCATCAAATTTTCTTTATCGCCGCGCTCCTGCCGCTCGGCACTTTCGTCCTTTCCTTTTTTATCCGTGAGAAACCGGTAAGTAGGGAGGATGAGAATGTCGCTCGTCATGAGCTCACTCCCGCCTTCGTCTTGAGTTTGATCGCGATCTTCATCCTCATCATCGGCAACCTCGCTTTCCCCAACCTGCTCCCTGATCTCACGGGTCTGCCGAGAACCATCTGGGGCGTCGTCACCTGGGGTGGTTTTTTTGCCTGGATTGCGACTTACTTTATGAAGCTAAAGAAGTTGAAACTCGCCAGTGGCACGATCTTCGTCGCAATGCTTTTCATCCTGCTTTGGCGCTTCAATCCCGGAGCAGGCAGCCCCATGTTCTTTTACTTAAAAAATGATCTGGGGCTCGGCGCAGAAACAATCGGCTTTATCAATACCGCTTCGCACATTGCTTCGATCATCGCTGTCATCCTCGCTGTAAAGGTTTTTGATCGTTTTAATCTCAAACGCCTGCTCGGCTACACCGTATTGGCTGCCGGAATCTTCGGCTTTTCTTCTTTCGCGATAACCCGGGTAACGCTTGCTGAAAGCGTCGGGGGCTTCTGGCTGACAGATCTATTCGCGACCTTGATCGCTCTCCCGGTTTACTTCTTCGAAGCGGTGATTTCGCTAATTTCCGGAGAAGGCGGCAAAGCCTTCTGGGAAAACGCCATTGCCCTCTCCCCGCTCGAGAACTTCCTCTTCGTCCAGTCTTTCAT